>CAYFJC010000036.1:0-5668 GCA_964343355.1 uncultured Gammaproteobacteria bacterium | reverse complement strand
CCAATCTCAAATAATAACCACATTGGTATAGCTAAAAATAATTGAGAGAAAACGTCGGGCGGAGTTAAAAACATTGCTAAAACAAAAAACATCACAACTATATAAGGCCTAGTATTTACTAGAGTTTTCTTATCTACAATATTGGAATTAATTAGTAAGTAAGTCGCAACAGGTATTTCAAATGAAATCCCAAACGCAAAAATTAGTTTTATAAAAAAACTAAAATATTGATTTATATCAGTCATTACCTGAATAGATTCAGGCGCCGATGCTATAAAAAAACTAAAAATAATTGGTGCTACAACAAAGTATGCAAAAGATATACCTAGAACAAAAAGCATAATAGTAGACAACATTAAGGGGGCAATAAACTTCTTCTCAGTTTTAAACAAACCAGGCACCATGAACATCCATACCTCATAAAACATATAAGGAATAGTTAATAACATAGCAGTAAATATTGTTAGTTTAATTGGCACCATGAATGGTGTAGTTACTTCAGTAGCTATCATGGTTGAGCCTGCAGGCAAGGCATTAATCAATGGGCTAGAAACAAAGAGATATATTTCTGAAGCAAAAGGCAGCCCAGCAATAGTTAGAACAGCCAAGAGCCCAAGCACCCTAAGAAGTCTTGTTCTTAATTCAATAAAATGGCTTGTTATAGAGCTTTCAGTCATCTTCTTTTTTTTCTTCAAAGAGCTCTGATTGTTCTAGCTCCTCCATTCTTAGCTCATTATAAATATCTTGTTTAATGTCTTTAGTATCTATTTCTTTTTCAATATCATCTTTAAAACTTACAATATTTTTTTGTAATTTTTTGTATTGCTTTAAGACAAATTTAATAACAGTTGGTAGTTGTTTTGGGCCAATAATTAATAGCCCAAGCGAAAGGATAAGCAGGATTTCAAAGAAGCCTATCTGAAACAATTTTTATAAATCTTTATTATCTGAGTCTTCGTCAGTTTCTTCTTCCTTAACAGCTTTTTTAAAACCTTTAAGACTAGATCCTAAATCAGAACCTAAAGATTTCAATCTTCCACTTCCAAAAATCAGGACTACAACTGCTAAGATTATCAATAACTGCCAAACGCTTATGCCACCAATACCCATAATTACCTCCAAAGAGAATCTAGTTTAACCTTTAGTCAAAGAAACTAAAAATTATAATTTTATGATGTGAATATTAAGACACCCAATAGAGTGATTATTCCAACACCAATTAGTCGGACCATATACTTTTCTTTTATAAGCTGAACTTTTAATTCTTGTATTTTTGTATCACTTGATTGCTTATTTTTTGAATAACCTCTTAATTCATCTAGGACCTCATAAATAAACCCAGGCATTTCAGAGGTTTTAAATAAAATCTCTTCTTTATTCTCTAAAATAAAATCTTTTAATCTTAATGGACTAAATTGTTCCATCAACCAATTATCTAAATAGGGCTCTGCAATACCCCAAAAATCTAACTCCGGATAGATTTGTCTTCCCATTCCTTCAATATGAATCAATGTTTTTTGCAGAAGAACCAAAGAGGGCTGCAAAGATAAACCAAACCTTCTCGTACTCTGGAAAAGATATAAAAGTAGTTTTCCAAACTCGATCTCGGATAAAGGTTTTTCAAATATTGGCTCACAACATGCTCTTAAGGTATTTTCTAGCTCTAATAGGCTCGTCTCAGGATCAACCCAGTGAGAATTAATAAAGAGTTGAGCTAATGCCCTATAGTTTTGTTTTAAAACTGCCTGCAGCATCCGTGCAAGCGCATACCTCTCTTCATTTGATAGTGAGCCGGTAATTGCACAATCTATAGCTATATAACCCGGAGATTCAGGATGCTCTTTTGATACAAAAATATTTCCAGGATGCATATCAGCATGAAAGAAGTTATCACGAAATACCTGATCTAGAAATATAGTTACACCGTTTTCTGCTAACAATTTTTTATCTATTTTGTGAGCTTCTATTTCTTCAATAGAAGTGCATGGAATGCCATCAATTTTCTCCAAAGTGAAAATATTAGATGTGGTTAACTCCCAATAAACTTCGGGAATATAAAGCCTTTTTGAATTGAAGAAATTTTTTCGAGTTAAGTTTGTATTAGCCGCTTCCAATTTTAGATCTAATTCTTTATAAATAGTTTCTTCGTAATCTCTAATAACTTCCTTTGGTTTTAATCTATCACTATCCTTATACAAAATATTGAATACAGAAGCCGCACTTTTAAGCAATCGAACATTTCTTGACACACTTTTTTTAATTCCAGGCCTTAAGACTTTTATAACGACATCCTTATCGGTATTTTTAATTTTGGCAGTATGAACTTGTGCCAAAGATGCAGCAGCAATTGGGTTGTCATTGAAATCATCATAGAATTCTTCGATATCTCCACCTAATTCTTTCTTAATAATTTCTCGCGCTACTTTGACATCAAAGTTTTTGCACTGATCAGTAAGGATCTGGAGATCCTTAGCGACCTCAATATCTAAAATATCTGTTCGAGTTGAGAGAAGCTGACCAAATTTTATAAATACTGGTCCCTGAGATTCTATAAGAGTTGCAAGCCTTTGACCCTCTCTTTTGTCTTTAAAATTAGAATAAAAGGGGTTGAGCAATCGAAGTGATTTTATAAAATAATTAGAGCTATTTTCAAAGGGTATGCTTATAACCCCATGTCTAATAGAGCCAGATAAAAGCTTTATACCACCTATTATTAATATTATTAAATTCATTTAATTTTCATTATTTAGTGCTTCTAACCTATCAAGGCGAATGCTAATAGATCTAAGTTTTTGTGAAAGATCATCTGGCATGATTGTAACATCGGTATTCTGATTTATTTTAATGCCTGCTAGATACGATAAAACACCAGGCAGATGACCAAAATTTCTTTCAACTAAAATTGAGAAATCAATATCAGTATTTTTAAGTATATTAATTAGGACGAATGCTTTTTCTTCATCACCCTCAATATGTTTTTTTGCAATAGTTTTACTGGTGATATATTGAGCAATCTCCAAGATACCTATGGAAATTAAAAAATCTATATTTTCAATTTCATCCATAGAAACATTAACTATATTTTTATTTATTCTAATAAAAAAAGGCTCGACACCAGAAATGTTAAGACTAAATAAAATAGGAGAAATATTATCTAATTTATCTCCAAGATCAGGAGAAGAGCTTATAGCATCTTCTATAAATTTACTTACAGATTGATTAATCTTGTTCTTTATATCCAACATGGATAGCCACAATACCGTTTAATAAGTTATAAAATTTGCAGTCATCAAAACCACTGCTAAGAACCAGCTCTTTTAAAGCTTCTTGATCAGGGTGCATCCTAATAGACTCAGCTAAGTACTGATAACTATCACTATCATTTGCCAATAAAGCTCCTAATTTTGGGAGGATATTAAATGAATACCAATCATACACTTTGCTAAATAAGGGATTGGTAGGTTTAGAAAATTCTAGAACAAGGAGGCGACCGTTTTTTTTAAGACATCGCTTCATTTCTTTTAAACCAGCAGGCTTATCTGTAAAATTTCTTAGGCCAAAACCAATGGTTATTACATCAAAAGTATCATCCTTAAAAGGAATTGCCTCACCACTTAATTGACAGAAATATGTATTATTAGAGAAGCCTTCATCTATGGATCTTTCTCTTCCAAGGGCAAGCATCTCACTGTTAATGTCTGAAATATAAACTTGTGATGAAGGGAATTGATTTGATATTAATTTTGCAATATCTCCAGTTCCGGCGGCTATATCTAGGACTACATCATTATCCTTAACTCCTGCAATCTCAACTAGTATTCTCTTCCATAATCTATGCAATCCCATAGACATAGCATCATTCATGACATCATAACTGCTAGCAACAGATGAGAATACACCCCCTACGTGCTTGGATTTTTCTTCAACATCCACTTCTTTATAGCCAAAATGTGTTTTTTTATTCATCTGATACCTGCTCGAGGAATTTAATAAAATTATTGTATCTACTTTTACTTATTTCTCCATTATTAATCATTGGGATTACGTTACAGCCCTCATCACCCTTATGGTTACAATTTGAAAATTTACATAATTTACTAGATTCATATATTTCATAGAAACCATGAACAATCTCTTCTTTGGATAAGCCTTCTATAGGAACATCTCTTACTCCGGGTGAATCTATGATCTCAATATTATTTGGGAGCACATATAAACTTGATATGGAGGTGGTATGCCTCCCCTGATTGTTAGATAGAGCCTTAGTTTTAATATCAATTCCAGTAAGCTTAGATGTCAGTGTTGATTTACCTGCACCTGAGTTCCCAACAAATATGGTGCATTTATTTTCTAAATACTGAGTCAGATCTTTTAAGCCGGTATTTTCTTTAGCAGATACATTAAATATTTTTATATCAATGTTGTTGTAAAGTGCTACTTTTTGTAAATAATCAGACGGCATATCAATGTCTATTTTATTATTTATTATAAACGGCTTGATATTTGAAGCCTTGGAAGAAGCAATCCATTTATCAATGAATTCAGTTGATGTAGTTGGATTTTGTACTAAAAGTATTCCCACATGACTGATGTTTGCAGCAACCACTTTAGAGCCTCTAATACTCCTTTTGGTTAGCTCCGATGTTCTTTCTTGTTTAGATATAATTAATGCTGACTTGGGGTCATTCTCATTTTGATACTCTATATTTACACGATCACCAACCACAATATCCTGTTTTCCAAATATCGAGCATTGAACTGTAAGACCACTGATATCTACCAAACATGTGTTTGAATAGAATTCAATTACTCTTCCTGTTTGAACTTTTTGCATATAAAGCACAAAATACACCAAAGGAAAGAATATAAAAAGTTATGAAGACCCAACAATCAAAAGAAAATTTAGTTTGGATCGATCTTGAGATGACAGGATTAGATCCTGAAAAAGAGAGAATCATTGAAATAGCCACGTTAATAACTGATTCTCAGCTTAATTATATCGCTGAAGGGCCAAATATTATCATTAAACAACCTCAAGAATATCTTGACCGAATGGATGACTGGAATCAAAAACAGCATGGTGGCTCAGGCTTAGCTGAAGCAGTCCAAAAAAGCAGTATTTCTCAGCAAGTTGCAGAAATGGAGACCCTTGAGTTCATTGCAAAATATGTCAGTGATAAAAAATCACCAATGTGTGGGAATACAGTTTCTCATGACAGAAGATTTCTAGTTAAATATATGCCTACATTAGAAGCCTATTTTAATTATAGGCATATCGATGTGTCGACAGTTAAAGAGCTTGCAACAAGATGGATGAATGAGGCGCAGGTCTACGAGAAAAATGGAGCTCACAGAGCTATGGGTGATATTAAAGATTCAGTTGAAGAGCTTAGATTTTATAAAAATTTAATTTTCAACGAAGAAGAATTATTTTAAAGTTATTCGCTTTTATTGGCAGGCTGGATATTAAGAGGAAATGGGCTTACAGAACTTTTATTTTCTTTTATTGTAGCTTCACCAGATTCTACAACTTCATCAATTCTAATAATTGCATTTATAGGTATATAACTCCTTTCAACTTTATTGAACTCATTCTTAAGTTTTTCAGCAGTCGGGTCTACAACTAGTTGTTTGTCTTTATTAAATATATAATCTTCTACCTCTATGA
>CAYFJC010000035.1:0-10617 GCA_964343355.1 uncultured Gammaproteobacteria bacterium | reverse complement strand
TTTAGTGATCTAATTAGATGATTAAATAAATTTAAATAGCTATCCATCTCTTTTAGGTCATGCCTTTTTCTATATACAAAAAATATCAATGAATTTCCATTTGATTCTATACATATTTTTTCTTGCTTCGATTTAATACCCTGATTTAATAAATCAACAAAGTTTCTAGTTATAAATCGATCTGCATCATTTGAATTCATAAATACCAAATAGTCATTTGGAAAATTATAATTTTTAAAATTTATTTTCTTAAGCTCCTTTGAATTTCCAGCAGAAGTAAAAAAAGGGAATTTATATCTCCAATTTAAAGTCTTATTTCCTGAGATATAAAACTTTGGAATATTTTTTTTAATTTTAAATAAAAAAACTTGAGTAAAAAATGCGTGTTGATCACTTTGTCCCTGTTGTCCCCTGTTGAATGTGTCAATTGTAAATATCTCGTTAAATGGAGCTTCTTGAGATACTAAATGATTTTTATATCTATGAGTCGTAAAAAAGACCTGACTCAAATTAATGGTAGTGCCATCAAGATTCTCAGCACATAATATATTATTTAATACGTCAAATGATCTAAAGTGTTCAAGGCTTAACGGTACTTTATAAAAAGTATAATCATTATTTTTGGCAAAATTTTCTAAATCTATTTTTCTAATTTTACTTATTTCTTTACGCTGGTTAATTCGGTACATTCCAGCAATAACAGCCCCTAACATTATAGAACCGATATAAATCTGAACATGCTTTTCAGTTAAATAATCATAATTTGCTAAATAGCCAACAGGAAAAATAGATAGGATTAATATCCATACAAATCCTTTAATAATTTTATTCTCCTTATCCATTTTATTTTTGTACCCATAAAGAGTATATAAATGTACCCATGACTGATATTTTATTCACCTCCACCACCAACTGCACCTCCATCTTTTGAGGCAGCGGCTGTAGCTATAGCAATTGAAGAGAATAACGCGATTTGATCAACTCCATTTCCAAGCCCAAAAGTCAAATGATCTTTGGCAAAGTTTGCTAATTCTGGTACCTCTATGCATTCTCCAGAATTAATTTCTACATGAAATGATTTTTTCTTCGATAATATATAAATCTTATCTTTGGCTACTGTTAGGATGTAGCTTGTTGAGTCATACCACTTTTTAAATTTAGTTTGAAAAAGCAATTTGCCTGATTCCCCGCTTAATTTACATACAGCACCCTTAGCATTAGTAAAAAAGATGTCCCCTTTATGATATTGCGGAACAATCAAACATCCAATGTCGACTGCGGCCCATATTTGATTGCCCGTTTGAGCATCTAGAAGGTAATGGGTATATTTCCCCCATATGGTTGAGCTTTGTACCAAGACATTATCACCGCAGGTAGAAATTATAGATGGAGAGCCCTCAACAGCTTTACCCCAAACTGATTTTTGAGTATCCAGATTAAATCTAGCAACGGAATTTTTTTGACCTAAATATACCTCATTTGCAGTGTTCATATTTTTTGTAATTAATTGTATTCAATTAATACTAGAACACTTCTGATGTAAAGTCTACTTTACATAAAGCGTATATTTATAAAACATACTTGTGTATGCTTAAAGTTAAATATTTTTTAAAAGGAATAAATATGAAAACTAAATTAGCGATAGGCATGTTAATAATTGCCACTATAAATATTAATGCTGCTCACCATGAAGAGGAAAAAGTTGCTGGACAAGGTTTGATCTCATCAGAGATTTTTGATCTAGGCGGAGAAATGGATTTATATGTAGAAAAGTATGCTTCCTGTGGAGCAAATAAGGGCGATAAGCATATGCATCCATATGGAACACTTGTTTATATGCTTGATGGTCAATCTAATACTAATGTTTCAGGTGAATTTAAGCCTGTTAATAAAGATGAATATTGGTTTGAACCTTCAAATTGGGTACATGGCGGAGAAGACGACGCGCCAGCTGTTGCTGATGACGAATGCAGATCTTCTCTTGTAATTAGAGTTGCTAAAAAGGGCGAGGCGCCTACAGTTTTTGTAAAATAAACTCGTATCTATAGCAGTCTGCTAAAGCAGGCTGCTATTTCGTTCTATTTATCATTCATGGGGGTTAAAAAATCTTCATATTGTTTTTGCAATCTTTGCATGCCTCCAATCCATCTATCTCGATCATTGGCTTTTCTTTGCATATACTCTGCAACTTCGGGGTGAGGTAAGACTAGAAAACGCTCTTCTCTAATAGCATTTAAAACATCATTTGCAACAACATCAGCTTCCAGCATTCCATCTACTCCAGCTACGCCAGGCCCTTGTTCAGTCATTGCAGTTCTTACTGCTTGCGGGCATAGACAAGAAACGCCAATTCCTTTATTTCCATAAGTAATTTTAATCCATTCTGCAAAACTCACAGCTGCAGCCTTAGTAACAGAATATCCTGCAGCACCTAGTTGAGTTAATAACCCTGCTGCAGAAGAAGTATTCACTAAATAACCTTCACCTCTTTCCATCATTTGAGGAAGGACATGTTTAGCTGCATAAATATGTGATTGAACATTAACACCCCAAATATGATTCCAGTCTGCTGTATCAGATTCAAAGAAGCCCGGGTTTCCCCCAATGCCTGCATTAGAACAAAAAATATCAATACCACCTGATAGGTCGTTTGCTTTATCTATGACATTAATAATATCTGACTCTTTAGATACGTCAGCTGAAACAGCAATACCTTTAACCAACTCAGCTGTCTCAATTGCACCTTCTGTATTCATATCAACACAAACTATAGACTTCGCACCTGAATCCTTAAAAGCAACGCATAAAGCTTTACCAATACCACTAGCAGCGCCAGTGACTACAACTCTTTTATCTTTAATTTCCATATCACTATCCTTTTATTAAAATTTCACAACCCGTACCATCAATATATTTTATAACCCTTGATTTATTTTCGTCATCTAGATTATTAAACTCTTGCTGAATCCAAGATAAACATTTTGCCTGATAATTAAAAGTTTTTTGCTTCCACATAGATCCATCAATTTCAGTTTCCCAAGTATCCACGCCTTCTGTTACAGCTTTATCATTTTCTATTAAAGCTGGAACATAAACTCTACCAACTTCTTTTAAAATATCTTTTAGAGTTAGAGGACTGTCTTCAAGACTAGTCCAATTTGATTCCTCTGGATCAATCCCAGTTAAATCTTCCATCACATCAAGCCATGCAACACTTCTCGATGAGATTTCATAAGCAATTTTTCTTGAAGTTGGATCAAAGCCAATAAGTTGGGTGAGTTGACCATAGATAGCAAAGTCTGCCGAGGAGGGCTTATCGCCAAAGAGAAAAGGACTTACTGATAAATGAGCCTCCATTAATTTTAAAAATCTTCTGTAACTTAAATCAATTAATTTAGCAGTTTTATCATTTGAACCCACGACCCAAAGCCTCTCAATTTGTCTTTTAGCAACCATAGATTTAATTTGTGAATGAACATCTTCGGGCATATTTACCATATGGCTCAATGGAAGAATAGTTCCAGCATTATCTGCATCTTCTTCAAAATACCACCTGTAATGAAACATATATTTGGTAATCCATTCATCAGCAAAGTCTTCGAGTAGGTAATTAATAAAAGATAGAGCAGGGTCTTTTGGAATAATATTCCTTCCTGGATATTCATTTTCTAATCTTCTTATGATTGGAGTAGTGTCAGTTGTTGCAATGTATTCACCTTCTTCATTTTTTAAAAGAATCGTAGGCAATAAAATAGGACGTGGTGGCTCTACGCCTAATTTTGCAAGATGAGTTGCAACCTCTGCCCAGTAAACACTATATGGAATATGCTTATACCTAAATACAGATAGTATTTTGCGAGTATATGGAGAATTAGCGGCTCCAATAATTTTTATTCTTTCACTCATAATTTTTTTAAAATATAGTTACGTTGATATATTAAAGTAACTAAAAAAGTTAAACAAATTCAATTATTTTTAACAAATCAAATTAAGAAACTCATGATAAAATCCTGTGATGATAAAAGTTACAGAAAATAATATATGGCATGAGTCTATTAATTCTCAAGATAGTTATGGCGCAATGGTCAATATGGATAAACATCTAGGTGTAGAAATCATAGAAATTGGTGATGATTATGTTATTGCGAAGATGCCAGTATCAGAAAAAACTAAACAGCCTTTTGAGATTCTTCATGGAGGAGCTTCATGTGTTCTTGCAGAAACAGTTGGAAGCATAGGAGCAAATCTAGTTCTCGATAACAACAATAAAATAGCAGTCGGTCTGGAGATTAATGCAAACCATCTTAGGTCTGTAAGCGAAGGATTTGTTTATGGAAAAGCAACTGCAGTGCATATAGGCAAATCAACATCTGTATGGAATATTGATATTACAGATGATGAAGGAAGAAGAACATGTTTTTGCAGATTCACTGCTATGAATAAAGAGGTCAACAAATGAAACAGTTATTTATTTTCTTAAGTCTATTGGTCTCATTTAATACATTCGCTGGTACAGAAGACGCAGTAATTATTGATGTTAGATCAGAAGGGGAGTGGAACCAAGGACATCTTTCTAGAGCTCAAAGAGTTAACTGGGATGAAATTTCAAATGAAATTACAAAGATAGCTCCTGATAAAAATGAAAAAATAATTCTTTACTGTAGAAGTGGTAATAGAGCAGGAAAAGCTATGAAAGCTCTAGCTAATATGGGTTACAAAGATCTAACAAACGCAGGCGGCCTTGAGTCTGCTAAAAACCTTTTAGGTGACAAGGTTGTGAAGGATTAGTTATGAAATGTAGGTTTTTATTTCTTATTATTCTTATTCCTAGCCTTCATGCTCAATCAACAACAAAGGTTATTTGTGAGCTAGAAGGAACTTACTCTATAACTTATGAAGATGTAGCTAAGAACTATTTATCTGAAGGCATTGAGCTTTTTAGAAACCTTGCAGTTCAAACTCAACAATCTATTTTTCTTTTACAAAAAGCTAAAAGTAATTTCGCTGAAGAATTTTGGCAAAAAGATCCAATTACAGTCACACAGTACTGGGAGATAAATAAAAAAGATGACACCATGATTAAACTAAATTATATTTTTGAACCTTCACCAACCTGGATTAATCCTGAAGCTAAATGGGTTGAAAACAATTCGGATAAAGGTATAGAAATATTAACAACAATGTTACCTGATGAAATTCATCCAGTATTTTCAGACTTTAAGGTTGACTTATATCGTGTCAGTAATTCAATTAATTGGTATACAGGAAAAGGCAGAATTGATGCTGATATTTGGTTAAAAAAAACTGATGGTACTAAAAACAAGAACCCTAAAGTAGAAATTCAAGCTTCCGGAAAATGCGGTCCACAAAAAAGAAAATTTTAAGATTTTGAACTTTTTATTATAAAATCAATCTATATTAGTAGTAAGTAATAACAAAAATATCATAATTATGAAACATACATTAATTCTAACAATATTATTTTCAATCCCACTATTTGTAGTATCAGCTGAGCAAGATAGTAGAGTTATGGAAAGGTTAAGAGTGGATATAGCTGAGCTTAAAGGTCCGCCAAGCGTTGAGCAGGTCGTCGAAAAGCAAAAAGAAGCGGCTGATGACCTTCTTTTAGTTATCAACTCTGGAAGATATGACGGAAAGCGACTTGCTTATTTACAACAAGTTCATAATCAGATGCTACTTCGTCCAGAACCTACTCAGGCCGAAGTTAATAAAACACATACCGCAATGATTGAGAATATGAGTAATAATCAAAGAAATAACATAAAAAATAACTCATCTAACCAAAATAATAATTTTCGTGAGCAGCAAATTAAGATGCGTGAAATGAGACAAACAATGAACCGAGATTCAGCAACTAATCCAAGCACCCCCTAATTAAATATAGTTTATAATATTTTAATATTTCAAGGAGACTACAATCATGACTTTAAAAAACTTACTAACTTTATGTATTACTTTTTCTTTTTTTGCATCTTCGCAACTTGAAGCTGCTGGACCATCAACAGTTGAAGCTGAGTTAGCTAAGCAAAAAAAATATGCAAGCGACCTAATGGTTTCAATAGATTCTGGTAAATACCAAGGCAAGCAATTAGAAGCTTTAAAAATTCTTCATCAAAAAATTCTTGATTTCCCTATTCCTACTCAAGCACAACTAGATGCTAGATATGCAAATAATCAAGAAAAGATAGCTCAATCTATTATCGACAGAGATACTCGAAGAATGGCAATACTACCCATGAATGCAGATAATATGGAGAAGAGGGCTGATGCGATCGATAGAAATGCAAGAGCTGACAGCAGAGGTGCTGGATCCTCGACACCAGATTAAACTTAACTCTTTATTTGTTTTCAAAGGATCTTTGTAATGAAGAATTACTTTGAAATATTCTCTCGTAAAAAAGCAAAACGAGTTCTATCATTTGACGGAGGCGGAGTTCGAGCTATCGCTGGAGTAGTTTTTTTAAAACAGTTAGAAGCGGCAACTGGAAAATCAATTTTTGATTCATTTGATATGTTCATTGGAACCAGTGCTGGTGGGATGAATGCAATGCTGATTGCTATCGGAAAAATGAATGCCAGTGAACTTCATGAATTTTGGTCAAGAGAAAATATTCTGTCTTCTATGTCAGCCTCATGGGAAAATAGAACTTCTTTTTTACATACGAGACCCAAGTATGATGGTATAGGTAAAACTGATACCTTAAAAAAATATTTATCTGATGCATCTATGGGAGAAGCTCACAAGCCCATTATAACTTTGAGCTACGATGTTGAAAATAGGAGTCCTGCTCTTTTGAGCAGCATCAATACTCCAGAAATAAGTGCAGTTAGTGCTGCAATGGCTACTAGCGCTGCCCCAATTTATTATCCAACTTCTAAAATAGAGGACGGCACTTGGCATATCGATGGAGGTATTGTTTCGAATAATCCATCATTAATAGGATATGTAGAAGCAATGAAGCACTTTAAAACTGATAATGTAAAAGTTTTGAGCATCGGTGCTGGAATAGATAGGGATAAAATTGACGGACCTGCTTCGAAAAAATGGGGTGCACTTGGATGGCTGAGAAATGATGTAATTGGTATCATGCTTGAACAAAATATGGATCATGAAATCGCCGAAGGTCTGATGAAAGAAAAATACTTAAGAATTAACTCGTCAACTGAAAAAGTTAATAAAAAGCTAGACGACACATCTGAAATTAACCTCGAAAGAATCCATTTAATGGGTATGGAATGGTGGTCTGAGTTTGGAGACTCAACAATTAAATTTGTTAATAGTTGAAAAAAAGTTACTTATACGTGGAAATGTAATGTAAAATGCTTTTTTTTTATATAATAGGAAATTATGAATATATACGTTGGAAATCTTTCTTGGGGCATGAGCGACCAAGACCTAGAAAATCTTTTTGCAGAACACGGAACAGTTACTTCAGCAAAAATTATCACTGATAGAATGACAAACCGCTCAAGAGGGTTTGGTTTTGTTGAAATGAGTGATGGAGCTGAAAAAGCAATCGAAGCCATGAATGACATGGATATCGAAGGCAGAAAATTGGTTGTTAACGAATCACGTCCTCGCGAATCTAGATAGTCTCTCTCTTTAATTTTCTATAACAAATTTTACGTCTCTTACCTATAAGGTAGGAGATGTATTTGTTTGTCGAAAATTAATCCCTTAATTATTTATGTGCATATTATTTGCACATAATAATTTAGCTACTTCTTTTTTTTTGCATTTATACCCTAACTTTGGATATAATGCCGTGCATATATAACTGACATCGATGTCATTAAATTGTCGATGTAATCATTCTTTAAGAGGAATAGAGGGGAAACAATGAATTTTAATAGGTATCTACTATCATTGCTTGTAATTTCATTTACAAGTTTTACTAATCATACTTTTGCTCAAGACGAGGCTGACGCTTTAGTCGAAGAGATAATTGTTACAGCTACCAAGCGTGAAACCAGTTTAATGGAAACACCAATTGCTGTATCTGTTGTAACTCAAGATCAATTAAATACCCAAGGTATTTCTAGAATCTCGGATCTATCTAAATTAGTTCCCAATATGCAAGTAGGAACTTCTGCAGAAGACTCAGGGGTAAATATTGCTATAAGAGGTATCGGATCTAATAACTATACTGAAATCGGCGACCCAACAGTTGCAGTGCATGTAGATGGAATGTATTCACCTAGACCTCAAGCAGCCTTAATGCTTGCTCATGATGTTGAAAGAATTGAAATTCTAAGAGGTCCTCAAGGAACTCTATTTGGAAGAAACTCAACTTCTGGTGCAATTAATGTAGTTACAGCTAAGCCTGAATTTGGTGATGAGGTTACAGGTAGATATGGAGTCAGACTAGGTAATAGACACATGCAAGAAATTGATGGTTTCATTAACATTCCAATTACAAGTGAATGGGCAATGAGAACATCTTTTAAAGCTACAAAGGCTAATTCATATATTGATCAAACTGTTGATAGTTATGATTGGGAGCTTGATTACAATAGAGATGGAAAGGTAGGTATTAATACATCTGGTCCAGGTGGTCCAAATCAAAGTACAGAAACTTGGGCTGATGGCAGAGATGTCATGAAGGATGGAATAGCAAACGTTGACCAACGAAGAGCTAAAGAAGTTAAAGCAGCAGATGCATACGGTAATACAAATAATTGGGCTGGTAGATTTGGATTCTTATTCGCGCCAGCAAATAATTTAGACCTTGAGTGGTATGTTGCATTAGATCATTTCCAAGATGATGGTGCTGGAAGTATCTATTTAAAAGATTGTGAACAGGCTGAGATGTCGAGAGGAATGGCATATGACTTTTCATGTGATCAAGGTCCTCAAGATCCTTTTCATGCAGCAATTAATAATCCTGGTGAATTAGACCTTGGAATTACTAGTTTAAGATCTGAACTTAAGTTCAGAGTTAATGAAGATGTTCTTGGAGAATTAAGAGTTTCAATATCTGAGCAAGATAGATATCAAATTAATGATAATGATGGTGGTAATTTTGTAGATCCATCTCACCCTGCTTATGGTTTTAAAAGAGAACACCCAGACTCAATGATGACTGGATGGTTTGCTCTAAGAGGGCATCATGATTGTGGCGGCATATATGGCTGTCAGTATGGTTGGGGCCCTAAAGTGGAAGGCTCTAATGGTACAGGTTTTAATGGAGATGCATATTTCCAAAATACTGCTTGGAATATGGGATATGACAATTGCCAAATGGGCTGGGGCGGATCAGTTGAAGCTTCATATGCTTATGGTTGTCAGTATTCAGTTTGGATGCAAGACTTTGATGCAGTTGCAGGAGCACTTGGTTTAGTTCCCGGTTCAGCAGCAGCTACTCTAGCAGATAATGTAAAACCTATGTGGTTTGATGAAATGTCAAGAACCACTCAGGAAATGAGCTCAAATGTTGTTGAATTCCAACTAAAATCAGATACAGATGATCAGCTTCAATGGGTTGCTGGTGTTTTTTATATGGATGAAGATAACTCTTCTAGATACGATGTTGAACAGCCTTTTAATGGTGTAACAATGAGACCTTTCTCGGCTTCTTATTATCAACCAAACAGAACTGTTGAATCAATGGCAATTTTTGGTCAAGTGGATTATGCAGTTGATGATAGATTAAATATTACTTTTGGTTACAGACATACTTGGGACGAAAAGGAAGATGTCGGTGGTAAAACTATCATTACTCATGGATATTATACAAATCCAAATATGTATTGTGCTGATGCTAATGACTGTTTTTGGTTTGAAAGTTATGATTTCGTTGGTAATACACGTTTAGTTAGTGATGCAGGCGGTAATTTAACTTTTGTAGATTGGTCTGTTTATAATGGAGTTTATCAATCAGATGATCTTGGAATGAATGATGGTATTTTCAATCCTAATTTCCTTGATATTCCTGCTAGTGCTGATAATAGTTATGCAGCTGAATGGGATGCTGGCACTTTCAAACTAGGTTTTGACTATATTGTTAATGATGACTTATTCGTTTACGGTTCAGTAGCGACTGGCTTTAAAGCTGGTGGTTTTGGTGACAATGTGGATAGAGGTGATGGTGTATTCATCAATTTCCCTTACGAACCTGAAGATAACACTACATTTGAATTAGGTTTTAAAGCTTCATTACTAGATGGTGATTTAAAACTTCTAGGTAATGCTTTTGTTTCTCAATATGAAAATATGCAAAGAACTATGTTTGGTTTTGTTGGTTATGATGAGCGAAATGGAAATGCAATTTATACATTAATGACTAAAAACCTCGAAGAAACAACAATCCAGGGTCTTGAATTAGAGTTTGATTGGAATGCTTGGGAAAATGGAAGAGTGTATGGGTGGGTTGCTGCTTTAGATGCTCCTCAACCAGGTGGATCTGAAGAGTTTGCTGATGGTTATCTTTGTCTTGAAAGAGCTTTATTAGGACAAGATCCTTGTGCAGCAGCTGGCGATCATAATCTTGATGGTAAGAATTTAATGTGGTCTCCTGAAGTATCAGCAACAGTTACTGTTGAGCATACTTTCTATCCAGCATCTGGATGGTTTGTTAGACCTAATTTAAGTATTAG
>CAYFJC010000034.1:0-11797 GCA_964343355.1 uncultured Gammaproteobacteria bacterium | reverse complement strand
TAAAAAGTGGTGATTATTCCATATCTTCTAAACTTTGCAAAGACATAGATGATGCTGGATTATTAGGAAACTCTCGAATAACAAACTGATACTTCTCTTTTGCAGTTTTTATATTGCCTAGCTTAAAGGATATGTCACCTAATTTCTTATGAGCAAGTGGCACTCTCCAGTGATTCTCAAAGGAAGAAATTAATTGCATATAATGCTTCTTACTTTCTTCAAAGCTTGATGAAGAGAATTCAATTTCACCTAACCAAAACAAAGATAAAGGTAATTTATCTGGATCAGTGAAGTTATTTATTAAATATATGAACAATTTTTTTGCTGCATCATAATCTTCGTCTGCAAGAGATCTAACAGCTTCGTTATAAATTTCATCAATACTTTTAGAATCATTAATCCCATTGAATCGATAGACTTCGTCGCCTATAGAGGAATTAATATTTTTAATTTCAGCAGGCGTATCATCATCTTTTGCTGATTCTTTAATTAACTTCTTGAGTAAATAATTTTGAGCTTCAACCTCATTCCTTAAATCAGCCATTTCCATTTCAAGCTCTTGAATCTTTAAAAATAATATATCAGATTCAGTTGATTGGGAGTCTTGAGCTACTGCGACTAAGGAAAAAGAAACTAAAAAGCTAAATAATACTGATTGATTAAGAGTTAACTTAAGCATTTTTATTTAATTAATTTCAGCTCTTCTGTTTCTTGCCCATGATCTTTCATTGGAGCTAGAAGACATTGGCATTTCTTCTCCATAACTTTTAATAGTTAGTCTCGATCTTGAAATATTCTTTAAGACAAGATAATCAGCAACGCTTTCTGCTCTTCTTTGCCCTAGAGCAAGATTATATTCTCTAGTTCCCCTTTCATCAGCATGTCCAGCAATGGTTATCTCAATTGCAGAATTCTCTTGCATTAATTCAGTTATGCTCTTTAAAGCCTGAATAGATCTCGTAGAAAGGTTAAAACTATCAAATTCAAAATATACAGTTGCATTGGCAAGAACCGCCTTAGACTCCATAGGAGTAGATGATTCTGACCTGTTAGATGAAACCTCTATGCTTTGAATAGAGTCTTCGTAGACAGCCTCTTCGGTAACTTGAACGCTACTGCAAGATGCAACAAATAAACCTATAAAGGAATATGCAATTATTAATTTATTATTGTTTCTCATCATTTAGATCTCCTAAAATTTATCTTAAAAATCCAGACCAGGCTGGCTCTCTTACTTTTCCACTAGTAGCAGGAAGAACAAAAGTAGCGCCACTTAAGGTTACTCCTGCAATCATTCCTGATGTATTGTCAGTTATTGCATAGACTATCACATTACCATTAGGAGAAACACTGGGTGATTCATCCATTTTTGATTCAGTTAATGGTCTTATAAAATTCTCATTAAAATACTTTAGAGCTATTTGAAATTGATTGCTTGATCTGTGAACAAAAACTATACCTTCGTTATTTGGTAAATAAGAACCTTTAGCATTGTAATTGCCTTCAAAGGTAAGTCGCGTAGGCTTGATATTAAACTTAGTTAGATCTATTTCATATAATTGAGGAGCCCCAGATCTTCCAGAAGTGAACAGAATTTTAGTTCCTTTTGGAGACCAACTAGATTCTGTATCTATTGAATAATGCTTTGTGAGTCTTGTAAGGTTCTTGTTAAGTAAATTTAAGATATAAATCTCCGCATTGCCATCTTGATATAAAGTTAGAGAAAGCAGTTTGCCATCAGGAGACCAGGCTGGTGAGCTAATTTGATTATTGTTTAACAAGACTAATTCACGTTCTCCGGTTCCAATATCTTGAATAAAAACTTTTGCCATTCCTGTTTCAAATGAAACATAGGCTATTTTTTTTGAGTCTGGAGACCAAGCTGGTGATATTATTGGCTCTGTGCTTTTTAATAGCACTTGCTCATTGGCTCCATCTGCATCTGCTACATACAAAATATAATCTGAATCAGTGCTATTAATGATTTCATTAACATAAAGGATTTTCGTAGCAGACACTCCCTTTATTCCAGTAACACTCTCATAAATACCATCACTAATGTAATGAGAGAGCTGACGCAACTTTCCAGGTATACCAAAGACAGTTGAAGATCTAATCTTATTTTTTTTATTAACATCGTAAATTTGATAAGTTGCTTTTAGACCAGAATTTTCTTCATCTATAATATTACCCAAAACAATAAAATCAATATTCAGCAACTTCCATTCAGAAGGCTTTATTTCCTCTATGCTACTTGGAATAGATAAAAGCATCTCTTCATCTAAAATAAAAAACTCTCCAGATCTAATCAAGTCACTTTTTAATACCTCAACTATTACATTTACCGAGCTATTAGTTCCTTGAAAGGGAATTATTGCAACTCTATAAGGATTTTCAGAGCCTTTAGTAATCTCAAGCAGTAATTCTGCAAATAATAAATTTGGAAGTAATATTAATATAAGAAATTTTTTCATTTTGAGGGATTGAAGCTAATAACAATATTTTTAAAGACATCTTCGTAGGTTTCTTTTTTTATTTCATTAAAAAATGAGAATGTTTCAACTCGCTTGACTGCCTGAAGAGCTGAATTATCAAAGCGAATGTTACCACTACTTTGGATTAAGCTTATATTTATAATTCTTCCTCGTGAGTTTATTTTTATCTTTATATCGCATATTAAATTTTCCTGAATATTCTTTGGCTTAATCCAGGCAGACTCTATTAAGTTTATGATCAGGGTGCTGTATTGATTAATTTCATTCTCTAGTTGATTTGAATCTAATGCTTCTAATTCTTGATTTAATAAATCTTGAAGATTAATAATTGATCCTTGAGAGTTTATTTTTGGAATTTCTAAAGCATTATCTTTAGCCGAAATGGCTGGGCTTGTTTGGATTTCTTTTTTGAGGACTTTTACAGGCTCTGATTGCTTAATTTTTTTATTTGATTTCTCATCAACAATAATATTTACAGTAACTGCTTTGCTTAAGATTGGTCTTAATTGTTTTTCTGAATAAAAAAAGCCTACTAAATATAAAAAAAGCCCCGCATGAATCAAAAATGAGAAAAAAGACGCTTGAAGGTAATTAGCTCTAGTCTGCATATCCAGTCGTCACTATGCCGATCTTGGAAATTCCAACACTTTGGACTGCTGCCATGGCTTTAGCAACACTATTGAAACTTACAGCTTCATCACTTTGAAAAACTACTTCAATATCATTATTTGCTTGATAAATAATAACTGCCTTTCTTTTTAGCTCTTCAATAGATATTGCAAGATTCTCATCACCAAGATTTAAATAATAATTACCTTTGGAATCTATAGAAATAACTAAAGGCTCATTTTGAACTGACATTTTTGTTGTATCAGTTTGAGGTAAGTTAACCTCAATGCCTTGAATGAGCAAAGGAGATAAGACCATAAAAATAATTAATAGAACTAACATTACATCAATATATGGAACTACATTAATCTCAGCTTGTAACTTTTTTCTTTTCGCTAAGCGATAAATCATTTCTTATTTTTTAAAACCTGCCTATAAAAAATACTAGCGAGCTCTTCAGCAAAAATAGCTGTTGATTGAGATATAGAGTCTGATTGCGAGGTAAAACGATTATAAGCAATAACTGCTGGTATGGCTGCAAAAAGACCCATAGCTGTTGCTATTAAAGCCTCAGAAATACCTGGAGCTACAGCATTAATGGTTGCTTGTGTCGCATCTGATAATCCTTGAAAAGAAGTCATTATTCCCCAAACTGTTCCAAGCAAACCTATGTATGGACTTACTGATCCGGCATTTGCAAGAAAAGGTAAGTGCTTGATCATATCCTCTTCATCTCTAGCGATAGCAACTCTCATAGACCTATTGATTCCTTCTAAATCTAACTCATTAACATCTTCATCAGACTTTAAACGATTAAATTCTTTAAATGCATTCCTAAAAACACTGGAGGAACCAAATAAAACAAGATCACTATTATTAACTTCTTTAAATAAAATATTGAGATCTTCACCAGACCAAAATTTACGCTCAAAAGTAATATTTAAATTCTTAATTTTTCTATAGAAAAAATATCTCTCAAAAATAATTATCCATGAGAATAATGAAATTAATAATAATATTACCATGACGCTTTTGACGACCAATCCAGCTTCAAGAAATAAGTTAATTGTTGATATGTCGTTCATATAAGTTAACCATTAAAAAATTTTTAATAACCTTTCTGGAAAAGATCTTGGTTTGTTTTTTAATAAATCTACAAAACATACCTCAACCTCTCCACGACATATAATAGTATCATTATTTAACTGAATTATTTGCTGAGAAAATAGCAATCTTGCCTTAGAAATAAATTGAACCGAGCTGTTAACAATAAGTTTATCTTCAAGCTTAGCTGGTGAAATGAATCTTAAATTAATGTCTCTTACTACAAAAGCCAGCTTAGATGCTTCGAGTAAAATTTGAGATATATCCTGATCTATAAGAAATTGGGTTCTAGCCCTTTCAAAATATTTTAGATAGTTAGCATGATAAACAATTCCTTGAAAATCAGTATCTTCACAAAATACTGTTAAGGAAAAGTCTTTACACTTGAAATGTTTCTTCATGGAGTTGAATATCTTTTTGAAATAATTCTAAAATTATCTCTATAAAATCATCCCATAATAAATCTACAGTTATTAATTTATTCTGGATAGCCGGATTAATTGAAGATGCTAATAATCTAACTTTGATTGGTCTTCTATTGAATTTATAAATAAGTGCAGGCATTAAAGACTCTGCGGAACAAGATCTTAAAACTTGTTCCCACCATTCTTTTGGAGGCTCTCCACCATCGCCATATCTTTTACATTCAATGCACCATCTACCAAGCCTCAAATCAGGCAACTCTTTTGTTCTGGTCTGCTCAAGAATTCTCTTTACTGGATTAATTAAATTAAGATCTTGAACCAATAGATTTCCAATTTCTCTTTCAAAATTTGCACCCTTAGCTCTAGAATTAACTGGCAAAACTATTCCTCAATCTCAAAATCATCAGCAAACTCTCCATTTGTATGAACTTCTTGAACATCATCTAAGTCATCCATAAAATTCATAATCTTTAAAACTTTTTCTGATGCTTCTACATCGAGATCAACTAAGATATCAGCTCTTGTTGCAACCTCAGCTTCAAGAGTTTCTATATTACTAGCAGATAAAGCTTCTATAACTTTACCAAGATTTATGGGAGTTGTAACAACTTCATAACCATCTTCATTGGAAGACATATCATCTGCACCTGCATCAAGAGCTATTTCCATAACAGTATCTTCATCATAAGAGCTGGCAATATTAATTACTCCAATCTTATTAAAAAGATATGCAACTGAACCATCAGTTCCCAAGTTACCTCCAAATTTTGAAAAGGCATGCCTGACATCAGCTACAGTTCTATTACGATTATCTGTCATAGTCTCAACTAATATAGCAACCCCATTTGGTCCATAACCCTCAAATGTAATCTCTTCAATTGCTCCCATCTCGCCTGTACCAGAGCCCTTCTGAATTGCTCTTTTAATATTATCTTTAGGCATATTAGATGCATTTGCTTTATCTAATGCCAGTCGTAATCTAGGATTATCTGCAGGATCTGGTCCTCCTTTTGCAGCTACTGTGATTTCCCTTATAACTTTTGTCCAAACTTTTCCACGTGAGGCATCTTGTCTAGCTTTTCTATGCTTTATATTTGCCCATTTGGAATGTCCAGCCATTACTCTTCCTCTTTATAGGTAGACTCAATAAATAATTCGTCTAATTGATTTTCATCAACTGAGTTTGGTGCTTCTGTTAAGAGACAGGAAGCGCTTTGAGTTTTTGGAAATGCTATGACGTCTCTTATATTTGTTGTATCAGTTAAAAGCATAACTAATCGATCAAGACCAAATGCTATACCTCCATGAGGCGGACAACCTGAAGATAATGCTTTTAATAAGAAACCAAATTTATTTTGAGCTTCTTCGTCAGAAATATTTAATGCTTTAAAGATTGCTTCTTGCATATTTGGACTATGAACCCTTAGTGATCCTCCGCCAACTTCATAACCATTTAGAACTATGTCATAAGCTTCTGCAATAACACTTTCTGGAGAATCAACTAACTCATCAAGAGATGACTTTGGCATAGTAAATGGATGATGCAGCGATGTTAAATTACCTTCCTTATTTTTTTCAAACATAGGGAAATCAACTATCCAGCAAGGCGCCCATTTGCAAGTATAAAGATTTAGATCTTTTCCAATTTTTTTGATTAGGCTACTCATGCTTAAGTTAACAACATTATTTGAGCCTGCCCCAAAAAATAAAAGATCGTCACTCTGAAGATCTAAATTTTTCACTAAACTTTTAATAGTGTCTTGATGAAGAAATTTTAAAATTGGAGATTGCAAGCCATTTTCAAGATCATTTACATCATTAATTTTTATATAAGCTAGTCCTTTCGCTCCAAGCTTTCCTACATATTTTGTATATTCATCAATCTGGCCTCTTGATAAAGAATTTCCATTCGGGATTTTAAGTGCAACAACTCGAGATTCTTTATCTTTGGCTGGTCCAGAAAAAACTTTAAACTCTTCATTTGCAACTAAATCAGATATTTCAACAAGCTTTAAAGGGATTCTTAAATCAGGCTTGTCACAACCATACTCTTCCATTGACTGATGCCAGTTTAATGCAGGAATTTCTTCAATTTGATGGTCAACAAATTTATTTAATAAAAGCTTCATCATCTCAGTACCTGTTGAAATAATGTCTTTTGTTTCCACAAAGGATGCTTCTATGTCAATTTGGGTAAATTCAGGTTGTCTGTCAGCCCTTAGATCTTCATCTCTAAAGCATCTAGCAATCTGATAATATTTATCAAATCCTCCCATCATTAATAGCTGCTTAAACAATTGAGGTGATTGAGGTAAAGCAAAGAAGCTGCCAGGATGAACCCTGCTAGGAAGAATATAATCTCTTGCGCCCTCAGGCGTAGCTCTTGTTAAAATGGGTGTTTCAATTTCATGAAAGTTATTATCTTCTAGGTAATTTCTAATCACAGAGGTTATTTTAGACCTTGTAACAATTCTATGATTCATTTCAGGACGTCTTAAATCAAGAACCCTATTCTTTAATCTAACATCCTCATTTACATCCTGATAATTATCTAATGGGAAAGCCGGGGTAACTGCTTTATTTAAAAGCTCAATACTCTCTGCCTCTAGTTCAATTTCTCCGGTCGGCATATTGCTATTAATGGTTCCTTCAGGTCTTGTTAAAACCATACCTGAAACTTTAATTACAAATTCATTTCTGCAATTATCAGCTATATCAAAAGCTAATTCATTTTCAGGGTTTACAACAACCTGGCATATTCCCCTAATATCTCTTATATCAAGAAAAATAATACCGCCATGATCTCTTCTTCTGTGCACCCAGCCACAAATAGAAATATTAGTATCAAGATCTTTTGATGTCACTTCACCACAATAATGTGATCGCATAATTATCCTGCCTTTTTATCCTTAGAGTTCTTTGTGTTAATTTTATCTTGTTTATTGCCTTTCTTGGAACTAGATTCATTTTTTTTATCATCTGAGGCAATATTTTTTTTTGTTCCAGTCTTAAAATCTGTCTCATACCATCCTGCACCCTTTAATCTAAAGGAAGGAGCAGAAACCATTTTGGAAACTGTATTAAGATAACATTCAGGACATTTTTTTAAAGGTTCATCAGAAAATTTCTGAATTACTTCAAATTGATGGTCGCATTCTGAACATTTATAGTCATAAATCGGCATAAGTCTCTAAAAAAATATAAAATTATAAACTATAAGAATTTTTATATAACAAAAATAATAAAATGCTACTTTCAAAACTACTATTACCAACATTAAAAGATGCTCCGAACGAAGCAGAAGTGATTAGTCACAAGCTCATGTTAAGAGCTGGAATGATTAGAAAAGTTGCTTCCGGTATCTATACCTGGCTGCCTCTTGGTTTAAAGGTTCTTAGAAAAATTGAGAATATTGTTAGAGAAGAGATGGACGCATCTGGAGCGCAGGAAGTTTTCATGCCAATGGTTCAACCAAAAGAGTTATGGGAAGAAACTAAAAGATGGGAAAAAATGGGGCCAGAATTATTAAGAATCAAGGATAGGCATGAAAGAGATTTTTGTCTTGGGCCAACTCATGAAGAAGTTATAACTGACATAATTCGTACTAATGTAAAAAGCTACAAAGAGCTTCCATTAAACATTTATCAAATTCAAACAAAGTTTAGAGATGAGGTGAGACCTCGCTATGGGATTATGCGTGGAAGAGAATTTCTTATGAAAGATTCTTACAGTTTTAATATAGATGAAGATTCTCTTCAAGAAACCTATTTAACTATGAGAAATACATATAAAAAGATTCTGGAAAGAATGGAGCTTGAATATAAAATATCAGCTGCAGACTCTGGAGCAATTGGCGGTGATAGCTCAGAAGAATTTCATGTATTGGCAGATAATGGAGAGGATACTATAGCTGTAAGTGATGCTTCTGAATTTGCGATAAATACAGAGTTGCTATTAAAAGATGGAGAAGATATCAAGACACTTGAGGGTAAGCCTTCACCTGATGGCAATGGAACAATTGAAATCAAAAAAGGGATAGAGGTTGGCCATATATTTAAATTAGGTCAAATTTATGCTGATTCAATGAAGGCAAATGTTCTTAATAAAGAAGGAAGAGCATCTACTTTATTTATGGGTTGTTATGGAATTGGAGTTTCAAGATTGGTAGCTGCTGCAATTGAGCAAAACAATGATGATAGAGGAATTATTTGGCCTCAAAGTATTGCACCATATGATATAAATATTATTGCTATTGGATATGATAAAAATGAAGAGATCGCTGGGGCATCTAACGATCTTTATAATCAACTCAAAGGAATGGGTTATGACGTTCTTTTAGATGATAGAAAAGATGGTTACGGAACTAAAATGAAGGATTCTGAGTTAATTGGTATTCCTTTAAATATTATTATTGGTAAACAATTTATTGAAAATAAAGAGATTGAATTAAAGTCTAGAAATGGAGAAAGTTCTATAAATCCGATTTCTGATATAGAAACTATATTAGATTTTTTTAAAGATAAATAACTATTATTTTTTAATAGGAGTTTACGTCTTCTGGTTCTTTCTTTTTAAAAAATTTCTGTATTAAGTAAGAAAAAACTATAGAAATTAAACCCCATGTCACAAGGGCATAAGCCCAACTTGGTATAATAATAAAATCAAAATTAACTTGAAATTTCAATATCAAGCCAATACATAAACTTGATATACCTAATGGAAGAAATAAAACTAGGGATCCTATAAATATTTCAAATATAATCAGACCAACACCAGCAATTAGCCATATATCAGGATTTTCTAAAAAAGTAATATCCATTAATCTTTTTTATCACCTGTAAAGCTTCCTAGAATTAATTCTAAACTGCCTAAAGCCTTTGTTACGTCCGTAGGTATGACTAGAGTTTTAGATTCTCCTGATGAAGCTAGAGCAGTTAGGCCGTCAACTTGTCTTTTCATAATCTCAAAATTAACAGCTGGTTGGCCATCATCTTTAATTGCTTTTCCTACTACTCTTGTCTGTTCTGCATCTGCTTCAGCTTTAATTTTAATAGCATAAGCATCTGCATCAGCTGTGATTTTTACAGCATCAGCAATTTTTTCAGCTTCATACAACTGAGCATCTGCATTTAATTCTGTACTTCTTTTTTGACCTTCAGCAGTTGCAATAGTTGCTCTTCTTTCCCTTTCTGCATTTAATTGTTGTCTTTGTGAATCTTTTGTTTGCTCATCAACCAAAACATCTAGGATTTCTGTTCTTGTAACTTCAACTCCCCAAATTTCAGCAGCTTTGCTTAGTCTATCTCTAATCTCATTATTCATTGATTCTCTTGAGCTTTGTAAATCATCTAGTTCTAATTTACCGGCCGCTGACCTTATGACAGATATAGCAGTATTTTCAACAGCTAAATCAATATTTTTAATCCTATAAACAGACTTAGAGGCATCTAATACTCTAAAAAATACAGTAGATACTAATCCAACCTCAACATTATCTTTAGTTATTACAGATATTTGAAATTTAGGAAGTTGTCTTTCTAGAATGTCTACTTTGTGAGCTACCCTATCAACAAATGGAACTATTATTGAAAGTCCAGATTCAAGAGTTCTAGTATATTTACCAAATCTTTCAATGACGTAAACTTGAGATTGAGCTACAACTCTTATTGCAAGATAAAGTGCAAGTATTATTAATAAAGTAGCAAACGAAAGAAAGATATTGAAAAGCATAATGAGATAATATGTGTATTTATTAGCTATTAATATACCATTTTAGACTCAATATGTAAAGTTTACTTTACATATATACTAAAACTTTTATGCTAAAAGCCGCAGCGAAGCTGGCATTAACAAGGCAAAGTGGACTATCAGAGTCCACCAAAGCCATTGCCTTTTTCTATTTTGACAATCACTCCTTCGTTAGGATTTATGTCTCCAGCAACAATTTTATTATAAGTAGGTAAAAAAAGATTTATGCCAACAATTTCTTTAACTTTCATCCATTTCTTACTTTGAATTACTCTAGATGACATAAACGTATTTATTTTTTGGTTGTAAACTTTATAGCCCCAATCTTTAACTCGTTTCTGAATATGAGCTGGGGCAAAAAAGAATTCTGTTCGATCTCTGAGCATTGCTTGGCCTAAAGCATCTTCTGCTGTTATTTTATTATCCCAATGAGTCATTCCAACAGTAAAGCATTTGAGCATATTATCTCCAAGCAAACGATGTAGAGTGCCTAGAATTTCTCGGCTGCCCGCCATATCAACCATTACTGACTTAAGGTTGCTGTCAATAGAGGATAGTTGATCATAAGAAATAACTTCGTCATAGCAATCTAAACTATTAACAAAATCAGTATTTTTAGTTGAGGTAAGACCAATAACTTTTGGAACTTTATTTGTGTCAGCCAGACCTTGTGCAAGACCTATTGCAGTTTTGCTAGATGCGCTAACAATAATGACTTGAGATGCTCCAAGATAAGATTCATCTTGAAGAGCGTCACATAAACAAAAGGAAGTTACATGTAATGGAAAAAGAAGAGATCTGATGTTATCCATAGAATTGTCATAATTCACTTCCCCAGAAAGCCTTATATAATTATTGTAAACAGGAGGAAGTTCTTTGCGATGATCTTTGCCATCAGTGAAGCCTTGATCAGTTATTTTTATTGGCATTAAGTTTAATGAATCAGATGGAGGAAAATAACCAAATAGTCTTTCTCCCACCTCTATATCTTTATTGGATGAATGAGTAACTTCTGCAAAACCCCAAACAGGGATGCAGCCCCACTCATTTTTTGAATCCTCTATAGTAGGGAAAAATTTCCAATAGCCAATAGTATCTCCAGCAACTCCATAGGTAACGTTATTAGAAGTAAAACCAAAGCTCTCAATTTTTACTAAAACCTCTCCATTGACTAAAGAAGTCTCAGTATTATCAGATTCAACAATTCTTGTTTTTGTTATATCTTGTTTATAAGTTTGTAGCTGGTACATTAAATTTTTAAATTATCTACTGTCATCCAAATAGGAGAGGACCATGCCCTTTCTTGAATTGTAGCTGGTATATCTGATCTAGGTAAAACACCCTCTCGAATAGAATCCCAAGTTGACCATCGGCATACTGGATTTTCAAGAACTCTTGTATAGTAAAAAGCTTCTT
>CAYFJC010000033.1:0-12311 GCA_964343355.1 uncultured Gammaproteobacteria bacterium | reverse complement strand
CCAATGGGTTGTGATATGCCTCTTGAAACTCAAATTGAATATTTTGGATTGTTTGGCGGTCTTGCAAATGCTTTTAAGGGTGGACCAGCATGTGCTGAGGAAAGCTGGAGATTTATATTTAATTTTGCAGAGTGGGGTTTGGTATTTTTTATTATTTATTTTATAGCTACTCTTGGAAAGCTTAAATTTAGGTCATTTGGTAGTAAAACTACATAGAAATAGCTTTTTAGGCCCTTAATTCACTGCAAAAACCTATATTATTGACTTTTAAATCCTATTAAGATTAACTTCACTACAAAATAAGGCTAATTATTGTTGTTTAATGCATTTATTGAACTCTCTTAGTCCTATAAAATGATTTGGTAACTAAAAATATGAACATGGAAATAAATACATCAGAAATCTTCGAACTTACCAATGAAGAGCTAATTGAAAAAGCTTTAGGTAATAATGAAGCTGTCTTGGCTGATAATGGAGCATTGACTGCTATTACGGGCGAGAGAACTGGCAGAAGTCCTAATGATAGATTTATTGTAAAAGAGCCCGGAACAGCAGACCTTATAGATTGGGGCAAAGTGAATAAGCCTTTTGAAGCTGATAAATTTGATGCGTTATGGGACAAAGTGGAAACCTATTTAGCAGAAAAAGATAGATACCTAACTAAAGTGCATGTTGGCGCTCATTCTGATCACTACCTTCCAGTCAAAGTTACAACTGAGACTGCGTGGCATAGCCTGTTTTCGAAACTCATTTTTATAATGCCTGAACAATATAATCACTCTGCAAAAAAAGAATGGGAAATTATGAGTGCTGCAAACTATGAATGCGTTCCTAGTGAAGATGGAACTAATTCTGAAGGTTGCGTAATAATTAATTTTGCTAGAAGAAAAGTTCTTATTGCTGGCATGAAGTATGCAGGCGAAATGAAAAAATCTATGTTTAGTATTCAAAATTTCTTAATGCCAGAAAAAGACGTCTTACCAATGCATTGTTCAGCAAATGTTAATGCTGATGGCAAAGTGGCACTTTTCTTTGGACTTTCTGGAACAGGCAAAACAACTCTTTCTGCTGATCCATCATGTTCTTTGATTGGCGATGATGAGCATGGGTGGGCGGAAGGCTCTGTTTTCAATTTTGAAGGAGGTTGCTATGCAAAAACTATTGATCTCTCTCAAGCAAATGAACCTGTTATTTGGAATGCTATTAAAAGCGGCAGCATACTAGAAAATGTTGTCTTAAATGATGCAGGAACTCCAGACTATTCAGACGTAACCCTTACTCAAAATGGAAGGTGTTGTTACCCACGAGCATTTATTAATGACGCAATTCCAGAAAATGCTGCTGGTGAGCCAGATTCAGTTATTTTTCTTACTTGCGATCTAACTGGAATTATTCCTCCTGTATCCATATTATCTAAAGAAGCAGCTGCCTATCATTTTCTAAGCGGCTATACAGCCAAAGTTGGCTCAACAGAGGTTGGTTCTACTTCAGCGATTGAGTCTACTTTTTCAACTTGTTTTGGTGCACCTTTCTTTCCAAGACCAGCCGGAGTTTATGCTGACCTTTTAATGAAAAGAGTAGAAGCATTTGGTTCTAAGGTTTATCTTGTAAATACTGGTTGGACGGGTGGTTCTCATGGTGTTGGTAAACGTTTTGATATACCTACAACAAGAAGAGTTGTTAATGCTATCCAAAATGGTGAGTTAGAGGGCGTTGAGACACAAAGCATTCCTGGGCTAAATCTAGAAGTTCCTTTAATGGTTGAGGGTGTTAAAACTGATCTACTTAATCCCATAAAAACATGGGCTGACCAAGATGCATATGAGCAAACTGTAAAACAGGTTGTTGCTGAGTTTGAAGAGAACTTCAAAAATTTCGATGTAAGTGATGAGATAGTAAAAGCTGGCCCAGGTTTTTAATGTTTGATGAAAGTTTTCTTAGCCAACTTAAGCGCTGGAATGAAAAAACTTCATTAAAAAATCTTAAATTTAATAGAGGTATTGAACGTGAAACTTTAAGAGTTTCAAAAGATGGCTCTATTTCAAATCGTCCTCATCCAGAAGCACTTGGATCTCCTTTGACTAATACGTACATAACTACTGACTTTGCTGAGGCTTTAATTGAACTAGTCACGCCTAAATTTGATAATGTTGATGATTTATATTCTTGTCTTCAAGATCTTCATGTATTTACAGCCCAAAATATTGATGAAGATGAGTACTTATGGGCGCACTCGATGCCTTGTAGGATAGAAAAAGAATCTGATATTAATATTGCTAATTATGGAACGAATGATTCAGGAATGCTCAAGCATATATATAGAAAAGGTTTAAGAGCAAGATATGGTTCTATCATGCAATGTGTTTCAGGAATTCATTATAATTTTTCAATTGATGCGGCTTGTTATAAAAATCTTTTGGGTGATGCATACACTCAAGACATGGTTGATGATTTATATCTTGGCCTTATTAGGAATTTTAAAAGAAATTTTTGGTTTATCTTAGCTCAGTTAGCAGCATCTCCTGTCGCTGATAAATCGTATGTATCTGGAAGAAGCCATGATCTTGATGAGCTAAATGCTGACGATGTCTTTTTGCCTAATGCTACCTCTTTAAGGATGAGTAATATTGGTTATCAAAGTCCAATTCAAACATCACTTGGAATTAGATATAACTCCTTAGCTGGTTTTATAGAATCAGTTAATAAGGGCATTAAGATGCCACATCCAGATTTTAAAGACCTTGGCTTATATGATGATAATGAAGATAGACATCAGATATCAGATGGGATTATTCAAATTGAGAATGAGCTTTACGATACTATTCGACCTAAAAGGACATCTTCAGATGGCCTTAGACCCTCCAATGCATTGAAAGAACATGGTATTGAGTATGTTGAAGTAAGGGGAGTTGATATAAGCCCAGATGCTCTTGGGGGTATCTCTAAAGATCAAATGCGTTTAATAGATTTGTTCTTAATACATTGTTTTGTAAGCGAGAGTAAGGAGCTAACTGATAAAGAAAATATCCAATTACAAAAAAATCATACTGATATGGTGGCTTCCGGTCGAAATAATTCAACCATGATCTTTTTTAAAGGCAATATGGTTTCTAGTGGAAGTGCTATGGTTGATCTTGTTAACGAACTTGAATTGTTAGCGAAAAACTTAGATGGTGATAATGATGATTATTCTAAGGCTCTAAGAGCGATTACTACTATGGAGAACCAAAGCGCTGCTATATTAAGAAGTGTCAAAGATAATAAAAGTTTTCATGATGCGGCCTTTGAAAAAAGTATGCAAAATACTAATGAATTAAGGCAAAATAAGTCTTTAGACTTAAGCTATCTTGAAATAGAAAAAGAAGAGTCTTTAAAAAGATTTAAAGATATTGAAGATAATCCTCATAAAGATATTGAGGCTTATGTTCAACAGTATAATTCGCAAATATAGGAGATAAATAATGAAAGCTTTGCAGTGTGTTGAAATGGGTGGGCCGGATAAACTTGAAATAAATGAGGTTGAATCACCTTCAGCTATTCCTGGGCATGTCGTCATAGATGTTAAGTCAGGCAGTATAAATTTTCCTGATGTTTTAATGATTCAAGGACTTTATCAATATCAGCCACCTCTGCCTTTTACTCCAGGTGGTGAGTCAGCAGGAATTATTTCAGAAATTGGAGAAGATGTAACTAAATTTAAAGTTGGTGATAAAGTTTTTGCTATGACTGGAACAGGAGCTTTTGCAGAAAAGATTTTAGCTCATGAAGGCAGCTGCACATTGATACCTGACTCAATGGATTATGATTCAGCGGCGGCTCTATCAATGACCTATGGAACTAGCCTGTATGCACTTAAGCAAAGAGCAAATATCCAACCAGGCGAAACCTTACTGGTTCTTGGCGCTTCTGGAGGAGTCGGTATAGCTGCTATAGAGCTTGGGAAAGCTATGGGTGCAAAAGTAATTGCAGCTGCATCTACTCAAGATAAGATTGATATGTGTATGGCTCATGGAGCTGATGAAGGTTTTATATATCCAAGCGGCAATCTTGATAGAGATCAGCAAAAGCAATTATCAAATAAAATTAAAGAATTAACAGGAGGCATGGGTGCAAATGTTGTTTACGACCCAGTTGGAGATAGTTACGCTGAACCTTGTCTTAGGGCAACTGCTTGGGAAGGTAGATATCTAGTTATTGGTTTTGCTGCAGGCGAAATACCAAAAATTCCACTAAATATTACGCTTTTAAAAGGATGCCAAATTGTTGGTGTTTTTTGGGGAGCTTGGGTTGGCCTATTTCCAGATGAAAATAAAAAGAATTTTGATGAGTTATTTAAATTACATGCTGAGGGCAGAATAAATCCTGAAGTTTCGCAGAGATTTGCATTGGAAGACTCTGCTGAGGCATTCTCGCATTTGGCAAATAGAAAGGCTAAAGGAAAAGTTATTATTAATATGTAGTTTAGTAATGAAAAAATTTACAGAAACTGTCATAATTTAAAAATGAAAAATAAAACACTTTTAACGCTTCTATTTTCAACCATTTTATTTTCAGGCTGTGCGCTTGTCACTGATGAGTATCAAGCCAATCAAAGAAAAGTAATTGCCTATCTTTTAGAAGACTTTCCTTTACCTAGTGATGCTGAAATTGTTAAAGCGCCAACTGTCCTATTAGGAACTGGTGAAGCTATTTCTGGAAGAATTATTTTGACATCAGGTTATAGTCCTGCAGAAAACCTTATCTTTTATGGAACTGAGACTCTTACTACAGGATGGACATTGGTCTCATCTAAAGTTGGTGAAGAAGTAACATTGGTTTATGCAAAAAATGGCAGATTCGCAACTATCTATATTGCTCCAAAAAATACAGTGGCTGGTTTTATTTCTGGTGATTATGGAAGTGATATTGATATATCAGTTGTCCATCCAGATGCTATTGCAGCTCAAAATCCATATGGTGATTTAAGCTACGAGAATCTACCAGAATCTCCTTAATTAGGCTGAGTTACTGATTGATAGGTTAGTGATAACCTAGAAATATCAAATGGCGGTCTAAAAAATCCTACAAACTTTCCTTCAGGATTTATTAAAATAATATTATTTACATGAGCATCTAGATGATCATGATTATCATCTTCCTTGTTCATTGGCGGCATTTTATTATTTACAGCTAGCTGGGTCGCAAGGTTTAATAGCATCGGTCTACTTGAGCTTAGACCAATAAATTCTGAATCAAACCCCTTTGCATATGTGTCAATAATTTCTGGCGTATCTCTCTCTGGATCAATAGTTACAAGGACCCACTGCTTATCATCTAAGTAAAAATCTTTATCTCTTAGAACATTCACGAGTTTTGATAATTCATACATTGCTACGGGGCACTCATTCGGACACCTTGAGAAACCAAAGTATAGGACTGACCACTTTCCGATTAAATCATCTTTAGTGAAGGTTTTATTATTTGATGATTCAAAAGAAAAATCAGATATTTGCTTAGGCTCTTGGAATAGAAATAGCCCGTTAACTAGTAATTCCTGATTTGAAAGTGTTCTGGGTGTAGTTAAATTATTAATGAAAAGTACCAGTACGGTAAGGATAAAAATAATTATAAGTGCGAGATTTACTTTAATAGCTTTCTGCATTTATATATAAATAAAATGATCTACTATTAAGGCAATAAAGATTAGAAATATGTAGTAAATCGAAAACCAAAAAGTCTGCATTGCATATTTATCATCATCACTTAAATATAATCGAACTGAATAAAAAAGAAAAAGTGAGCTAAGAATAAGTGCTGATACCAAGTAAATTGTTCCAGACATAAGAACAATGTATGGAAATAGACTAACTAAAAATAAAATAATGGTATAGAGAACTATTTGCAGCTTAGTAAAAGCTACGCCATGAGTCACTGGGAGCATTGGTATTGATTGCTTTGCGTAATCATCTTTCCTATAAATTGCTAAAGCCCAAAAATGTGGCGGCGTCCAAATAAATATTATCAAAACAAGCAAAAGAGCATTTGGCTCAATCGTATTAGTAACTGATGCCCATCCTAGCAAAGGCGGGGCTGCGCCAGCTAATCCACCAATGACTATATTTTGTGGTGTTGCTCTTTTGAGATAGATTGTATAGATAAAGGCATATCCGCCTAAAGCTAAAATTGTAAGAATGGCTGTTAAGCTGTTAACAAGGAATATGAGTATTGCTACTCCAAGTAGTCCAATCGTTAGAGCAAAAATAGAAGCGTTTCTAACAGAAATTTCTCCCTGCGGTATTGGTCTTTTGTCTGTTCTATCCATTTCAGCATCAGCTTCTCTATCTATAATCTGATTGATAGCGGCAGCTGAGCCGGAGCATAACCCGATGCCTATTAAAGGAACAATAATATCTATTAATGGAAGCAAGGTTTCGCTAGCAAGAACTATCCCCACAAGCGCACAAAGCAACATCATCAATACAACATTGGGTTTACAAAGTTCGTAGTAATTTCTAACTATACTCATCTTTTCCAGGCTAAATAATTAATTGTTAGCGTTGTGATTAAAAGTAAAGCGGCTACTAAGTTATGAGCTATAGCGATATAAAGAGGCAAAACATAAACAACATTCATGATGCCTAATGATATTTGAGTTAGAAGTATGACGCCAACTGATGATGCCAATGGAGCTGCAGCTGTAAACCATAGTCTGGATATTAATACTAAATATGCAAGCGTAAGAATTAAAGCAGTCACCCTATGAGAATAATGAATTGCAACTCTGGAGGGGTTGTCTAGTAAGCCATATAAATAATTTGGTCCAACCTCTTGATCGAAACTAAACCCATTCTTAAAATCCATGTCAGGAGAAAAAGAGCCCTGACAGGTAGGAAAATCTGGGCAGGCTAGTGAGGCATAATTTGTACTTGTCCATGCTCCTAAAAATATTTGAACTAAGAGTAAGACTAAGCAAGTTAATGCAATATATTTAACGTTTTGAATATTAAAGGTGTTTAATAAAGAAAAATTTCCTGCTCTGATAAAGATAAAAAAGAATAACGATACAGTAATAAAGCCACCAAAGAGGTGACCTGTAACTATGATCGGTAGGAGTTTCAAGCTAACAGTAAGATAACCAAAGACTCCCTGGCAACATATAAATACAAGCAGCCCAAGACACCAATATCTAATATTAATGTCTTCGCTTTGTCTAAAAGATAGGTAGGAGAGAACGATGGCAACCAGTCCTAATGTAGCAGCAAAATATCTATGAACTACTTCTGGTATTGCTTTATTGATGTCATACGGAAATTGAGGGAAGCGCTGTTCTGCAATTGCTACGTCTAATTCACTCGTAGGAAAAACAACAAAACCATAACATCCAGGCCAATCTGGACAGCCTAAACCGGCATCTACTAATCTAGTCCAGGCACCAAGTGCAACTACAACAAAACCAAATAGAACACCAAATAGAGATAAATTTCTTATATATGTCATTAAATTAATACCTTTAAATCTTTTAAGATCTTCTTGGGATCAAGATCAACATTAAAGTACATGACAACTCTTCCGTAAGGGTCTATAACAAAAATTGGATTCTCTAAAGTTAAGTCTAGATCAGAATTTTTCTGTAAAGAGTTAAAGAAAATATTTGTAGGATCTTGATAAATGCCTATTCTAGGATATTCGCTCTTTGTATTTTTTATAGCTGCTTCTAATTCTTTATTACTATAAAAAGCCGCCCTTTTGATCCTAAAAATATCTCTATTTAAGGCAACATTTAATTGACGCATGAGATATAAAGAGTTTTTTGCTTTATCTGCATCTGTTATGTAAACACCTAGAATCCATTTACCATCTTGAAATGATATTTTTTTATCCTCTGTAAAAATTTCCATATCTGATACATCAAAGTATTCATTAAAGAATATGCCTTCATTTTTTGTACCTTCTGGAGAATATCCCATAGTGAAATATATAGAAGATAGGGCCACGATAAGAATAGGAGTTAATAAGATGAAGATTAATGCTATTTTATTTTTCATAATTTTTATTTTTTAAACCAAAATATATATACATCCCACATAAAACAAGAAACATAGTAAACCACTGAAGTGCATATCCATAGTGTTTTACAGGTGGCATATTGGTTGGTATGACTTCCATATAGTTTAGGGCATCTTGAAATGTTGGCTCGGCGACTAAAACAAAAGGATAAAGCTCTTCGGGATATTCTTTTACAATATAATTTAATGATTGAGTTTGGCTTATCTTTGGCCATGGGCCCGAAATTAACTCATCTGATAGAACAAAACCAAGCTCAGGTTTAACAAGTAATCCACTAAGGTCTGCAGGTAAACTTTTAATAGGTATGGCTGGTAAGTTTGCTCTAAACTCTTCTTGTTCTATCCAGCCCCTATCAACAAGCAACAATTGATCTGATGACTCTAAAACAAAAGGAGTGAAAACTTTAAAACCTACGCGGCCTCTAAAGATTGTGTTATCAATTAATATTTGACGAGATTCATCAAATATTCCAGATACATATACACGCTGCCATTTTTTTGAGTTTGAACTAAGGGGTGAAGGTTCAGCCTTCATGGCTGAGTTAAATGCATCTAATACTTGTTGTTTATTTTGACCTCTTTCTATCTGCCATACGCCTAGTGCAAAAAATACAGTTGCAAAAAAGATAAAAAATACAGAGATTTTTGTACCTGGATTAAAAGATTGGTTTCTAGTCATATCTAAAAAAAAAACTATGTTTTACAATACTCGTAAGATGTTATTAAAAACTACAATATTCATTGTAATCGCTTTAATCCTTTTAAGTTTAGGTAGTAGCCTATTCTTTCTATTAAAGGATCAGGGCTTAACCGAAAGCAAAAGAACTGTTTATGGTTTAGGGGCTAGAGTTAGTCTTGGTATCTTATTAATAATTTTAATTACATATGGTCTTTATACAGGGCAGCTAGGTAATAGCGTACCTTGGGACCAAGTAAATTAGATTATATATACAAAGAAAAATAACATTACCCAAACAACATCTACAAAGTGCCAATACCATGATGCTGCTTCAAAACCAAAATGGTCATGTGTTTCAAAATGATTAAAAAATACTGATCTAATAAGCATCACTGAAAGCATGCAGCAACCAAGAAAAACGTGGAAGCCATGAAAGCCAGTTAACATAAAGAATGTAGATCCGTATATTCCAGAATTAAGAGTCAGTCCATAATGTGCGTATGCCTCATAGTATTCTGCAGCTTGGAGTCCTAAAAATATTACGGCTAAACCGACTGTTGCACCAAGCCATCTGTTAAAAGACTGTCTGCTTCCATTTTTTAAACCTAGATGAGCAAAGTGTACGGTAACACTTGAGCTTAAAAGAATGATTGTATTCCAAAGAGGTAGCCACTCAGCAACATGAGACCAACCAGGAAATGCCATACTTTTGTCAGCCATCTCATATGCATCTCCAGCATCTGGAGTAGCTATAACTGGCCACGTATTTTCGAATCCGGTCCAAAAATCTACACCCATCTCTTGAACAAACGCAATTGGTGCTCCTTTCTCTCCCTCACCTGCTAGCCATGGGACTGCAAAAGTTCTTACATAAAATAAAGCGCCAAAAAATGCTCCAAAGAACATTACCTCAGAGAAAATGAACCATGCCATACCAAATACATAAGATTTTTTTAACTGAGCGCTATCAAGACCTGCTAAATGTTCCTGAACAACTGTTCTAAACCAGAAAAACATGGTTACAGCCATAGTTGCAAAGCCTATATATAAAACTGTAGAGCCGTTAGGCACTCCATTAATTGTTCCGCCCGCTCCCATAACAAGAAGAAATAAAGATACAGCAGCAAAAATTGGGTATCTGCTTGAATCTGGTACGTAATAATTTCCACCACTCATATCTTAAGACCCCGCGAGATCACTGTCGTGATCCATTGTAATACTGTGTTCTATATTACTATCGAAGATAGTATAAGAAAGAACTATATTCTTAATATTTTTAGGCAGCTCATTGTCAACAACCATTTTGATTGGAAGGAGTATCTCTTCGCCTGGCATAAGCTCTATACCTTCAGCAAAGCAAAAACACTCTATCTTTTTAATATAATCTTTTGCATTTGACGGAGCAACGCTATTAACAGCTCTACCAGTCATCATTTTATCAGTAGTATTCTTTGCATAAAATGTAGCCTCATAAAGTGTTCCCGTTTTAATTTTTGAAACTTTTTTTGATGGCTTAAATACCCAAGGCATCCCTGCATTGTTATGTGAGATAAATTGAAGACTTATCTCTCTTCCTTCAACAGATATTGATGACTCTGCATTCGTTGATTGAGCAACTTTGCCATTTAAGCCTGTTATGTCACAAAAAACATCATATAAAGGCACAAGCAAGAAAGAAAATAAATACATTCCAGCCACTGCGGCTGAAAGTTTTAATACAGTCTTTCTCTTATTACCCATCATTAGCTTACTTTTGGCGGTGTTGTAAATGTATGATAAGGAGCAGGTGAATCAACTGTCCACTCTAAACCTCTAGCACCTTCCCATACCTGACCAGTTGCTTTCTTTCCACCCACTACTGTCTTAATAACAATAAATAAGAAGAATACTTGTGAAAAACCAAATAGGAATGCTCCAGCTGTTGAAACCATATTCCAGTCTGCAAATTGCAACGCGTAATCTGGGACTCGTCTTGGCATGCCAGCCAAACCAATAAAATGCTGAGGGAAGAATGTTACATTTACACCAACAAATGATAGCCAGAAATGAAGTTTTCCAAGCCTTTCGTCATACATGTTGCCCGTCCATTTAGGTATCCAGTAATAAACTGCTGCCATTATTGAAAAAATAGCTCCAGGAACTAATACGTAATGAAAATGCGCTACAACAAAGTATGTATCATGATACTGAAAATCAGCTGGCGTAATGGCAAGCATCAATCCAGAAAATCCACCGAGGGTAAATAACACAACAAATGCACATGCAAATAGCATAGGTGTTTCAAATGTTATTGAGCCTCTAAACATTGTTGCTATCCAGTTAAATACTTTTACTCCAGTTGGAACAGCAATAAGCATTGTTGACCACATGAAGAATAATTCTGCCGCAAGAGGCATGCCAACTGTAAACATGTGATGTGCCCATACTACGAAAGAAAGGATAGCGATTGATAGCATCGCCCAAACCATAGATGAGTATCCAAATAACTGTTTTCTAGAGAAAGTCTCAATAATATGAGAAACAATTCCAAAAGCTGGAAGAATCATAATGTAAACTTCTGGATGTCCGAAGAACCAAAATATATGCTGGAATAGAACTGGATCTCCACCACCTGCTGCATTAAAGAAACTAGTCCCAAAATGGATATCCATTAACATCATAGTTACTGCACCTGCAAGAACTGGCATAACTGCAATTAGTAGGTATGCAGTAATCAACCAGGACCATACAAACAGAGGCATTTTCATAAGCCCCATTCCTGGAGCTCTCATATTCATGATTGTTACTATGACATTAATTGAGCCCATGATTGATGATGCGCCCATTATATGAACAGAGAAGATAAAGAAGGTTGTGCTTGGAGGAGCATAAGTAGTTGAAAGAGGAGCATAAAAAGTCCAACCGAAATTAGGAGCTCCACCCTCCATAAATAATGAAGATAATAGAATAAAGAATGCAAAAGGTAATATCCAAAAACTTAAATTATTCATTCTAGGTAATGCCATATCTGGTGCGCCTATCATCATAGGCACTAGCCAGTTAGCAAGACCAACAAAGGCCGGCATAACTCCACCGAAAATCATGATTAATCCGTGTAAGGTAATCATTTGATTATAGAATTCTGGCTCAACAATCTGCATGCCTGGCTGGAAAAGCTCGGCTCTGATGATCATTGCCATAGCTCCACCAATTAGGAACATAGCAAAACTAAACCACAAATATAGTGTTCCTATATCTTTATGATTGGTTGTATAAAACCATCTTTTTAAGCCTTTTGCAGGACCATGATGATGATCGTCATGGTGATTTTCTATTACAGCGCTCATATATATCCTCTTTTAATACTAAATTTTAGCTTTCTTGTATTCAACTATATCTTTAGGGACAACAATTTCTCCATCCCCTTTCTCGGCATTACCCCAAGACCTTCTTGTATAGGTAATAACAGCTGCCATATCAACTTCGGCAAGTTGTTCTGCATAAGATTGCATTGCAGCTCCTTGAACTCCTTCCATCAAAATTTCTATTTGGCGAGCTTTATTATTTAAAACTATGTCACTTCCTGCAAGAGCAGGAAAAATTCCTGT
>CAYFJC010000032.1:0-12479 GCA_964343355.1 uncultured Gammaproteobacteria bacterium | reverse complement strand
AGCTCAGTCTGCCTTCCAACGAGGCGCATCTGCATCAAATGCAATAGCAAGATTAGAGTCAGTATCAAGTTTTGATGAATTTGCTATCTTTATAGAAAATGATCCAAGGCTCGAAGTGAAAGTTGAAAATGAACTAGATTTTTATAAGAATCAAGCGTCTGGAGTGTCTGGAATTATTAATAGCTTTGGATATTTAGTGGCTATTATTATGGCTATTGGTTCCATCTTTGCTGCATTGAATTCGATGTATAGCGCAGTATCCACTCGGTTGGTTGAAATTGGGACACTGCGAGCTGTTGGATTTAGGGGTAGCTCTATACTAGCGGCCTTAATGATTGAATCTATGGTTCTAGCTCTTTCTGGAGGCCTCTTAGGCGCTGGTTTAGCTTATGTAGTATTCAATGGATACACAGTCTCAACACTTGCTGGGGGGACGTTTAGTCAAACATCATTTGATTTTGCGGTAACCGGTGAAATTATAATGCAGGGTCTTATTCTGGCATTAATAGTTGGTTTTATTGGAGGTTTTTTACCTGCACTTAATGCAGCTAGGCAAAATATTACTGACGCTTTGAGATCCTTATAAAAAATTTTTTAAAATTTACCTCTTTGGAATCTCATACGAATTGAATATACCCTTAGTAGGGCAACAAAAGTAAGGATTGCTTGGGTAAAGAGTGAGATACTCACAGTATTAGTCCATGACCACTGATCAATAGTTAACCATAATAAGAATGTTTGAAGTGGGAAGTTAATAATACAACCCATCATTACAATTATTATTGCTTCTCTAAAAGCAGTCTTTTCAGTTTTGTTCATTTATTTGTCCTTAATTTGTATTAAATCTTTACTGCTGTTCCATAGGCAACAACTTCAGAAGCACCCTGGGTTATAGTTGAAGTCTGAAATCTGAAAGCAATAATAGCATTTGCACCTTTTGATTTTGCATTTTCTATCATTCTGCCATAAGCGTCATCTCTAGCTCTTTGAAGGAGAGTTGAATACCCTACCAATTCTCCACCCACTAAACTTTTAAGTGAAGCAAACATATCGCTTCCAGCATTTCTAGATTTAACAATGCTGCCTGCAACTATTCCTAAGTATTCCTTAACGGGCCTGCCTTCAATTTGATTTGAGGAGACAACCATAATATCTTCATCCATAATATTTCTCTTTTAGTTATATCAATATATTATATAAATTATGAAAGAATTAATAGAAGCAAAATTCTCAATTGGGGACGTTATCAAGCATAAATTCCTTGATTTTAGAGGTGTTATTTTTGATCTTGACCCTGAGTATAACAATACTGATGAATGGTATGAAGCCATACCAGAGACTATGCGACCTGCAAAAGAGCAGCCTTTTTATCATGTTTTTGCTGAAAATAAAGATATTTTTTATATAGCTTATGTATCTGAACAGAATCTTCTATTAGAAAATCTTAATAAGCCAGCTAACCATCCTGATGTTTCAAGTATTTTCTCTCATTTTGAGAGTGGAAGTCATGTGCCTGCTTCTAGAGCAAGGAATTAAATTTCAATATTAAAGTGAGCTATCTGCACTGCCGCTGAAAAAACTTCAATAGCTTTTTTAAGCTTTTCTGCTTCAACAAAAGTTGGAGCAAGCCTAATAACACTATCATTAGGATCTATTCCATGAGGAAATGTTGCGCCTGCAGGAGTTATTAGGACGCCAGCACTTTTACATATATCTATAACTTTTGCAGCTATAGGATTTGCTGTTTCATAAGTAATAAAATAACCACCAGTTGGGCTTGAAAAGTTTCCACATTCCTGAGGAATTGTTTTTAGGATAGAGGTAGTTAATTCAAATTTTGGTTCAATAATAGCTGCATGCTTTTGCATGTGCGCCATTATATTTGCTTTGTTTTTAAAGAATGTTACATGTCGCAATTGATTAACTTTGTCAGGGCAAATAATCATTGAGTCTCTAATTTTTTTAACTAAAGAAAATGTGCCCTCGCCTCCTGCAAAAAAAGCCAAGCCGCCGCCTCCAAAAGTAACTTTAGAAAAAGATGTAAGGATTGCTGTCTGATTAAGAACTTTAGCTTGCTCTGCTAATGACCAAATAGATGACTGACTTGGAGCATTGGGTAAATCATGAATTAGGTAAGCATGGTCAAATAAAAAAACTAAATCTTTTGAATATTCAGAACATAGCTCAAATATTTTAAGAATATTATCATCTGAATAGATATCACCAGATGGGTTTGAATGTCTCGGAACGCTAATAAGGCCAACAATATCTGAATGCTCAGCTAGGGTTGTTTTTAAGATATTAGTATCTAATCCATCACCCGTTAAAGGTACTGGTAACATTTCAATACCAAGCTCATCTAGCATCCTAAAATGCCTGTCAAAACCAGGGGTTGGACAAATAAATTTAGGATTTTTTATATCCTTCCACGGCTTTCCATTTAAACCAAAAAGATGATTGGCAAGCAATAATTGGTAACTTAATAATAGGCTGGATTGCTCAGCAGCAATTGTATTGTCAATTGGGCTATCTAGTAATTCTGATCCCAATTCTCGTGCTTGATAAATACCAAGCGGTTCCCCATAATTCCTTATGTCTTTTCCATCTTCCGTTAATGGCTCTACAGCAATACTTAAGAGCTCATTTGATAAATCTAATTGAGACGGACTGGGCTTGCCCCGTGTTAAATCTATAGATAGCTTTTCGTCTAATAGAGATTTAAATTGTTGAGCTATTGATTCAGGCATAGTATGAGATATATTTTAATGGAATAATGTAACTAATGGTTGAAGAAAATATATTTTTAGGACTTTTAATTATAGTTAGCTTGGCAATAATTTTATTTGTCTTGGTAAATATGAGAAAAAATAATGCAAAATTAATAGAGATGAGCTTTATTAATATTGCTAATAAAATTCTTGAAGAAAAAACTGATTCTTTATCTCAGAAGAATTTAAAAGATCTTAATCAGACATTGGAGCCTTTTAAGGAACAAATAAAGGATCTAAAAGAACAAATCCAAATGCAACAAAAAGATCAATCAGCTGCAAAAGAAAGCTTTAAGCTGCAAGTAGATCAGCTTCTAAAAGCAACGGACAGTATGAATGATAATACTGAAAATCTTACCAAGGCGCTAAAAGGAGATTCAAAGGCCCAAGGTTTATGGGGCGAACAAATACTGGAAAGAACACTTGAGGAGTCTGGATTAGAAAAAGGATTGAACTATGAATTGCAGAAAGGCTATAGAGCATCAGATGGATCTCTCAAAATACCAGATGCAGTAATATATCTGCCTGGAGAAAGAAATATTGTTATCGACTCAAAAGTCTCACTAACTGCCTATGAGAAATTTATTAAAGAGGATGATCCCAAGACAAAAGAGGTATATTTAAAAGAGCATATAACCTCATTAAAGAAAAATATGAAGGCGCTAAAAGAGCAAGATTATCATGCTCTGCCAGAAATAAATTCACCAGATTATGTCCTTATGTTTGTACCTATAGAATCAGCACTTTCCTTGGCACTTACAAATGATTGGGATTTACAAAAATATGCTAATGACAATCGAATGGCTTTTGTAACTCCAACAAATTTAATTGCTATTTTAAGAATAGCTGAAAACTTATGGAGACTAGATAAACATAATAAGCATGCTGATTTGATTGCAGAGCGAGCGGGTCATTTAATAGATAAATTCTCAGGACTAACAGAGGATTTAGAAGATATTGGCAGGCATTTAAAGAGTGTTGAGAAATCTTTTCTTGGTGCGCAGAATAAATTATATGAAGGTCAAGGCAATCTATTTAATCAAATGAAGGATCTTGAAAAGTTAGGTGCAAAGAATAAAAAAAATCTTAAGCAGCCTAATAAGAATATCTTAGAAGAATAAAATGGAGCATTTAAAAATTTGGAGATATCTTTCAATTCCATGGGTTGGATTCTCTATAGTTTTTTTTATAGCCTTCTTGGGTTTAGCATTCCTTCAAGATGTATCTGAATCCTTTCTCACATCAGCTCTTATATCAAAATTATTGATTAATACTGTTTCTTTAACTATTTTGGTTGGATTCTTTACTTTTATTATTGCTGCACCTTTTGCAATCTTAACAAGCCTTTATAAATTTCCAGGCCATAATTTTTTTAGCTGGTCCTTAAGTTTACCTCTTGCGTTTCCTGCGTATATTTATGCATTTATTTTTGTTGGCGGTCTTGAATACTCTGGTCCTTTAGCAACATGGTTAAGAGAAATTGGGATCATTATGCCTTCTGTAAGAAATATTCTTGGGGCATCATTAATAATGTCATTGGCCTTGTATCCATATATTTTTCTTTTAATGAAAGCTCAAATTAGGCATTTAGGTATCCCGTTATTTAAAGCGGCAAAAACTCTAGGAAAATCAGATCTAACTGTTATAAGAACAGTTCTTTTGCCAGCCTTAAAACCAGCTATCATTGCTGGAATGATTTTAGCTATGCTGGAAACTCTTGCAGATTTTGGAGGAGTTTCAACACTCAGAATTGAAACTTTTACTGTAGCAATCTATAACGCATGGTTTGGGTATCAAGATTATTTTAGTGGTGCTCGATTAGCGGGTATTTTATTTATATTTGTAGTGCTTCTTCTGTTATTAAGCAAAAGACTAACAGATTCAAAAAGAGTTGGATCTATTTCTAAAGAGTCTTTTGACAAGATTCCTTTAAATAGTACTCTGGGGACTATTAGCGCATCGGCATGCTCTTTATTATTTATAATTGCATTTGGTCTTCCGCTCATTCAATTAATAATATGGAGTGATTTAAAAGAAGTTTTCTTATCTAGCTCAAATATTACACTTTTTATAAACTCTGGATTTCTTGGTTTTATAACAGCCTTACTTATTATGATTATTGCATTGGTTTTAGCTCTTGCTTATAACGGCTCCAGTAAAATGAAAAGTATTATTACTATTTCAACAATAGGCTATGCATTACCTGGATCTGTTATTGCCGTAGGTCTTCTTATAGTAGTAAATGAGATGTTTGGAGTATCTATTACATCTTTGGGTATTTTTGGTTTAATCATATGTCTTTCTATAAGATTTATGACCCCCGCTTTTCAGTATCTAGTCTCTGCACTGGATAATATTCCTAAATCTAGTAAACAAGTTCTTGCGACCCTTCCCTCTAACCCTTTAAAGGCTTTTATTTCTCTTTACTTGCCATCATTAAAGCCTGCTCTATTGGTAGCATTTTTGGTGGTATTTATTGAGGTGGTTAAAGAGCAGCCTGCCACCTTGATTTTAAGACCTGTGGGTTTTGAAACTCTTTCATCAAAAATTTATAACTTTACAAGTGAGGGTCAGTGGGAGCTAGCTGCTAATCCAAGCCTTTTATTAGTAATGCTAAGCTTTATCTTGGTGTATTTTTTAAATAAAAGATTGGATGGTAATGAATAAAACAACTCTATATGACGAGCACATCAAGCTTGGAGCAAAGATGGTGGACTTTGGTGGCTGGAGTATGCCAATAAACTACGGCTCGCAAATTAATGAACATAAAATTGTTAGATCTAATGTTGGTATATTTGATGTATCTCATATGTCTGTATTTGATTTAAGTGGATCTGAGCAGGAAAAATTCCTTAAAAATCTTTTACCTAATGATGTTCAGAAGATCAGTGCTCCAGGGAGAGCTCTTTATAGTCCCCTACTAAATGAAGCTGGGGGAATTTTAGATGACTTGATTGTCTATAATCTAGGAGATCATTACAGAATAATCTCAAATTGTGCTACCTACTCTCAGAACCATGAATGGTTTACTAAGCAATCTGATAATTATGATGTGAATATAGAATTTATGAATAATTTTTCAATTATTGCTGTTCAGGGGCCCAATTCCACCAATATTTTAAAGAGTATTAATATGAATGGTCTTGATGAGATGAATGATTTTGATGTCACAAATCTTGATTCAATGATGGTAGCTAAAACTGGGTACACAGGTGAAGAAGGATTTGAGATAGTAATTGATAGTGCTAAGGTAAAATCTCTGTGGGCTAAGCTTATTGATGCAGGAGCATCACCTATTGGGCTTGGAGCTAGAGACACACTTAGGCTGGAAGCTGGATTAAATCTATATGGTACTGATATGGATTCAGCTAATCACCCCTATGAGTCAAACCTTGCATGGACATTAGATTTTAAGGACATAGATAGAAACTTTATTGGTAAATCTGCTCTGTTACAAATTGATCAAGACGCTTGTAAAGAATTAAGGGGGGTTATCTTAAGAGATAAAGGAATTCTTAGATCACATCAAATGATTGAACACAACTCTGGTGGTGGAGAGATATTAAGTGGTACTTTTTCTCCTTCTTTCGGATTTAGTATTGGATTTGCAAGGATGGATAAAGGCCATAATGGTGAAGGAAAGGTTCAAATAAGAAATACTGAATTTAGAGTACAAATAGTCTCGCCACCATTTATGAGAAAAGGTAAAATTGTAATATGAAAGAAATTCCAGGTGACTTAAAGTTTAGACCATCGCACGAATGGGTAAGAGTTGAAGATGATGGGACTGTAACAGTTGGTATCTCAGATCATGCTCAAGATCTATTGGGAGATATTGTGTTCGTAGAGCTCCCTGATACAGGAGCCCAGATGAGCGCAGAAGATGAGGTCGCTATTGTTGAATCCGTTAAGGCTGCCTCTGATGTATATTCTCCAATATCTGGAGAGGTAATAGAAGTTAATGAGCTGCTGCTTGATAATCCAGAAACTATTAATGAATCTCCATATTCTGATGGGTGGTTTTATAAAATGCAGCCTGACGATATGGATGAATTGAGTGGATTACTATCACCAGAAGAGTACGGTGAAGTTTGCGAAGATTAGAACTAAAACACCTTAGGCTTTAATTGGTTTCTTATGATGATTAAAAAAAACGATATCTTAGACCCTAAATATTTAGAGCTAAATTCTTTTTCTAGAAGACATATAGGCGTGCCTAAAGATGTATCTATAGAGATGCTTAAAGAGATGGGCTTTGCTTCAATGGATAGCTTTATTCAATCTATAGTTCCAAAGAATATTTTTAATGATGAGGGTTTAAATATTGATGATGAAGCCTCTGAGGAAGAAGCATTAAGATACTTAAATATAGTTAGTAAAAAAAACAAAGTTTATAAAACTTATATTGGGCAGGGTTTTTATAACTCTATTACCCCTGCCCCTATTCTAAGAAACATATTTGAAAATCCTGGCTGGTATACATCCTATACTCCGTATCAACCCGAAATAGCACAAGGAAGGCTTGAAGCCCTTATAAATTATCAAACCATGGTATGTGATCTTACTGGCATGGAAATAGCAAATGCCTCATTACTAGATGAGCCAACAGCAGCAGCTGAGGCTATGACTCTTGCAAAAAGATTAAGTAAATCTAAATCGAACTTATTTTTAATAGATGAGCAATGTTTTCCTCAGACTATCAATGTTTTAAAAACAAGAGCTAAGCCGCTTGGAATAGATGTAAAAATTGGTAATCCAGAAGATATGAATAATGAGGATTATTTTGCTGTTCTGGTTCAGTATCCTGGAGCAGATGGTGTGCTTAAAAATATGTCTAGTGTGGTTGAATCAGCTCATGGTAAAAATGCTTTAGCTATTTTTGCAACAGACCTACTTGCGCTAACTTTAATTAAACCGCCGGGTGAATTTAATGCAGATATTGTTATTGGATCCTCTCAAAGATTTGGAGTTCCAATTGGATTTGGTGGTCCTCATGCAGCCTTTATGGCAACAAAAGAATCATATAAAAGATCTTTACCTGGAAGAATTGTTGGGGCCTCTGTAGATGTTCATGGAAACACAGCATATAGACTTGCACTTCAAACTAGAGAGCAGCATATAAGAAGAGAAAAAGCGACAAGCAATATATGCACTGCTCAAGCATTATTAGCAATTATGGCTGGATTCTATGCTGTATATCATGGTCCTGAAGGGCTAAAAGCAATTGGGCAAAGAGTGCATGATTACACCAAAATACTCATGTTGATGCTTGAAAAAAATAATTTGAAAATAAAATCTTCAGATTTTTTTGATACTCTTGTAATTCTTTCTGGTGAAAAAACTCAAACTTATCTAGATAAAGCCATAAGTAAAAAGATTAACTTAAGAAATATTGATAAATCCTCAATTGGGATTTCAATAGACGAATCAGTTTCTCTTGAGGACTTACAAAATATAGTTAATGTTTTTTGTGATGAAGACAATTTTGATTTAAAAGAACTACCAGTCTCTATTCCTGATGATCTTATCCGGACTTCATCCTACCTTACTCATAAGGTCTTTAATAATTATCAAACTGAAACAGAATTGATGCGATATATCAGAAGACTTTTTAATAAAGATATTGCATTAGATACAGCGATGATACCCCTAGGCTCATGCACAATGAAACTGAATTCAGCATCAGAGATGATGCCTGTAAGCTGGCCAGAATTCTCCTCTATTCATCCCTTAGTTCCAAAAAATCAAACTAATGGTTATATGCAATTAATTGATGAGCTTGAAAATATGTTAATTGCCATAACAGGTTATTCAGCAATCTCATTACAGCCTAATGCTGGCTCACAAGGAGAGTACGCTGGTCTTTTAGCTATAAATGCTTATCACAAAGGGAATGATGATAACGAAAGAGATATATGCCTAATCCCAAGGTCAGCACATGGAACAAATCCAGCATCTGCAAAGATGGTTGGAATGAAGGTCATTCCAATTGAATGTAATGTTGAGGGGAATATTTCTATTAGTGACTTGAAAGAGAAAACTACTTTATATAAAGATAAATTATCTGCAATCATGATTACTTATCCTTCAACTCACGGAGTATTTGAATCTTCAGTTACTGAGGTTTGTGAAATTGTTCATGAAGCGGGTGGATTGGTTTATATAGACGGGGCTAATTTAAATGCTATGGTCGGAATCTGTTATCCAGGCCAATTTGGTGGTGATGTTTCTCATCTTAATCTTCATAAAACCTTCTGTATACCTCATGGTGGCGGAGGGCCTGGAGTTGGTCCGATTGGTGTTGTAGAGAAGCTTAGAGACTTTGTGCCAGGCTTTCACGACAATCCTGATAATAGTGTTGGTCCAGTCTCAGGATCTGACTGGGGTAGTGCGAGCATTCTTCCTATCAGCTGGATGTACATCAAGATGATGGGCTCAAAAGGTTTAAGAAAGGCAACAGAGATTGCAATATTAAATGCAAATTATATTGCTCATAGGCTGAAAGATGACTATGAGGTCTTATACAAAGGAGAAAGTGGGCTTGTTGCTCATGAATGTATTCTTGATGTAAGACCATTTAAAGATTCCGCACAAATAGAGGTAGAGGATATAGCTAAAAGATTAATTGATTATGGCTTTCATGCTCCCACTATGTCTTGGCCAGTTGCTGGAACTCTGATGATCGAACCCACAGAGAGTGAGTCAAGATTAGAAATTGACCGTTTCTGTGATGCGATGATCAGTATTAGAAAAGAAATTGCAGACATTGAGTCTGGCAGTCTTGATGCGATTGATAATATGCTTAAGAATGCCCCTCATACTGCTGAGGAAGTTTCTAAAGACGAGTGGATTCATTCTTACTCTAGAACAAGAGCTGCTTATCCTATATCAACATTAAAAAATAATAAATTCTGGCCACCTGTTGGAAGGGTCGACAATACCTACGGTGACAGAAACTTGATTTGCAGTTGTCCTTCTATGGACGACTTTTAGTGAATTGGTAATTCTATAATTTCCCAATCAGCTTCCCAGCATGTAGCTCTTAACTCTTCATCAGGGTTAACTGCTATTGGATTCGAAACTTCTAAAAGTAATGGTAAGTCATTAATGGAATCTGAATAAAAAGTAGTATTTTCAAAATTAATAAACCCATTTTCATCCATCCATTTTTTTACTTTATTTAATTTTCCATTGCCCAGTGCAGACTCACCCTCCATTCTTCCAGTATATTTACCATCAATAATTTCAACACCTGTAGCGATAACATGCTTAAAGCCAAGCCTTTCTGCAATGGGCTGAACAATTACTGCATTAGTTGCCGATGCTAGGAGCATAAAATCATTGTCATGAGAATGTTCATGCAGCAGCCTTAATGCATAAATATTTATCATTGGCTCAATAACAGTATTTAAAAAACTTTTTAATAATTGCTCCATCTGCTTTGGAGTTTTGTCTTTAAATGTTGAAAGAGCAAATTCTGCCCAAGCGTCATAATCTAAATTCCCTTGATGGTATTGTTCGTAAAAATAGTTATGTTTTTTAGTAAATTCATCATGGTCAACTTGACCTGAATCAATCATAAATTTAATCCATGAATAATCAGAATTTCCATTAAGAATGGTATTATCTAAATCGAATATTATTAATTTATCACTCATATACTTCAGCCTATTTATGATTAAAGAACCAGGATACAGATTGAACGTTGGTCTTATAGTGGTTAATCATAAAGGCAAATTATTACTTTGCAAAAGAAAAGATTCCGATAACTGGCAATTCCCTCAAGGAGGAATTGATCTTGGTGAAAAAGCAGAAGAAACAGCTCTAAGGGAATTATACGAAGAGGTGGGTATTAAAAGTTCTGATGTTAAAAAGATAGCAACCTCTGAGAGCTGGTACAAATATGATTTGCCTGAAGAGAGTATACAAAAATATTTTTTTAAAAATAAATTTAAAGGTCAAAAACAAAAATGGTTTATGTTTGAACTCTTAAATGAAGTTCCAATAGATTTTACAAATGATGCTAACCCTGAATTTGATGATTATAAATGGGCTTCATACTGGCACCCTCTTCATGCCATTGTAGATTTTAAGAAAGATGTTTATCGATCTGTTCTTAAAGAGTTTTGTATACCTTATATAGAGAGAATTTCTTAAATGGGTCTAGAAATCTTAATATTTCTTGTGGTTGGAGTTTTCGCTGGAACTCTTGCAGGAATGTTTGGCATTGGTGGAGGTGTGATTATTGTTCCAGCGTTGATAGCTACTTTTATCTATCTGGGCTTCGATCAAATTATTATTACTCACCTTGCAATAGGAACTTCTTTAGCGAGTATCTTCTTTACTGGGATAGCTTCAGCATATTCTCATAATCAAAGACAGGGAGTCGTTTGGAAGGCCTTTTATCCTCTTTCAATAGGTATTGGCATTGGAGCTATATTGGGAGCTATTATTGCAAGTAATATCTCGGGTAACAGCCTGAGGTCTCTAGTGGGAGTATTTTTATTAATTATTGCCGTACAGCTAATTTCTAGCTTTGAAATTAAAGATTCTAAAAAGAAGAGTAATTTTAGTTTATCAATGTTGTCTGGATCTGGAATTGGAATGGCATCTTCACTTATAGGTATAGGAGGCGGTAGTTTCACCGTTCCTTATTTAAGATATTTCGGATATGAAATGAAGCTTTGCATAGGCACTGCTGCAGCCTGTGGTGTTCCTATAGCTCTATTTGGCTCTTTGGGATATTTATACACAGGATGGAGTCTGGAAAATATTCCTGCAATGTCATTGGGTTACATATATCTGCCAGCGGTTATTGGTATATCAGCTACAAGCATTCTTTCTGCAAGAATTGGGGTAGCTATTACGCATAGTCTTAGTGATTTAGTCCTAAAAATTCTATTTTCCTTATTCCTTATAGCGGGTGCTTTGTATATGCTAGCCATATGATTATTGAACTATCAGATTTTTTTAATAATCCCAGTTTAATCTCATGGGGTCCTTTAAATATTCAATACTATGCAGTTACTTGGGTGCTTTCTGCCTACTGTATATATTTATTTCTTAAAGCACATCCAATTACCAAAGAGTTGGGGTTATCTGTTGATCAAGTGAATGATCTGGTTTTTCTTTATGGTCTCATTTTTGGAGCCATGATTGGAGGCAGAGTTGGTTACATGTTTTTTTATGGGACTGATCAACTTATAAATGATCCTCTATCTCTTTTTTATATATGGCAAGGTGGGTTAAGTTTTCATGGAGGTCTTGCTGGAGTAATTGTTAGTACAGTAATTTTTTCTAAAAGATTTAAAGTAGATTTCTTCAGACTTACTGATGCTATAACTTTAGCTATGCCAATTGGTTTAGGTTTGGTAAGAATAGGAAACTTCTTAAATGGGGAGCTCTATGGAAGAGCGACTTCAGGCGAGTGGGGTTTTATCTTTCCTACAGACCCCTTTGGACTTCCAAGACATCCATCACAATTATATGAGAGTTTTTTTGAAGGCCTAGTTCTATTTATAGTTTTAGCTATTATTAATACCAGAACCTCCAGAAGAGGTGTAGTCTCAGCATCATTTCTTATCCTGTATGGTTCAATACGATTTTTTATTGAATTCTTTAGGCAGCCTGATGCACATATAGGCTTTGTTGCATTAGAATGGTTGAGCATGGGTCAATTGCTTTGCTTGCCAATGATCTTTGCTGGATTTG
>CAYFJC010000031.1:0-12604 GCA_964343355.1 uncultured Gammaproteobacteria bacterium | reverse complement strand
ATTGGGACTACACTCATCCTGCAGATGAAAAATTAGTTGAAGCTGATGAGGATTTACCTCATGAAACTTTAGAAGCTTATGAGAATCTTACTGAAGAAGAGAAGATTGAGTTTGACAGACATGACACTGCTGAACTTTTAAGCCAATTTTTACATGGCGAGCAAGGTGCTCTCTTGGTTGCTTCTCAGTTGGTATCATGTGCACCAACATACAATGCAAAACTTTACGCAGCATCTCAAACATTTGATGAAGCTAGACATGTTGAAGTCTTTAATAGATATCTTCAAGAAAAAATTGGAGTTCATTATCCAATTAATCCAAATTTAAAAGCACTTTTAGATAAAATCTTAACCGATGAAAGATGGGATCTGAAATTTATAGGGATGCAAATTATCATTGAAGGTCTAGCATTGGCTGCCTTCCAGATGTTAAAGAATTTAACTAAAGATCCTTTATTAAAACAACTACTTCACTATGTAGTTAGAGATGAAGCTAGGCACGTAACCTTCGGCATTAATTACTTAGAAGATTTTATTAAAACCTTAACTCCTGAAGAGATTGAGGAGAGAGCTGAGTTTGCCTATGAGGCATGTGTTATTTCAAGAGAAAGACTTATTAATACTACAGCTATGCAGAAGTACTTAAAGATGTCAGAAGAAGAAGCAAGAGAGTTCTCACTCAGCACTAGTGCCAATGCTACTTTTAGAAACTTCTTATTTTCAAGAGTGATTCCAAACCTTTCTAGGATTGGCTTACTAACAGACTCAGTAAGGCCTAAATTTGAAGCTTTAGGTTTATTAGAATATGAAAATGCACCTGATGACTTTGAAGTAGATTGGGTTGAACTTGAGAAGCCTCTTGAAGATTTCGACAAAATACCTACAGCAGTCTAAGTTACTATTTTTTAGTCTCTTTATCAGTATTAACTGTTACGGAGCTATTACAGTTGTTAGTCCTTCCGATGATCCCTACTCTGCTATTCAAGAAGCTTTAATTCTTGCTGAGCCTGGTGATATTGTTAGATTAACTGCTGGGTTCTATGAATTAGAAGATAGTTTGTCAATTAATGTAGATAATATTAGGTTTGAAGGCGAAGGTATTGATAAGACTGTTTTATCTTTTAAAAATCAAAAATCTGGAGCTCAAGGATTATCAGTAACTTCTGATAATGTAGTTTTGCAGGATTTTGCAATTGAAGATGCCAAGGGTGATGCTATAAAAGTTAAGGGTGTCGATGGTATCAGTTTTATAAGAGTCAGAACGGAATGGACTGGTGGAGTTAGCTCAGATAATGGAGCTTATGGACTCTATCCAGTTGAATCTAAAAATGTACTTATAGATTCTTGTGTTGCTATAGGAGCATCTGATGCAGGGATTTATGTTGGTCAATCAGAAAATATTATTGTTAAAAATTCTAGAGCTGAATTTAATGTCGCAGGAATTGAGATTGAAAATTCCTATTATGCTGATGTTTTTGATAATCATGCTGAGAATAATACTGGTGGTATTTTAGTTTTTGACCTGCCAGACATACCTCAACAAGGTGGTCATCACATAAGAGTCTTTAGAAATAAATCTATTAATAATAATACTGATAATTTTGCTCCTGAAGGTAATATTGTTGGAGAAGTTCCAAGAGGTACTGGAATTATTATTCAGGCTAATTCGCATGTGGAGATCTTTGATAACGACATTGGTGACAATGAAACCATTAATATTGCTGTTGTTACCTATGGATATGAAACAGAAGATGAAAATTATTATCCACATCCAAAAGCAATTCAGATTCACGGTAATAGATTCGGAAAAACTGGATATAGGCCTGATCTTGAGACGGGAGAGCTTGCCAAAATTCTTTATGAATTATCTGAGGGTGATATGCCTGATATATTCTGGGATGGTATTGTCCCTGTTGGGCAAATAATATTTGGCCAGCCTGAAGAGGATAAGATTGTCCTAGGTGATAATGGTGATGCTTCTTTTCTAACAATAAATCCCATTAAATATATGCTGCCTTTTTTTGACCCAGTTGAAAGAAGCTATGAAAAATTTACAGGAAAAATAACACCTCTATCTCCAGTAGAATTTAGTGAAACACTCTAAATATCTATTTATAGTTCTTCTTTTTAATCTTTTTAGTTTTCAACCAGCTATTGCAGCTGTAAATGATGCGGTTATACAAAATAATAAAGTTGCCTCTAAACTTTCAGATTATGGATTTTTTCAGGAACTCAATTCTCAATCTCCTGCCGAAGGAGTACTGCCATATGAATTAATCACTCCTCTTTTCTCAGATTATGCAGACAAGTTAAGATTTGTATATATGCCTGCTGAAAGTTTTGCTGAATATAGGCCTAATAAAGTTTTTGATTTTCCTAATGGTACAGTTCTTATTAAAACGTTTGCCTATTTAAATAAACATGAAGCTTCAAATTTAGATCCTCAGCTATTGGAAACAAGGCTTTTAATTAAAAAACAGGATAAATGGAAAAACGTAAGTTATGTATGGAATGAAGAGCAAAATGATGCATTTTTAAGCATTGCAGGAAAAACTATATCAACTCAGTTTGTTAATAATACTGGTGATGTTCAAGATGTGAGATATAGAGTTCCTAATATCAATCAATGCAAAGAATGTCATCAATCTGATAAAAGCATTCAACCTATTGGTCCCAAAGCTAGAAATTTAAATACATCTATTAATTACGAAGATGGCTCCATGAATCAATTAATGAAGTGGCATCAGCAAGGCTGGATTTCAAAGGATATGCAATTTAAAACTATGGCAGACTGGGAAGATAAATCAGCTTCACTTGATGACAGGGCTAGGTCTTATTTAGATATTAATTGTGCCCATTGCCATATTGATGGAGGTTCTGCTGACACAACTGGTTTATATTTAGATTTTAAAGAAAATAGAGAAATACATTTAGGTTACTTTAAGAAACCTATTGCCGCTGGCAGAGCCAGTAATGATCTAAGTTATTCCATAGTGCCAGGCAAACCAGATGAGTCTATTTTGCTTTTCAGAATGCAATCACTGGATCCAGGTATTATGATGCCAGAATCTGGAAGAGCGCTTGAACACAAAGAAGCTGTAGAGCTTGTTGGTAATTGGATTAAAAGCTTATAAAGCCTTTTAATTTGTTTGAAAGCCCATAGATATTTAATATAGAGACTTAAGGAGATTTTATGTCAAAACATTCAGCAATAAACAGATTTGGTAAATCAGGTAATCCTGCATTTAAAAGAAATTTTGATCAGGGTGGATTTAGAACTCAGTCATCTAGCGAAATGAATACAGCTAGTGGCTTTAGAACAACCTCATCAACTGTTGAGGCTACTAATCTAATGACTTTAGATGGTGCAGTTAATAAAACAGGTATTTTACTTGCTCTTTGTTTTAGTGGTGCCTTTGTGGGCTGGAATATTCCAGTATTAGCGATTCCATGTGCACTATTAGGATTTATCTTAGCTATGGTGACAATTTTTAGAAGTCCTGAAAAGGTTGCATCAACAGCTCCCTTTTATGCTTTATCACAAGGCGTAGCTTTGGGTGGAATAACAATGATGGCTGAGGGTGCGTTTCCAGGTATAGCTGTTCAAGCTCTAGGGTTAACTTTTGGTATTATGGCATCTTTATTGTTCTGTTATAAAAGTGGGATTATTAAGCCAACTGAAAATTTTAAACTGATGGTTTTCTCAGCGACTGCTGGAATAGCTATTTTATATCTTGTAAGTTTTGTTATGTCTATGTTTGGTTCTCCTATTGGATTTATTCACTCTAATGGTCTTATGGGAATAGGCTTTTCTGTATTTGTTGTTGGTATTGCTGCGCTTAACTTAGTACTAGATTTTGATTTTATTGAAGAAGGTGCTGAAAAGGGACTCCCTAAATTTATGGAATGGTATGGAGCTTTCTCTCTTATGGTTACTCTAGTCTGGTTGTATATTGAAATACTTAGATTATTAATGAAAATTAGAAGTAGATAATATGAATACATTTTTTTGGGTTTTAATTATTATGGGGTCTTTGTTTCTTATAAGTAATTTAGGAAAAGTTAAAGCTTCAAAAAAACAAACAAATCGTGATGATAGAATTAATCGTTTTGGCAGACGTCAGAAACAACCTCAAGGTCGACCAACAATCATAGAGGGTCAAGCAGAGGAAATTAAAGAAGAGGACAAGGATAATGCATAAAATGTTTAAAAAAATTAATAAAAGTTTTCATATGATCGTTATTATTTCGATTCTCTCAAGCCAACTAGTGCTAGCAGCTGATAGCCCTTTTAATCCGACAATAATACAACCAGGTGCTCCAGGAGAATCTTCGAAAAACCTTGATCCTAAAGCTGCCTCAAATATTGCAGATACTTCTTATATCAACGCTGATGTAAGATTTCTTCAAGGCATGATTGTCCATCATGAACAAGCAATTTTAATGTCTGCTATGGCAGATAAGAGAACGAACAATAAAACCATTGTTGATCTAGCAAAAAGAATAGATGTATCTCAAGATGATGAAATAAATTTTATGGAAAGCTGGCTTGCAGAGCGCAATGAAAATATAGCTGATATGTCTAAAAAAAATCATATGCATATGGATATGGTGGGTATGGCAACTCCAAAGCAGTTAGGGAATCTAGCAGACTCAAAAAGTACTGATTTTGATCGACTCTTTCTTCAACTGATGATTGCCCATCATGATGGTGCTTTAAAGATGGTTAAAGAGCTAGAAAAATATTCAGGCTCTGCTTATGATCCAATATTAAATGAATTTGTTTCTGACTTAATTAATGATCAAGGGGTAGAAATAGAAAGAATGAATACTATAGCTGTTGGTCTTTCAGATGATCCAAGATCAGGCTTAACACCAGGTTTGTTTTTTGCTGATGAGGCAATAATGAATATGGAATTATTAACTTCTTTGCGTAAACCAGTAGGATTCTTTGATCCAAATAATCCAGAAGAGCGCGGTTCAGAAGATTTAACGAAAAATGAGGATGAAGATAAAGCAATTACAACAGAAGAAGCCTCAAGTTCTCTTCGTTCTCCGATGTTAAGTTTCTCTAATACAGATATGGCCTTTAGAGACGATTTGCTGGTAGCCGGGAGCTACCATGGTTTTAATATGTATAAGATTGATAAAGATGGTATTCCTAATCTTTTATCCTCAATAGTGTGCCCTGGTGGTCAAGGTGATGTTTCTATAGTTGGAGATTTACTCATTATGTCTGTAGAGCAGACTCGTGGTCGAATTGATTGCGGTCGAGAAGGTGTTGGAAGAGATGCAAGTCCAGAACGTTTTAGAGGAATAAGAATTTTTGATATTTCAGATCTTAGTCGTCCAAAACAAGTTGGCGCAGTTCAAACCTGCCGCGGTTCTCATACGCACTCTGTTGTATCTGGCCCTAATACAGATGGAAAGATTGTTGTATATAACTCTGGCACTGGCAGTGTTAGAGATGAAGAAGAGTTAGAGCAATGTATAGGAAATATACCTGGTGATGAAAGAACAGCTCTTTTTAGAATAGATGTTATTGAAATTCCGGTATCTGATCCTTCACAATCCAGAATAGTGAGCAGTCCGGCTGTATTTGCTGATCTTGAAACAGGAGCACTTGGTGGACTCTGGCGTGGTGGTGACCATGGAGATGAAACTCAAGATACAAGTAGAACTGATCAGTGTCACGATATTACGGTCTTTCCTTCAGCAAATATAGCTGCAGGTGCATGTTCTGGTAACGGTATTCTTTTTGATATCACTGATCCATATAATCCGAAAAGATTAGATGTTGTAACTGATGAGGGTTTTGCTTATTGGCATTCAGCAACATTCAATAACGATGGAACAAAAGTAATATTCACTGACGAATGGGGTGGTGGTGGTCGTGCTCGCTGTCGAGCTTGGGATCCTCTTACTTGGGGTGCAGATGCTATTTATGACATTGTCGACAATAAACTTGAATTCAGAAGTCACTATAAGATGCCTGCTCCACAACTAGAAACAGAAAACTGTGTTGCTCATAATGGTTCTATTATTCCAGTTCCTGGTCGTGATATCTTTGTTCAAGCTTGGTATCAAGGCGGTATCTCGATCATGGATTTCACTGATTCTTCTAATCCACAAGAGATAGCTTATTTTGATAGAGGCCCCATTAATAAAGATATGTTAATTACTGGTGGTTACTGGTCTGCATATTTTTATAAAGGTTACATTTATGGAACAGAAATCATACGTGGACTAGATGTTTTTAAACTCATTCCTAGTGAGTTTTTGAATGAAGATGAGATTAGCAAAGCCTCAAAAGCCTATCCGGCATTAGGGCCTGGCGTCTTTAATCCTCAGCAACAAATACCATTAATCTGGCCTAGCGACGCTGCAGATGCATCTCTTTAAATAAAGTAGTTAATCTATAGAAATATGATTGTAGCTTTTGATTTTGGTATTACTAATACAGATCTAGCAATAAAAGATAATTCTATTCAGTATTTAAGCGTCCCCTCTTCTTTTAATGAAGAAAATGGAGATTTTAATCTCACAGAAAATCATGTGCTTAAGGTATTACAAAAATTAAATCTTGATATTAAAGAAATTAACTCTATAGGGGTAACAGGGGGTAAATCTGCAGACCTCCCTGATAAGATTTGTGATGTGCCTATTGCTAAAATTAATGAAATTGATGCAATTGGTAAAGGTGCAAGATCTTTGTACAAGATAGAAGAAGAATCTGCGCTTGTGGTTAGCTCAGGAACTGGAACAGCATGTGTTCAAATTCAAAATGCTTTAACAAATCATCTAGGTGGTATATCTGTCGGTGGTGGTATGTTAGAGGGGCTATCAAATCTGATAATCAAGAATCCAAATGGTACTAAAATTAACGATTTAGCATTAAAAGGAGATCGAAAGATTTTAGATGTCATGATAGGTGAGGCTGTAAATGAGATTGGAAAACTCAATGCTGAAATTACAGCAGCTAATTTTGCAAAAGCACGAAATGCATCTGATCATTCAATTGAAAATATATCTGCATCATTGTGCAATATGGTTGGTGAGGTAATAGGAACTGTTGCTTATCTAAATGCCCTACTCATAGGCTCTAATAAAGCTTATTTTTTAGGAAGAACTAGCATGCTAAGTGAAGTTAAAAAAGGTATCGATGACCGGTTAGCTTTAGCGGGCATAGAGGGTGTTTATCATGAAGATAGAGGATTTGGAAATGCTATTGGTGTCTTAGCATCTATAGATATATAGGCATACTTTCATCTATAATATTGCCAAGGAAAATTTAACATGATCATTACTGATAAATCTATAATAATTACTCTGGCTGTGCCTGTCTTTTTGCTATTAATAATAGTTGAGTATCTTTATGGATTAAAGGTCGGTAAAAATAATTATAAACTTAGTGATACCTTTACCAGCTTAGGATTGGGGCTTATTAGTAGATTTCCTCCAATGTTAGGTATTGGGTTGCAGGGAGCAGCATTTGTTTATGTTGGGTCTTATTTAAATCTAAAATTACTTCCACTTGATAGTCCTATTACATGGATTGTAGGCTTTCTTTTGTATGATCTTTCTTACTATTGGATGCATAGAATGCATCATGAAATTAAAGTTTTATGGGCAACTCATAGTGTTCATCATCATGGTGAGGAATATAATCTCTCGACTGCATTAAGGCAAACTAGCACTGGTTGGCTGTGGAAATGGATATTTTTTATTCCAATGATAATGGTAGGAGTCCCAGGAGAGGTTTTTGTAACAGTTGCAGGTGTTAATCTTGTATATCAATTTTGGGTTCATACAAAACATATTGGTCATCTTGGAATTTTAGAAAAAATATTTATAACTCCTATGAATCATGGAGTCCATCATGCAAAAAATGCCGAATATATTGATGCTAACTATGGTGGGGTATTTATTATATGGGATAGAATGTTTGGAACTTATATTTCAGAAAGATCAGATATAAAACCTATTTATGGAACTGTAAAACCTCTAAATAGCTGGAACCCAATTTGGGCAAACTTCCAAGTTTTTTATCAAATGGTTCAAGATACTATTCATACAAAAAGAGTTAGAGATAAAGTTAAGATATGGTACGGATCAACTAGCTGGCGCCCTGATGATGTTATTGACAATAAACTGAACCAAAATCCAGCAATGATTAGTGAGAAATATAATCCGCCATTAAGTAAAGAGCAAAAAATATTTGGGGTCTTTCAGATTTTTTCAATTGTAATATTAGCAGCTTCTGTAATACTCACAGCCGGAAGTCAGACTTTTCAAGAAACTGCAATTTTTGGATTAATATTTTTATTGACTGTTATTTTGACGTCTTCAATTCTTCAGAATAAAGAAAATAGTTTTAATACTCAGTTGTTTGTATCATCAGGCTTAATTCTACTTATATTTTCAGGAAGTGCTGTAAGCAGCACGTTAATTGCATCACAAATTATAATGATTCATGCATTTATTAATGTTCTATATATAGGCATTGGAATACCTATACAAAGATATACTTTAAAAGAATCTATTAATTAGAATTTGTTACGTCTTTTGCAGGAATACCAGCCACAGTAAGACCGGGTTTTACACTTTTTAAAACCAAGCTTCCAGCAGCAACGGTTGAACCTTCTCCAATTTCAATATTCCCTAAAACTGTACTTGAAGCATATATAGTTGCACCTTTTTTGACGTCAGGATGTCTTTTTCCAGATTCATTACCCGTTCCTCCAAGCGTTACTCCTTGGAATATAGATACTTCTGTTTCGATGTTACAGGTTTGACCAATAACAATACCGGTAGCATGGTCCAACATGACTCCGCCTGCAATAGTGGCAGCTGGATGTATATCTATACCAAAAACCTCTGAAGCTCTATTCTGAAAAAATAATGCCATTGTGTGTCTGTCATTATTCCAAAGACAATTTGCTGCCCTGTGAGTAGCTAATCCTAAAAAGCCTTTATAAAAAAGCAAGGGGGTAGATAAGTAGTCACAAGCTGGATCATTAGCTTTAAAAAATATTAAATCTTGCTCAAGAGCTGACTCTATATGTTCGCAATCTCTATAAACTTCTAAGATAAATTTTTTAATATCAGTTGCTGAAAGTGCGTCTGAATGGAGTTTTGAAGATAATATGGAGGCGACAGCAGCTAATAAATCTGCTTGTGAGGATATTAAGGAATGTAAAAATGGTCCAAGACTAGGCTCGGCATCTATACGAAGATCTATTTCTTCTTTTATTGTTTTCCAAAGTTCTCTATCCATAATCAGCGATTATAGACTAGATTAGAAAGCATTATTTATATAAAAGACGGATATAATAGAGTCTAATTATTTTTTATAGGCGGCGACATGACTAGATTCTTTCTTTTTATTTTATTATTAACACCAATTGATTCTCTTTTTGCAGATGAAGGTATGTGGGAGCCATCCCAGCTTCCAAATATTGAAAAAGATATTAGAGCAGCTGGATTTAAAGGTAATATTAAGAAATTTAGTGACTTATTTGAACATCCTTTAAGCGCTATGGTTAGTCTTGGCGGTTGTTCAGCTGCATTTATATCTGATTCAGGCCTTATAGCTACAAACTACCATTGTGTTGAAGGCTCTTATCTTCAATTTAATGCTAAGAGAATGGAAGAAGATTTATTTAAAACAGGATTTCTAGCAAGAAGTTTAGATGAAGAAGCACCATCTGCACCAGGTGCTAGAGTTTATATCACCAAAGAGAGTACTAATGTAACTGCAGCAGTCTTGGAGGGAGCTAGCCAAGCTGAATCTGAAAATGATAGATATAAAATTATTCAATCCAATAGAAAAGAATTAATTAAGGGCTGTGAAACTAGTGAAGAATTTCAGTGTGAAGTGAGAAGTTTTTATTCTGGTGAAACTTATCAATTAATTAAAAAAATGATCATTAAAGATGTGAGATTAGTATATGCGCCACCTCAATCAATTGGTGAATACGGTGGTGAAATAGATAACTGGATGTATCCAAGGCATACCGGTGACTTTGCTCTATTAAGAGCTTATGTAAGCCCTGAGAATGAAAGTAAAGAATATACAGAGAACAATGTTCCATACAAATCAGAGGACTTTCTAAAGGTCTCTAAAAGAGGTGTAAAAGAAGGTGATTTTGTAATGATAGCTGGTTATCCAGGAAGAACTAATAGGCTTTTAACATACCCGGAAATAAGATTTGATGTCCAGTTTGGATTTGAAAATTATGTTGAATATTTGAAATCAGGAATTGATTTAATGAGAGACCTTACTAAAGATGATGAAGAGAAAGCTCTAAAGTACAGAGGCAGTATTAGTGGATTTGAAAATTATTATAAAAAAATAAGTGGGCAAATAGAGGGAGCTAAGAATTTTAAATTACTTAAACAAGAAAGACAGAATTGGAATAAATTCCTTGATTTTATAGAGATGAATGGCAGTTCTGCTGAGCAAGATGCTCTTGATGCATTGCTAGAGATTACTAATGAGATAAATAGTGAAAGCTTAACTAGTATGTATTATGGCGGATCAACTCTCTTAAATACCGCTGCAAGTTTATACAGACATGCTTATGAAAAAACCAAACCTAATAACGAAAGAGAGCCTGGTTATCAAGAAAGAGACTACGAAAGGTTGGTTAATAGAATGCGTGGTATGGAGTACAGGTTTGATGCAGAGGTAGATAAAGGTATCTTTCTTTTTAGATTAAATCGATATAGAGATGTCGATAGTAAAGATAGGCGAGTAGTTTTTAGTAGTGCACTTAAATTAGATGAGCCTTATAAAGCAACTGTTACTAAGGTTGATAGTATGTATTCATATCCATCAGATCTATTAGATATGACTAAAAGAATTGCTTTATTGGATGCATCACTTGAAGAGCTAAAGAGTTCATCAGATCCATTTATTATGCTTGCAAGAGATATGTTTGATGAGGGAATGGAACGTGAAATGAAAAACAAAGCTAGATCTAGTTTGCAGCAAAAAAATAAATCTGTCTTTATAAAATCACTTAGAAAATTTTATAAATCACAGGGTAAAGATATATATGCTGATGCTAATGGAACCTTGAGAGTTACCTTTGGAAATGTAATGGGGGTTGAATTGAATGATGGCATTTACTACAAACCTTTCACCACACTTGAAGGCATAGCTGAAAAAAATACTGGAGTTTCACCATTTGAAGTTGATGTAAAGCAACTAAAATTAATCAATGATAAAAACTATGGCAGCTACAAGTTTGATCCAATTGGAAGTGTTCCAGTTAATTATATTTCTAATTTAGATATAACCAATGGAAACTCAGGCTCTTCAACAATTAATGCTAGGGGCGAGTTTGTTGGATTAGCTTTTGATGGAATGTTGGAAACTATTATTTCTGATTATAAATTTGTACCAGAAACAAGAACTATTCATGTAGATTCTAGATATCTACTTTGGACATTAGAAGTCTTTGAGGAAGATGCAAGGCTCATTAATGAAATGGAGATTGTTAGATAACAATTAGTATTTAAGAAAGGGCTCGAAGGTTACATTTTAGAGAAACTTTGCTTTGATTTCTATAGGAGATCATCAAAACACACTTTTAAGGTTCTATGTAGATAAGGGAAACTCAACACCTTAAAACAACAACCTTCGAGTGCGTAAATGATAATCATTCTCATCTAGGAATGCAACCTTTTATTTCAAAAAAGATGCTTTATTTTGAATAAATTTAGTTAAATACTAAAAAAGGTCGTTGCTCATTACTTTATTCCATGCGGATATAAAATCAGATGTGAATTTTTCATTAGCATCACTACTTGCATAGACTTCACAAATAGCACGAAGTTGAGAATTAGAACCAAACACAAGATCTGCTCTAGTTGCAGTTCTAATTTTCTCACCAGAAGATCTATCTGATGCTTCAAATGAATTTCCAGTTCCATTAGGTTTCCACTCAACCGACATATCTAATAAAGTATTAAAATAATCATTGGATAGTTCATTTGAATTACTAGTAAATACGCCATGTCCGCTTGAACTAATTCCTAATGATCTCATTCCGCCAACAAGAACTGTCATTTCGGGTGCTGTTAAGCCTAATAATTGCGCTTTATCTAACATAATTTCTTCAGCAGCTACATCAACTCCTGCTTTATGGAAATTTCTAAATGCATCAGAGAATGGCTCAAGTGCAGCAAAAGATTCTACATCGGTTTGTTCTTGAGATGCGTCCCCTCTTCCAGGTGTAAATGGAACTTTAGCTCCAGATGCTTTTTCTATTCCAACATTACCAGCTAATACAATTACATCAGCTACAGATGATCCAGTTTCAGCAGCAATAGCTTCGTAAACAGCTAATACTTTTTGAAGTGATTCTGGTTTATTGATTTCCCAATCCTTTTGAGGAGCTAGCCTTATTCGAGAGCCGTTAGCTCCACCTCTCATATCTGAACCTCTATAGGTTGAGGCGCTTGCCCATGCTGTCTCTACCATTTCTTGAATGGTTAATTCGCTGGATAATAAATGCGCTTTAACTGCATCAACATCATAATTAGTTGAACCTTCAGGGACAGGATCTTGCCAAATTAGTTCTTCTTGAGGAACTTCT
>CAYFJC010000030.1:0-14834 GCA_964343355.1 uncultured Gammaproteobacteria bacterium | reverse complement strand
CCATAGTTGGAAGTGTTGCTTTTGAAACACCTCCTGCCATTGATCTAGCATCACCACCACCATTAAAGGCCATAACTTGAAAGACCTCTATCATTCCTGTAACTGTTCCTAGTAAACCAAATAAAGGAGCTATAGCAACACAAGTCTGTATCAATGATAAGTTCCTATTAATTTCTACTTTTGCCTGAGACATATACTTTGCACGAATTTGTAGAGCATACCAAGAGGTCTTATCTTCTCTTGATTCCCATTGCTGAACTAATCCAGCAATATACTCATTGTATCCTTGAGCATAGTAGAAAACCCTTTCAAAGATCATAGTCCACATAAATAATACTAGTAAAGCAATTCCCCACAGAACGTCACCACCCTGCTCCATGAAGTCTCTTACTGAGACAAATGCTTCACTTAATTCGTACATATATAAAACTAGCTAGTTTCAGAATGCTCAGCCAATATACCAGTACTCTGTTCTTCTAAAATACTAATAATTCCTTTAGCTGACGATGCAGTAAATGAATGAAGAAGAGTTGTTGGGATAGCAACTAATAGGCCTAGAACTGTTGTAACTAATGCTTGTGAAATACCACCAGCCATTAGCTTAGGATCTCCAGTACCATAAAGTGTAATCTGCTGGAATGTTACGATCATACCTGTAACAGTTCCAAGTAGACCCGCTAAAGGAGCTACAACCGAGATTATTCTTACAACACTTATACCTCTCTCAATCGAAGGCCTTTCTGCCATGATTGCTTCAGCTAAACGAAGCTCTAATGTGTCTATATCTTTCTTAAAGTTGGCTTCTCCTACTTTTAGAACTCTTCCTAGAGGATTGTCTGATGATGCAGTTTTAGATTTAGTCTGCCTAGTAACAGCTAAACTAACCATATATAAGCTATATAGTTTCCAAAAAGCTATTGCAATACCGATAATACCTACCACAATAATTGCTGCTCCAACTTCTTTACCTTGCTTTGCTCTTTCTGCCATCGAAGGAGTTTGAATAAGGTTTGCTAATAAGCTACCGCCGGTAGGTCCAGTTGGATCAACTCCAAACTTAACCTGATCGCCACCTTCAGCATTTCCTAAATTCTTAGCACTCTTTGTATATCTTCCAGCTGGTTGTCTTGGAAGAAAAGCATACTGGCCTTTAGATGATGCAAATTCAAGATATTTACCATCACAAATAGCATTAAATAAACCTACTCTGGTAACTTCACATTCAGAAGTTTCCCCATCAACATCAATAACAGTAGTATTAAATTTAACTACATTTCCACCAGCATTCATTTCATTTAGAATTTCCCACCATAAACGCTCTATTTCTTTTATAGTTGGTAGCTCAGTTGTATCTGACATTTTGCCAGTTAGGCCATTTAAAAATGAAACTCTTTCAAGTCCAAATTGAGCAGAAGTAAGTGAGCCTGCAAACATTGATGAGGCTTCTCCAGCTGAACTTTGTATATGACCAAATAATTCGACCAATGAACCCAGCTCTTTCTTATAGGAATCTTCTTTAACTCTAAGAATTTCTTGATTTGATTTATATTCAGACTCTAATTTGTCTGCAATTTTTTCTTGCCTAGCAAGTTCTCTTTTTTCAGCAGCTAAAATACTAGCTTGCTTATTCTTGCTTGCTAAGAAAGTTGCTTCTCTTTTATTATTTTCTGCTTGCTCTTTAACTTTACCCTCTTTAACAAGAGCTAAAAGTGCTTCAACAGTAGTTGGTTCTTGATCAACACTTGCATCATCAGCATCTTGTGCAAAAGATGAAGTAGAAAATGTAACAATCAATATAAGATAAAATAAATTTAAAAATTTCATTAGATTTGCTCCTTAACAACTACTGGTAGCATCAACATATCTGTTGGAGCTAATTTTTTAGCCATTCTTATGCCGTCTCTAATAGCTGTTCTGTATCCGCTATCTAGTTCTATCCAGTCATTGGCATCTTTATCCCATATACCACTAGTTCTTTCATCTTTGGTTTGATAAAACATTCCAATTCTTCCGATAACTAATACGTTAGCTACTATCTCTTGACCATCAATAACAATAGAAGATTCAAATGCATCAATCTTTCTACCGTATTCACTTTCAATATTATAGGCTTCTAAAATTTGTCTTACTTGCTCTGAAGCTGTTACCTTTGGATTCGATAAAGAGCTTCTTACTAAATCAAGTCTTTGTCTTCTTTCCTCAATATGGAAAGGTACATCAAACTCAATAAACTGTTCTAAACCTTCAAGCATTCTTTGCGCTAAAGGTGGTATTTGTCTTTGCATGACAACAACCTGCTTTAGCTGATCATCTAATTTATCCATCAAATCAAGCTGAGCTTGAATTTGGATTCTTTTCTGCTGGTTATAAACCTTTAGGCCTTCGACTTGCTTAGAGACAACCTTCCACTCGTTTACAATTTTGTCTGTTTGCTTTTCTGTGCTGTCGATTTTATCTTGCGATACAGCTGATTGATTTGAATTATCTCTGCCTACTTCTAAGACTGCTTCCATGTCAGTAGCATTTGCTACAAATGGAATAATCATTGCAAGAGACATTATTATGGCTCGTAATTTCAACATATTAAGTTGCTCCCTATTACTTTGTAGTTAATTGTTTTTTTAACTACTAAAAAAGTTCTGTCATTCTACCAAGTTAATACAAAAATTCACAAATTTATTTTGTGAGAAGGTTCTCAATTTTTATATTAATAATATAATTATAGTCTACCAAAATTTTAACATCACCATAGGTGTGTTTTTCATATAGGCAATATACTCTTCATCTTGACCCCATGTTTTCTGCCCTCTTCCCTCTAACATTCTAACTCCACTAATTTTTACTAATAATAAGTAGGTAAATATTGGTGATATTAATGTTGCATATTCCAGACCTGATAATGAAGAAAAAGACATAACAGCAACTCCAGTCCACAGCATTATTTCACCGAAGTAATTCGGATGTCTTGATTTACCCCACAACCCACTGGTAATAAATTTATTTCTATTTTCTGGGATGGCTCTAAATGCAGACTTTTGTTGATCTGCAACTATTTCTATAGCAAATCCTCCAATAAACATCATTACACCTATATAAAAAATACCATTAACAATAATACCTGTATCGCTTGTTATGGCTGTAATGGCACATAAAGAGCAAAGTGAAACCCACATTCCCTGAAGTGTCCATGTCATAAAGAATTGTGCTATATCAGGCTTAATGGTTCTAAAACGTTTATCCTCTCCATCTTTAGCTATTCTTGTAAATAAGAAAGTTCCTAAACGTCCTGCCCATAAAATTACTAGAATTGAAATTATTAACGAGCCCCAGTTAACATCGCCTAATGTGGCTAAATATATACAATAAGCAAATACGCTCGTATAAGTAATACTGCCAGTTAAATCATAAAATTTTTCTGTTTGAAGCATATAAGCAGGTATAAAGGCAATCCACTGAATTATATAAACAGCTAAGACTATATTTTGGACGAGCTCATTGCCAATAGCTAAGCTAATTCCAAAAGGAATTACAAAACCAAGGGCTGCAAAAGTTAAATACATTATTGATTGCATAATCTACTCCCAACCACATGAGCGGCTTTCATTTTCTTTTTCTAGCCATTCTTGAAGAGGTTTATAGTAATTTAAAATTGAAGTTCCACTTAAAGCTCTTTCTCCAGTTAAAGCTTCAAAAGCATCCTGCCAAGGCTTGCTTTGACCCATTGCCAGCATATTTCTTATTTTTACCCCAGCCTCAGGATTATTATAAATTGAACACTCATGGAGAGGTCCTTCGAAACCTATGTCGTTACATAATGATTCATGGAACTGATATTGCATAATTTTTGCAAGATAGTATCGCGTGTATGGAGTATTACCAGGAATATGATATTTAGCACCTGGATCAAAATACTCTTCACCTCTTTCCATTGGAGATGTAATGCCTTGATACTTTTCTCTTAATTCCCACCAACTAGAATTTAGGTTTTCTTTTGTTATTTCACCAGTAAAAATACCTGATCTCCATTTATCTAACATTAAAGTCCATGGAATTGAGACAACGCCATCTAAAGCTTGCTTCATTAATAATGCAATGGGGTCTTGTTCAGCTGCTTCTGCCTCAGCTTTAGTAACAAAACCAATCTGATTTAAATAATCTGGAGTAATTGATAAAGCCAATAAATCTCCAACAGCTTCATGGAAGCCATCATTGGCTCCTCCTCTAAATACTCCAGGCAGATCGTTGTAAGCTTGGTAATAAAAAATGTGACCTAACTCATGATGAATGGTTACAAAATCTTCCTCATTCTTTTGTATACACATCTTTATTCTTAAGTCGTTATTATCTGGATCTAGGTTCCATGCTGATGCATGACACACTACATTTCTATCTTGAGGTTTGGTAAATAAAGATCTTTCCCAGAAGGTTTCTGGTAATGGATCAAATCCTAAAGATAAGAAGAAATCTTCAGCTATTACGACCATCTCACGCTCAGTTAAATCTTTTTCTTCGATAAGTGAAGTTAAATTAATAGAAACTGCATTTGGATCTTCTTCAAAGACTAAATCATATACATTAGCCCATGATTGACCCCACATATTTCCTAGAACATGAGCGGGGAGCATTCCCTCGGAAGGAACAATATCATCTCCATAATGTTCATTTAACTTTTCTCGAACGTGACATTGAAGTGCATCATAAAGAGGTTTTACTTCTTCCCAGACTCTATCTGTCTCTTCAAGGAACTCTTCAGCAGGCATATCATATTTACTAAACCATAAATCAGTTAGACCATCATAGCCAAGGTCTCTCGCACCAAGGTCACCTATTTCAACCATGCGCATATACTTATCCTTCATAGGCTTGCCTATTTCTCTCCAACCCGTCCATGCTTTTAAAAGCTCTTCTGGATTTCTTGATGAGTCTATGATTTGCTCAAAAGCTTCAAGGTCATAACAATCATTTTCGTCAAAGCAATGACTGCCTAATCCATACATGGCGCCCAGTTCAGATTCTATATTAGCTATTTCTCCAGCTAAAGCATCGTCTAGAGGGGCTGGCATAACAAAACCACCTTTTATTAAATTTAGTTTTCTTCTCATTTCATCAGGCAGATCTACTTCATCAAAGCTTGCTGCTTCGTTTGCTCTTTCTACTGAAATCAGAGAATAGCGTTTACCAAAATCTGCAGCTATCTTTTGCGAATCGTAAGTTATAAAATTAGAACTTATCCATGATGCAGAAGATGCAACTGGTCCAAGAGTTTTATTCTCTTGCTCCACCTTCTCTAGAAAAGACTCTACATCAGATATAGTTTTAATTTCAGAATCGTTTGAGGAACAAGACACTAAAATAAATATTGTTATAAGTAAGCTAAATAATTTGTTCATTTGATAATCACCCCTTTAAAATAGACCTATAGTATATTATGAAAATTTCAACAAACCAGTTTAAAAACGGAACTAAACTTTTATTAGATGGTGCTCCATGTTCTATTATTGATCATGAGTTTCATAAACCCGGTAAAGGCCAAGCCGTTATGCGAGTAAAGTATAGAAATCTTTTAACAGGAAATGTTATTGATAAAACATTTAAATCTGGCGAAAGTGCAGAAACCGCTGACGTGAGCCATAGGGAAATGGATTTTCTATATTCTGATGGGGAGACATGGAATTTCATGGATCCAGATAATTTTGAACAGTTAGAGGTCGGGGCTAAGCTTATTGGAGATGCTAAAAAATGGCTTGTTGGCCAAGAGAGATGTGAAATAGTCTTATGGGATGATCAACCGATTATTATCGAAGCTCCTGTATTTGTGAACCTTGCTATTACTGCTTCTGAGCCAGGCGTTAGAGGCGATACAGTATCAGGTGCAACTAAAATAGCTGAACTTGAAACGGGTGTAAGTATTCAAGTTCCATTATTTGTTAATGAAGGTGAGACTATAAAGGTAGATACACGCACTGAAAGCTATGTCAGTAGAGTTTAATTATGATTAACCTTTTTAATGAGCATATAAAAAGTTTTTTAGATCAAGATAGCGGCTTTGATAGAGATGATATCCAACTTATTAAAGATAAATATAAGACTGAAATTACAGACGATCTAAGTAAAGGACATATCACTACAAATATTGGTCTTGTTTCTGGTAATTTGCTGGGAGTTAATCCACGAGAAATAGCTGAAAAAATAAAACAATATTTAGTTGAGCTTAAAGAGGTGGCAGATGTTGAAGTGGCAGGTCCAGGGTTTTTAAATATTTTTTTAAATAGATCTTATTTCGCTGATGTTGTTAATGAATCATCAGAATTAAATAATAAGTTTGGTCATTCTGATCATGGTTATAAAAAAAGTATCCAAATAGAATTTGTATCTGCAAACCCAACCGGCCCTCTTCATGTTGGCCATGGAAGAGGTGCAGCCTTTGGAGATGCTATTGGAAAGATTCTTCAGGCTAATGGCTACTCTGTTTCAAAGGAGTACTACATTAATGATGCTGGAAGACAGATAGATATTTTAGCTGCTAGCGTTTGGCTGCGATTGCATAATTGTTTCGATGAAAAATCATTTCCAGAAAGTGGCTATAAGGGTGAATATATTATTGACATCGCTAATCAGATTGACCCAAATGCAAAGATTGATAGCGATAAAGTTAAAAATATTATCTCTGGATTACCAGAGGATGCAGAAGAGCAAATTGATACTCTTATAAAGATTTTTAAAGAAGAAGATGCAAGTTTGTGGGAGCAAATAAAAAAAGTATCGCTAGATTCGGTATTAAAAAGTATAGAAGAAGATTTAAAAGCTTTTAAAGTAGACTTTGATAATTGGTATTATGAATCTAGTCTTGGATCCCTTCAAGATTCAGAATCTAAGATTTCACAGGCTATTGATCAATTAAAAACAAATGGCCTGGCTTATGAAGAGAAAGGTGCAATCTGGCTCAATACTGAAAAAGCAGGAGATGATAAAAATAGAGTTCTTATAAGAGAAGATGGCAGACCAACTTATTTTGCAGCAGATCTTGCTTATCATAAAGATAAAGTAGACAGAGGCTTTGATAAGCTAATAAATGTATGGGGCTCAGATCACCATGGTTATATTAAAAGAATAGAGGCCTCCCTTGAAGGCTTAGGTTTTTCAAAAAATAAACTTCATGTGCAGCTAGTTCAGTTTGCTAATCTTTATCAAGGAAAAGAGAAAGTAAAAATGTCTACAAGAAGTGGAAGTTTTTATACACTGAAAGATCTTATAAAAGAAATTGGTGTCGATGCTGCGAGATTTTATTATTTATCTAAACAGGCTGATCAACATCTAGACTTTGATATTGAATTAGCTAAATCTCAGAATAAAGAAAACCTAATTTTTTATATTCAGTACGCTCATGCAAGAATTGCATCTCTCCAGAACAAATATCTAGAATCTAACAATGAACTCCCTAAAAATTTAGATACTATTAAAGATGGTTCCTATCTTGCCTGTGATAAATTAATTCATGAAGCATCTAAATTTCCAGGAGTTGTTGAGAGATCTGGTGAAACTCTGCAACCTCATCTAATTGTCTTCTATCTGAGAGATATAGCTCACCTGCTCCATAGCTACTACAACAATAATCCTATTCTTAAAGAATCTAAAGAAAATCAAGAATCAATCTTACAGAGTCTAGGCCTGGTAAAGCTGGTTATATCCAATGGCTTAAATCTCCTAGGAATAGAAGCCTTAGAGAAAATGTAGTTATGAAAGATTTTGCTCAAAGAGTCTCTTCAAGCAGAAAGAAACCAAAAAAAAGTAAAACTATTTTTAGATCAAAAAATAGAGCTAAACCTGTATTTGCGAAAAGCATAATACTTTCTCTTTTTGCTATCTCGTTGCTGACAATTTTTGCTTCTTTTTATTTATTTGATAGTAACCTTGAAATCTTTAAACCAAGCCCTGTATCAGAAAATTCTGTTTCCATTACGTTTCCTGAAAGACTTAAAGGTGAAACTATATTGGTAGAAATAGAAGAAGTTTTAAATAAATCAGATTGTATTTATTTGCTGCAAGTGGAGGCTTATGGAAAAGAAGAATTTGCATCAGAAATGTTATATAAACTTAGAAGTATGGATTTAAAGCCTTATGTTATGGAGATAAATAAGCTAGATAAGGTATTGTTTGGTGTCATGCTAGGTCCCTTCTTAAATAAATCAGATATAAACAATGCAAGAGAAGTAGTTATAAGAATTGGTCTATCACCTCTTATTAAAACAAAATGCACGATTCAATAAATAATAATCTAGAGCTCTTTCAAGAGCGTTTCTTATCGGCATGCTCTAATGCTGACATTAAGCCTGATGATGTATTAACAATTGCAGTTTCTAAGAAAAAAGATATTTCAATCATAAAAAAAGTTTACCAGCATGGTTTTAAAAATTTTGGTGAGAATTTTGCTCAAGAGCTTGCACAAAAATCAGATGAGCTAAAAAGCCTTGATATCACTTGGCATTTTATTGGGCCTATTCAATCAAATAAAGTTAAGTTAGTTGCTGCACATGCTGACTGGGTTCATTCAATTGATCGTGAAAAAATAGTTTCTAAGCTCAATAGTTATTGCAAAGAAGTGAATAAGGTAATGAAGGTTTGTATACAGGTAAATATTGATAACGAGGAATCTAAATCTGGAGTCAGCCCAGATAACCTATTAAGATTCTCCTCTCTTATTAATACGCAAAGCAATTTAAAATTAAGAGGAATGATGGTTCTTCCTAAAATATCTAGTGATATTGTAGAAAATGAGAAAGTAATGAGAAAATGTTTTGCTTTGCATGCTAACTTAAAATCAGCTCACCCGGATGCAAATATATTATCAATGGGGACTACTTCTGACTTTGAGTCGGCAATTAAATGTGGCTCTAATATGATTAGAGTTGGTGAATCTATTTTTGGTAAAAGATAATGGGAACTACAGTATTCTTTGGAGCAGGAAATATAAGCCAGTCAATTATTAAGGGCTTAATTAAAAAAGGTGTTTCGAAAAAAGATATTTTGTATATAGATAGAAATGCATCCAATAAAAAAACATTATCAAAGATAGGAATAAAATCTATAGATAAAAATCTCTTAAATAATAAAATTGAATCTATTATCCTTGCTGTAAAACCAAAAGATGCCCTTCAGGCCTGTAAAGAAATTTCAGATATAACAAATGCTCCAAATATTATTAGCGTGGTTGCAGGCATAAAATTAAAAAAAATTGCACAGTGTTTTGATCAAGCTCAAGTTGTCAGAGCTATGCCTATTACTGCATCTGCTTATGGAAAAGGTATTACAGCAATTTATGGAAAAACTAATTCAAAAAAACTAATTAGTAGATCAAAAAAACTATTTAGCCAAGTCGGGACTAGTATTATCCTTAAAAAGGAGTCTGAACTTGATAACTTTACAGGCCTTATAGGCAGCGGGCCTGCATACTTCTTCTATCTGCTAAAAGTATATGAAAAACGTGTTCTTAAACTCTGTGATGGTGATAAAAAATTTGCCAATAAGATTATTAGTAATTTTCTAGATGGCATATCATCTTCTATAGATGATGGCGTGGGTTTGGATGAGGCGATTAATATGATTGCATCCAAAAAAGGTACAACGGAGGCTGGAATTAATTCTTTAAAACAAAATAATGTGCTTCAATTATTTGAAAAAGGCATAATTAGCGCTATTAAAAGATCAAAAGAGATAAGTAATGAATACTAACCTGATAAATATTATTGCATTGTTAATAGGCTCATTAAGTTACGCCTTTGTTATTTTATTAGTATTCAGAGTTTTAAAGGTCAATTACTTTAATCCTGTTGTAAAAAGTTTTGTTAACCTTTTGAATCCACTCACTATGATTTTTACCAGCATTGCTGGAGGAATCTTGGGAATATTTTTTGCTGCCCTCCTGTTTAAATTTATAAGTTTTTATATTATTACTGGATCAACTCTTGGGACTTTTGAACTCATAGTTTATTCAGCTTTTAATGTATTAAGTAGTATTAGTCAGATGCTTCTATTTGCTGTCATTGGTGGAGTTATATTAAGCTGGGTTTCGCCAGGAAACCCTCATCCATTGCCTCAGCTTATTGATGAAATATCTAATAAAATATTATCACCTATAAGAAATTACTTGCCTGATATGGGCGGTCTAGATTTTTCACCTTTACTCGTTTTAATAGCGCTTAATCAGGTCGACCTTCTTTTGGCTCAAATTGTTAGATTATTAATATGAAATCTCATAGAGAGTTACATAACTTTAGTTCTGGAATTAAACTTGAGTCTGGTGAAGCTCTTTCGGCCTTTGATCTTATAGTCGACACATATGGTGAATTAAATTCTGATAAATCAAATGCAATACTTGTATGTCATGCATTTTCAGGAAGCCATCATGCAGCAGGCAAATTAGAGAATGATGCAAAATCAGGTTGGTGGGATGAGTTAATAGGTCCAGATAAAGCAATAGACACAAATAAATTTTTTGTTGTTTCACCTAATAATTTAGGGAGCTGCTTTGGCTCAACTGGCCCAATAAGTATTTGTCCTGAAAATAATGAGATCTATGGAAAAGAATTTCCAAATATTACTGTTCTAGATTGGGTGAATTCACAAGAAATGCTCCTTAATAAGTTAGGCATTAATTCTTGGGCATGTGTCTTGGGAGGTAGTCTTGGAGGTATGCAAGCTCTTCAATGGACAATAACCTTTCCTGAAAAAGTTAAAAGAGCTGCTGTTATAGCTGCAGCTGCAAAGGCTAGTTCACAAAATATAGCATTAAATGAGGTAGGCCGAGAATCTATAAGACATGATGTGAATTTTTATGGTGGAGATTATTTAAAGAATGATACTTTTCCAAGAGACGGTCTTAAGGCCGCAAGAATGTTAGCTCACATTACATACCTTTCTGAAGATAATATGAATAAAAGATTTGGAAGGAAGATTCAAGATATTGAATCCAAAGTGGATGAGTTAGTTGATTATGAGGTTGAAAATTATCTTCAATATAAAGGCAATAAATTTTCTGAAGCTTTCGATGCCAATACATATATTCTGATGACAAGAGCTATGGATGGTTTTGATCCGGCTAAGGACTTCAATAATGAGTTACAGGAAGCTCTTAAAAATGTAACTGCGAAGCTTCTGATTATTGGTTTTAAGTCTGATTGGTTATTCCCTCCTGAAAGAGGAAAAGAGATCCAGATAGCTGCTATGCAGTCTGGTATAAATTCTTCATATCTGGAATTAGATGGACAACAAGGGCATGACAGTTTTCTGTTTACTAATGAAAGATACAAAAAAAATCTTGAGGCCTTTTTAGGTAGTTAGATGAATAATCCTATAACAGACATTGTAAAGAATTGGATTCAGCCATCTAGTAATATTATTGATTTTGGTTGCGGTGATGGCTCTTTACTAAAAGAGCTCAGAGATCAAAAACAAACTGTAGGTTATGGAATTGAGATTGATCCAACTGGAATTGCTTTATGTTTAAATAATAATATTTCTGTAATAGAAAAGAATATAGATGATGGAATCGAAGAGTTCTCTGATTGTAATTTTGATGTTGCAATTATGGCTAGTTCTATTCAGTGCCTCAAAGAGCCTAATATAGCGCTTGATAAGATTCTTAATCTATCAAATAAATGTATTGTTACTATTCCTAATTTAGGATATTGGAGATGCAGACTTGCACTTATGCTCGGAAGAATGCCTGTCACTCCTAGCCTGCCATCTAGTTGGTATGGAACAGAAAACATACATTTATGTACGATAAAAGATTTTGAAGACCTCTGTGATACTGAGGGTTTTATTATTGAAGATAGTATTCACTTAAATAAAGAAAGGAGGCAAAGTAAGATTGCTGCAATTGCACCTAATCTTCTTTCATCTGAAGGAGTGTATTTACTTGCTAGAAAATAACCAAATACTTTTAGCAACATCCAACAAAGGCAAGTTAAAAGAGTTTAGAAAAATTTTTAATAACTTTGAAATTAAATCTCAAGGTGAGCTAAATATAGAAGAGCCTATTGAGGATGGTCTAACTTTTTTAGAAAATGCTCTTATAAAAGCTAGGCATGGTGCTTCTATGTCTGGGATGTTTACTATCGCAGATGATTCAGGAATTGTAGTACCAGGTCTTAATTTTAAACCAGGAATTCATTCTGCTAGATATGCGGGTGAAGATGCTAGTGATTTAGATAATAGAAACAAGATAATAGAAGAGCTCAATAAGCTTAATTTGCGATCTCTGCCAGCATATTATGTTTGTATTCTAGTTGGCGTTCACTCGGCATTGGACCCTATGCCCATTTTCACAAGTGGTGAGATTCATGGTGAAATTTCTATAGATAGTTCAGGTGATGGAGGTTTTGGATACGATAAGCTCTTCTATCCAAAAGGATATGATATATCTATGGCAAATATGGATCCTGATGAAAAGAATAAAATTAGTCACAGAGCCATTGCTGCAGAGCTGTTTTTAGAAAAACTTGAAAGCCTTAGAACCAAGTAACGTCCCTATTTCTTTATACATCCATTTTCCCTGGTGTGAAAAGAGGTGTCCCTATTGTGATTTTAATATTGAGACTGATAAAAAAGATGGTGATGAAGAATTATTACTATTAGCAATATTAAAAGATTTAGATGATTCTTTTGAAGATATTGGTAATAGAAAATTTAAGTCTCTATATTTTGGTGGCGGTACTCCTTCTTTAATATCAGTAAAAATAATAGAGAAAATTATTAATAGGCTCAATGAGAAGAAACTCCTTGAGGGAGATTGCGAAGTAAGTTTTGAGCTTAATCCTAAAGAGGTTAAAGAAGGCTATATAAATAGTTTAGTAAGCATAGGAATAAATAGAGTTTCTATTGGTATCCAGAGTTTTGATGCTGATACCTTGTCGAGTCTTGAAAGGAATCACAATAAAAATGATTCTATTAAGGCAATTGAAATTGCATCTGGAGTTAAGACTGTTGATACAACTATAGATCTAATCTATGGAGTTATGGGGCAAAGCCTAGAGTCTTTGCGGAAAGATATTGAGATATTTTGTAGTTATGAAATTGACCATTTGTCCATGTACCAATTAACTATTGAACCAAATACGATCTTTTATAAAAAAGAATTACGTTTGCCTAGCGATGTATTAATTGAATCTATGGAAGATCAGGCAAAAGAAATATTAAACACTAATAGTATTTATCAATATGAAGTTTCTTCGTGGTCTAAAGATGCAAAGAAGAGTAGGCATAATATGAATTATTGGATGTATGGGGATTACTTAGGATTAGGTCCAGGTGCTCATAGCAAGATCACTACTAAAAATAGCATTAAAAGAATGATTAAATTAAAAACCTTAAATTCTTATATTAAAAATCCTGCAAAGACACTCGATACATTTATTAATTCAGATTCCTATGATCTAGATTTAGCAATGAATCTTTTGCGTATTAAAGGTGGCGTTTCTTTTGAAGAAATAGAGAAAAGTAATATATATATACCTGATTCTTTTTTGCAAAAAAGATTGAAGGGTATTGAAGATGAGCTACTAGAAACTGAGGGTTTTAGAGCTACCCGAATTGGGTATAAATTTTTAAACGATACTATAAATTTATTTAATTAATTTTTTAAGTGGGAAGACGTAAATATCTCTGCCCTCCTCAACTGCTCTCTTTTGAAATTTTGTAAGGCTAGATTCTTGATAAGAGGATTTAATAAGCAGTTCATACCCAAAAGAAGATGTTATAGCCTCTTCGATTGATTCAGCATAATTTTTCCAGTCCGTTGAAATAAATAATTCACCTTTGTCTTTAATAATTGGATGAACTAATTCTAAAAAATCTGCTTTTATGAGTCTTCTCTTGTGATGCCGCGCTTTTGGCCAAGGGTCTGGGCAGATAATCAATACATCATCAAAGATTGATTCTTCAACTTGCTCTATTAATAACCTTATATCACCAGTGTTGATCCTGATATTTTCAAGACCTAGGTCTTGTATCTCACCTATCAAGTAACCTATTCCAGCTAAATATACTTCTGAGCCTATAAATAAAGTATCTGGGTTATCTTTAGCAAGTGAAATTATGTTTTCACCATTTCCAAAACCTATTTCAAGAATAAGCTTAGAAAAATTAGTTTTTTCTCTACAGATGTCTTCATAACTTTCAATTAAGAAATTAGGAAGTAGTTTTAGATTATCTTCTTGGCTTTGAGTGATTCTTCCTCTTCTTTTAACAAAGGAAGGTAAGAATTTGTAACGCATTAAATTTTAGTGAAACTGCTTTGATTAAGCAGCGTCAGACATAAATGCCTTTAATTTCTTTAATGCTCCATTTTCAATCTGCCTAACTCGTTCTGCAGAAATGCTGTATTCAGCTGCAAGGTCGTGAAGTGTTACCTTGTCTTCAGACAAGAATCTTCTTTGAATAATATCCTTACTTCTATCATCAAGTATTTTGATTGCTTTACTTAATCCAGATAGATTAAGTTCTTGTATTTGGCTATTTTCAGCAAGAGTTGCTGGATCAGATCTTTTATCCTCTAAATATTGAGAAGGTGACATCATTTCATCCTCAGAATCCGCGCCACTTGGTGCATCAAAAGAGGTGTCATTTGACGATAATCGATTCTCCATATGTAAAACATCTTTAATCTCAACATTAAGATCTTTTGCAATTTTTTCTGCTTCTTCTTTTGTAAGCCATTCAAGACTTTTTTTCTTGCTTCTTAAATTAAAGAATAACTTACGTTGAGCTTTGGTTGTGGCTATTTTAACTAGTCTCCAATTCTTTAAAATGTACTCGTGAATCTCTGCTTTAATCCA
>CAYFJC010000029.1:0-15191 GCA_964343355.1 uncultured Gammaproteobacteria bacterium | reverse complement strand
AAATCATCTGGAATATCTTGAACCTGATCTCCGTGACTCATCCAAACATTGAGAGTTGTATCTAAATCTGAAAATAAAATGGAATCGGTTTTGATAGAAATTTCAGCATGTCCAAACTCTTTGTGTTCAGAAGAAATAACCTGACCACCCATTTGCTCTGCTAGGGTTTGCATGCCATAACATATTCCTAATAAAGGTATATTTAGATCAAAAGCTATTTGCGGTATTCGTGGAGTATGGCTTTGTGTAACAGATTCAGGGCCACCAGAGAGAATAATACCTTTAGGGTTTAAGGCTCTTATTTTTTCTTCATCAATATCCCATGGAAGAATTTCAGAGTAAACATTACTTTCTCTAACTCTCCTTGCTATAAGTTGAGTGTATTGAGATCCAAAATCTAATACTAAAATAGTATCTATTGTTTTATTTGCCAATGATATTTTTGCTTTAGCGTCCATATAAAAAGTATCTTAAATATTAGCTTCTTTGATAATTAGGTGATTCTTTTGTAATCATGACGTCATGGACATGACTTTCTGTCATTCCAGCATTAGTAATTTCTATAAACTGACTATCATCTTGCATAAGTTTGATTGTTTTGCAGCCTATGTATCCCATACTTTGACGAACGCCACCAACTAGTTGATTAATAACATTTTTAACCCAACCTTTGTAAGGTACTCTGCCTTCAATGCCTTCAGGGACTAATTTTTCAGTATCTACATCTTCTTGAAAGTATCTGTTTGCATCTTGTCTTTCTGACATAGCACCAATTGATCCCATGCCTCTATAGGTTTTAAAACTTCTACCTTGAAATAATTCAACTTCACCTGGCGCCTCTTCAGTTCCAGCAAAAATACTTCCTAGCATCACTGTATCTGCTCCTGCAGCAAGAGCTTTGGAGATGTCACCAGAAAAACGTATACCCCCATCAGCAATAATTGATATGTCGTCTTCTTTTAATGCAGCCTTAATATCCATGATGGCTGTCATTTGAGGAACGCCAATGCCTGCAATAATTCTTGTTGTGCAAATGGAACCTGGACCCATGCCAACTTTTACAGCATCTGCACCTGCATCTCTTAATGCAATTGCTGCTTCTGCAGTTGCAATATTGCCACCGATAATATCAATATCTTTAAATTCTTTTTTAATCATTTTAATGGTATCAAGTACATTTTTGGTGTGACCATGCGCACTATCTACCACAAATACATCAATGCCTGCTTTCACCAACTCGGTAGCTCTTTCTAAAGTATCTGCCCCTGTCCCTATTGCAGCACCTACCATCAGCTGACCTTGCTGATCTTTTGTCGCATCTGGATGCTCTGCAGATTTCTCTATATCTTTCATAGTCACTAAGCCTGTAAGGCTATCAGCTGCGTCTATAACTAGAATCTTTTCAATTCTATTTTCATACATAAGTTTTTTTACCTCATCTTGAGAGGTGCCTTCAAAGACAGTAATTAATTTTTCTTTTACCGTCATAATTGATGCTACTGGTGCATCCATATCATCTGCATATTTAAAATCTCGACCGGTAACAATACCTTTAAGAACACCATCATCAACAACAGGCATTCCAGATATCTTTAATTCTTGAGTTAATTGTTTTAATTCAGCAATTGTTTTAGTAGATTGGATAGTTACTGGATCTCTAACAACTCCACTTTCGTATTTTTTTACAGCTTTAATTTGCGCACACTGATCTTCAATGGATGAATTTTTATGAATAATTCCAATTCCACCAGCTTCTGCTAGAGCTATTGCCATGCGTGACTCTGTAACTGTATCCATAGCAGCAGACAGTAAAGGAATCTTTAATGTAATATTTTTAGTTAATTTAGTGTCTAGTGATGCTTCACTAGGTAAGAAATCGCTGAAGTTTGGCACAAGGAGTACATCATCAAATGTAAGTGCTTTTTGTTTTACTTTATCCATGAGAGATTATAACTTAACTTTATAAAGAAAAAAAAGTCGCTTGAGAAAATTTCTTTAGCGGGCTTGATAAATATTATCTGTTTTTGAAGCGCAAATGAAATCATTCATATGCAAGCCTTTTATCTTATGAGACCACCATAAAATCGTTACCTTGCCCCATTCTAAAGTTATTTGAGGATGATGATCCTCTTGCTCAGAAATTTCTGCAATAGCATTAACAAAAGCCAGACTAGTCTGATAGTCAGGGAAGTTGAATATCTTTTTTAATTGCTTAACTGGTTCAGTAATTAAGTTCCAGGCATTTATATCAGCCATTAACTTACTTATCTCTGTATCAGATAAAATCGGCGCATCAATTTGGCAAGCTTCACAGGATTGATTTAATAGCTCAGCCATCAATTCCACCTTTAGTGAGTTTTGAAGGGTTTAGTAATTTTTTTAGTTCAGATTTACTCATTCCAGTTTCCTCATGAGCGACATCAATAATAGGTTTATTTTCTTTATAAGCTTTTTTAGCTATTGCTGCAGCATTGCTGTAACCAATGATTCTATTTAATGCTGTTACTAATATTGGATTTTTAGATAAAGATTCATCTATATTTTTTGAATTAACTTTAAATGTCTTAATGGCCTTATTTGCAAGCAAAGGCATAGCATTTCCAAGCAGATTAATACTTTTTAGAAGATTGTAGGCAACCATGGGTAGCATTACGTTTAATTGAAAATTACCACTTTGCCCAGCAATAGAAATACTCACATCATTTCCAATAACATCTGCGCAAGCCATAGCAACAGCCTCAGGAATAACAGGATTAACTTTGCCTGGCATTATGCTGCTTCCTGGCTGAAGTGCTTCTAATTCAATCTCACCAAGACCTGTTAATGGGCCACTATTCATCCATCTCAAATCATTAGAAATCTTCATTAATACAATGCTCAGATTTTTTAATGCTGACGATAGCTCTACTGCATTATCTACAGAACTCAAACCTTGAAAGAAATTTTTGGCAGGCTTGGTATTAAGTTTAGCTATCTTATTTACCTCAGCACAGAAATTTTTAGAAAAATCTTTATGGCTATTAATTCCCGTTCCGATTGCTGTTCCGCCTTGGGGTAGTTCATTCATTCTATTGGTAGAATTAATAAGACTTGTTTTACATGATTCTAATTGAGCCTTCCATCCTGATAACTCTTGAGTAAACTCAATAGGCATTGCATCCATAAGATGAGTTCTGCCGGTTTTAACCTTTCCCTTTAGACTGATCATCTTTGCATCAATGGCTTTGATTAAGATATCTAGATTTGGAAGTAATGACCTTTCCATATCTATTAACGCGCTTATGCATATTGCTGTAGGAATAACATCATTAGAGCTTTGACTCATATTCACATCATCATTAGCATCAATTGATAGTTTTGAAGCTTTAGAAGCAACATTAGCAATAACTTCATTAGCATTCATATTAGTACTAGTTCCAGATCCAGTTTGAAACACATCCAATGGAAATGATTCATCATATAGACCTTTTGCAACCTCTTTGGAGGCAGCCTTTATTGGAGCAGCTTTTTTAGCACTTAATAGTTTTAATTTTTGATTAGATACAGCAGCAGAGTATTTAATAATACCAAGAGCCTCTATAAAAGATCTTCCAAAAGGGAATGCAAATTTAATTCCACTAATTGTAAAATTATCTAAAGCTCTTTGTGTTTGAGGTCCCCATAAAGCTTTCAGAGGTACCTTTACATCTCCTAGACTATCTTTTTCAATTCTATATTTCATAATAATGTCTTTATTTGGTATCCTATTTTAACATTCATTAGTTCTAAGGGGGATATACAATGTCAAATGTTACACCTATAAAAATTGATATCGCAAATGGAAGACTTCCTGTCAAAGGTAAAGGTCTAGAAATGACTGAATTTGCAAACGTAGCAGAGCTTCGAAGGAACCAATTAGAAAAATTAGCAGCTGGATTTAGATTATTTGCACATTTTGGCTTTAATGAAGGTGTTGCTGGTCATATTACACTCAGAGATCCTGAATTTAATGACCATTTTTGGGTAAATCCGCTTGGCGTTCATTTCTCTCAGATATCTGTTTCAGATTTAATATTAGTTAATCATGATGGGAAAGTTGTTCAAGGTGATAAGCCTGTAAACGTAGCAGCTTTTGCTATTCACTCAAGATTGCATGCTGCTAGACCGGATGTGAATGCAGCTGCTCACTCTCATTCAATTTATGGAAGAACATTTTCTACCTTAGGAAGACCTCTTGATCCTATTTCTCAGGATGCATGTGCATTTTATGAAACTCAAGCTATGTATAAAGACTTCTCTGGTGTGGTTGAGGAAGTAAATGAAGGCGATGAAATTGCCAAAACTCTAGGTGATAATAAAGTAATTATTTTGCAAAATCATGGCATCCTTTCTACAGGACCTTCTGTAGATATTGCTTTATGGTTTTATATGTCTATGGAAAGATGTTGCCAGGCTCAACTGATGGCTGAAGCTGCAGGTGAACCAATATTAATTCCACATGACACTGCTATAAAAACTAGAGAATTTATTGCAAATGATATGGCAGCTTGGGCAAGCTACCAACCAGCATTTGATATGATTGTTAAAAAAGAGCCTGAATTATTAGATTAACTCGCAGGAATAATTACAGCTTTAGTTTCTAGGCATTCATCAATACCATGAGAACCATGCTCTCTTCCATTTCCTGAGGCTTTATAGCCACCAAATGGTGCTGCACTTCCTCTTGCTCCTCCATTGATAGTAATCTGACCAGCTCTAATCTTTTTGGCAACTTCTTGCGCATGACCTAGCTCACCTTGAATATATCCAGCTAAACCATACTCTGTATCATTAGCAATTTTAATTGCTTCCTCTTCTGTTTCATATTTAAGGATACATAAAACTGGGCCAAATATTTCTTCTGTCGCTATAGTCATATCATTAGTAACATCTGCAAATACAGTAGGTTTCACAAAGTAACCTTTATCACAACCTTCTGGTTTTTCGGGCCCGCCAGCTACAAGAGTTGCACCCTCTTCAATACCAATTTCTATTAATCTTACAACCTTTTCATATTGAGCCTTGTTTGCTATAGGTCCCATTCTAAATTCACCCTGAGGATCTCCAACCGTCGTCGCATTTGCAGTTGCAGCAGCAATTTCAACAGCTTTGTCATAGTTAGTTGATGAAACTAGCATCTTTGTAGGTGCATTACATGACTGTCCAGAGTTTAAGAAGCAATGTCCCGCTCCGCCTTTAACTGATTTTTCTAAATCAGCTACATCGTCAAGAATAATATTTGAAGATTTGCCTCCAAGCTCTTGCTGAACTCTTTTTACTGTAACCGCAGATGCTTGTGCAACTGCTATTCCTGCTCTTGTAGAGCCTGTAAATGACATCATATCTACTTTTGAATGCTCAGATAAAGCTGCTCCAACTGTAGGCCCATATCCATTCACAAGATTAAATATTCCTGCTGGAACCCCTGCTGTATCAAAAACTTCTGCAAGTAACATTGCACAATAAGGAGAAATTTCACTTGGTTTTAGTACCATAGTGCATCCACCAGCCAATGCTGCTGAAACTTTAGTAGTGATTTGATTCATAGGCCAATTCCAAGGTGTAATCATTCCAACTACGCCTATTGGCTCCTTTCTAAGGATGTATGCACCTTCAGTTTTTTCAAATTCATAAGCCTCTAGAGCTTCTAGAGTATCTTGAAAATTTCTAAGACCAGTAGTTGCCTGAGCTGCACCTGAAAGCCATAAAGGGGCACCCATTTCTTCAGAAATAGTATCTACAAAATCTTGCATTCTGTTTTCGTATTCTGCAATAACCTTTTTTAATAGATCAATACGCTCTTCTTTAGAGCTTTGAGAAAATGTTTGAAAAGCATCAGAAGCTGCATTAACAGCAGAATCTATATCTTCTTTTGTTCCAGCTGTTACATGACCAATGACTTCTTCATTAGCAGGATTAATGACTTCAATCTTCTCATTAGATGAGGACTGTACCCAAGCACCATTAATATAAAAATCTAATTTATCTTTCATCAGTAAAACTCCAAGTTATCAAATTATTTTCGTTGTAAATTATAGTTCATTTGCTATTCAGCAATAAAGTAAAAGTAACAAAAAATCAGAATAAACCTTCTATATTTTTATCTTTATCTACGCCTATATTTTCAGAAGCAGGCTTTCTTGGAAGACCAGGCATAGTCATAATTGCTCCACAAACCACTACAATAAATTCTGCACCAGAGCATAAGCGAATCTCTCTTATAGGAATATCATGTCCAGTAGGCGCACCCATAAGCAAGGGATCTGTTGAAAAACTATACTGAGTTTTTGCCATACAAATTGGGTAGTGTCCATATCCATTTTTATCAAAATCAGCAAACTGCTGTCTAACCTTTTTATCAACAATAATATCATTTGCACCATATATATTTTGAGCAATATATTTTGTTTTTTCAAATAAAGGCATGTCATCTTCATATAAAGTATTGAAATCTGAATCTTTGGAATCGACCATCTCAGCAACATATTGAGCTAATTCAGCTGCACCTTTACCACCATCAGACCAATGTGATGAAATTTTACATTCAACATTTAATTGCTTACAGAAATCAATAATAGCTTGATGCTCTTCTTTTGTATCAGTTACATATTCATTAATTCCTACTACTACTGGAACTCCAAATTGACCAATATTTTTAATATGTTTTTCTAGGTTTTTGCAGCCTTCAGTTATGGCTTCAATATTTTCAGCTTTTAAATTATCTTTTGCGATACCGCCATGCATTTTTAAGGCTTTGGTGGTTGCAACAAGGACTACCGCATCTGGGGTAAGGCCAGCTTTTCTACATTTAATATCAAAAAATTTCTCTGCTCCTAAATCTGCACCAAAGCCTGCCTCTGTAACTACATAATCAGCTAATTTTAAAGCTGTTTTAGTTGCAACAACTGAATTGCATCCATGTGCAATATTTGCAAATGGTCCTCCATGCATAAAAGCAGGATTATTCTCTAGCGTTTGCACAAGATTGGGTTGAAAAGCATCCCTAAGCAATGCTGTTACTGCTCCATGAGCATTTAACTGCTTAATTGTTACTGGCTCTAAATCTCTAGAATATCCAATAGTGATATTACTAACTCTCTTTTCAAAATCTTCTAGATCTGAGGCTAAACAGAAAACAGCCATTATTTCCGAGGCAACCGTAATATCAAAACCACTTTGTCTAGGAATACCATTTCCTGGGCCGCCTAAACCACAAGTGATATCCCTTAGCGATCTATCATTCATGTCTACGACTCTTTTCCAGGTAATCCTTCTTGGATCTATATTTAAAGAATTTTCCCAATGAATATGATTATCAATGATTGCTGAAACTAAATTATGTGCAGCCCCAATTGCATGAAAATCTCCAGTAAAGTGAAGATTGATATCAGTCATAGGAATTACTTGGGCATAACCACCTCCGGCAGCTCCTCCCTTCATTCCAAAGCAAGGCCCAAGACTTGGCTCTCTAAGACAAATCATAGCTTTCTTGTCTAGATGACATAGACCATCTACCAAACCAACGCTAGTTGTTGTTTTACCCTCTCCAGCTGGAGTAGGAGATATTGCTGTAACAAGAATTAGCTTTCCATCCTTTTTATCTTTGCAACTATCTATAAAATCATACTTAACTTTAGCTTTATCATTGCCATATAAAATTAAGCTATCACTTGGGATTCCAATTGAATTAGCTATATCGTTTATATCGTTTTTTGAAGCTGCGCTTGCGATCTCAAGATCTGTAAGAAACTCTTTCATAATTCTTTCTCCCTATAGATAATCTTCTATTAAAGAAGTATACATAAGAAGAAATAACTAAACTATAACCTTTTAAAACCTATGTATTTTTAGCTTTATTGAAGACTTCAATTGCTCTTACTCTAGACGCTTTTAGGTCTAATATCTGCAAAGGGTAATTACAATATTTTCTATGTTCAACAGGTGGATCATGAATAACAGACTTATCTAAATCTTGAAGTTCAGGTACATATTTTTTAATAAATAAGCCCTCTTTATCAAAGTTTTTAGATTGAGTTACGGGATTAAAAATCCTAAAGTAAGGCGCTGCATCAGTCCCAGTTGAACTGCTCCACTGCCAACCTCCATTATTAGAAGCAAAATCACCATCTATAAGATTTTGCATAAAATATGCCTCACCAATTCGCCAATCATGCAGCATATTTTTAGTAAAAAACATTGCAACGACCATTCTTAATCTATTATGCATCCATCCCTCATGCAGCAATTGCCTCATAGCTGCGTCAATTAATGGAAAACCTGTATTACCAGTTTTCCAGGCGTTAAGATTCTTTTCATCAGATATCCATTCAATATTTTTTGTATAGTCTTGAAAGGGCTTGCCTTTACTTACCTTTGGAAAGGAATACATAATATTTCTATAGAATTCTCGCCAAACAATCTCATCAATCCATTTAGTGATCCCGATATTTCCAGAACTTAATTCAAAATTATTTTTTTTGAGCCCCTCTAAAATACATCTTTTTGAAGAAATAATGCCACATGCAAGATATGGTGAAATTCTGCTAGTTCCATCTAGCATAGGGTCATTTCGATTCTTGGAGTAATCTATAGCTTTATTATCGAGAAAATCTTTCACTCTATCCAAAGCGCTAATTTCACCTACCGGCCAAAGACTCATATCAACACCATGAGTAGCACTCAAACCAAAATCAAAGTTTTCTACATTTGAATCAAAATTAAGTTTGTCTTTAATCGGATAATCAAAATCAATATCTAAAAATTTCATATCAAAATTTTCAATCCATCTTCTCTTAAAAGGTGTAAAAACAGAAAATGGATTATCTTGTCCTGTTCTTAAAAAACCAGGCTCATAAATAATTTGATCATTGAATATCTCGATCTCAACTCCATCTGCTTTTATACAATCATGAACACCCTTATCTCTATTAATTTCATCTAATCCAAATTCTTTATTCCAATAAATCTTATCTATAGAGTATTCCTGTATAAGTTCAGCAATTTCGTTTTTTACATTATTAAAACTTTTACTCTCAATGATAAGTAGTGGCGCATTTACTGCATGTAAATTTACAGCTAAAGATTTAAGATTTTGGATTAAGAAATCTTGTTTGATATTTGCTTCATTGTGTCTCTTAAGTTGCTCAGGAGACCATGCATAGATAGTTATTACTGAGTCGCACTCTTCAAATGCTCTTTTCAAAGATGGATTATCATCCATTCTTATATCATTTCTTAACCAAACGAGTCCTTTCATAGTTCAATCCTTGTAAAGATGCTTCTTTTTAAATCACTTCTAATTAAATTAATTTTTTCAATGTTATCTTTGCCCTCTTCAAGGCTCAATCGGTCTTTAATACTTTGACTATCAATAAGGTTTGAGTCTCGGTACTTTTGAATATGTTTACTATATCGATCAGGGGTGTCTATGCATTCAGGAAAAAGAGTTGTTACTTTTTTACCACTACTAATTGATTCAGAGATCATCATTGCGCTATCTTCTGTAACAAAAATTTTAGCAGCATTTCCAAATAACTCAGCTAAGTTAGCGTTAGCTCCTCCATGATGAAACCAAATGGAATCCCTTGTATAGCAATCACTTAACTTATCTCGTAATAAAGCTTCTATAAAAGGATCTGTTCTTCTGGAAGTGACGATTGTAATTTTTGAATGCATTGAGCTGGAAAAATTAATAATATTTTGAATTAATTGGTTCCATTCATTTACTTCGTAAGAGTAGCCAATTCCCTGACCACCAATAAGCAAAAGAGCGGAATTATTCGATGCCTTATCATTAGAAGCATCCTTACAAATCTCTGGTGAATAGAGGTTTGGGGTTATATCTAATACTAAATTATTTGGAGTATCAAAGTATCTTTCAATGGTTAAATGTACATCAAAATTATTAGAGTGAATGCCTCTTGGAGAACCTAATTGAATATTTGGAATTGCAGTTAGTAACGATAAAGCTGCTGAATAAGCTGCTGTATTTCCGCCTGCTGCAATAATAAGCTTTATATTAGAAGAATCTATTGATTTAAATAAATTTAAAATTATTTGAGCTTTAAATTTAGTAAGGTCTTTACATAAATATCTTGCAAGTAGCTTAATGGGTGATCTGAGTAATCTAATTTTTGGTTCAAGATTTTTTACCTCTTCGTTAAGAAGAATATTCTCTCCTAAAAGCAAGGCAACTCCCCTGGATTGATTGAAGTGTCCAGGAATACCATCACTCAAAATTAATGCTTTCATATTATTTTTTTATAAAAAGGGTTGAATATTCTTCAACCAAAGCATCATTAGCCATAAGTAATTCAACTTTTTTAATATCTTCTGGATGGTCAACACCAATAATTGATTTATGAGTCATTAGTGAGCTTATTGCAATATCATTTTCTAAAAATCGCATCATATCTATAGATTCAGTAATTTCTAGAGTTGTAGGTTCTAACTCACAATATTTTTCTAAAATTTTTGCAGTAAATCCAATCATGCCAAGCTGCCTATATCCTGAATTTGATTTATTGGGTATGTGCGCTCTGCTAAAAAATAAAATGTTGCCATGAGAGTCTAAAATGGACTTAACAACACTGGAGTTGTTCATATCCTCTCCCTCTATAGGATGAATAATATTCACTACACAATTTGAGCTATTTTTAAGCGCTAAGGCAAGATTATCTATCTCTTCAGGATCAATTTGCGGCTCATCTCCTTGAAGTAAAAGCACATAATCATATTCTTCACCCTGTTTCTTGTATATCTGAAGAGCCTCTTCAGCTCGCTCTGTAGCTCTTTCATGCTTATCAGAAGTTAAAACTGTTTCTATACCAAAATCTTTACCAAATTGCATAATTTCAGCATCAGGTGTTGCAAGAACTACTTTGGTAACTTCTTTTGCTTTTAAGGCTCGAAAATAACAATGGGCAATCATGGGTATGCCATTAATTGTCTCTAAGGGTTTGCCTGGAAATCTTGAAGAGCTCATTCTTGCAGGAACTACTGCAAGAATTCTAGTCATTACTAAATGGTGTTCTCGCCATTACATCTAACATTCTAAAATCTACACTAAAAGCAATAAAGTTATAACCTTGAGATTTTCGTAACTCAAGCTGCTCTAAATCTGGTTCTACTATATGATAGCCTCTTTTAATATCATATTTTTTTGCTGTCTCTAATATAGACTCTTCTGCATTAATAAAATCTATATTTGTAAAATCACCTGCTATGCCCATGGATGAAGATAGATCATAGGGCCCGATCATATAACCATTAATATCTTGCGAAAACATTTCATCAAGATGATTCAAAGCTTCTTTTGATTCAATTTGAATATACAGCTCAATCCTATTTGAGATATTTTGAATATAATCATTTTTTGCTTTAGCCTCGCCATAACCTTGTGCTCTTGCAAGCCCCATACCTCTTGTTCCTTTTGGAGGATAGTTTGTAGCATTTATAGCAGCTAAAACATCCTCTTTAGACTCAACCATAGGTACGATAATACCCTTTGCGCCAGCATCTAAAACCCTTTTAATTTGAACCTCGTCATTACTTGAAACTCTCACAAAAGGCTTTGCGCCTGCTAAATCTATTACTCTTATAAGCTTTTCAGCTTGATCAATGGTAATTGCGCTATGCTCAAGATCAACAGTAACCCACTCATAGCCTGCGTTCACAAGAACTTCAGCTATAGCTTCACTATAAAGACTAAGCCAAGTTCCTAAAGATATATCAGTATTGTTCATAGTATAAGTTTATAGAGGTATTCTATTTTCATCCAGTCCATTAATTGCAGCAAGACCCATTGAGATAACGCCTTCAATTGTCATACTACCCAGATGAGATGTCGCATAAAAATTATTTAACTTTAATAAAGGGTGATTAAAAGCTGGCTCTTTTTCAAATACATCAAAGGCAGCAAAAGCATTCTGATTTTTATTTAAAAAGTCTTCTAGAGCTTTTTCATCAACAATTCCGCCTCTCGAGGTATTGATAATCCTGGCATCCTTTTTAAGGCAAGCTAATTCATTAGAGCTTATTAAATTTTGCGTCTCTTTTAATAATGGGATATGAATAGAAACTATATCCGCCTCTTTAAGCACTTCATGTAATGAGCTTTGCTGCAGACTATTTATAAAATCTTCAGATCTTGATGGGAATTTAGCAATTAAGTTTTCTTTAGAGAATTCAATGCCATCATAAAAAATAATTTTGCATTTAAATGGCTCAAGTAACTCAGTAAGCCTTTGACCAATATTACCAAACCCTATAATTCCTATAGATTTACCAAAAAGCTCATGACCTTTACTTTGACTCCAAATATTATTAGAAATATCTTCTTTGCTTGATGGTGCTTTTCGAAGGGCTATAAACATATGCATTAAAGCTAGTTCGGCAACAGATTGTTTGTTAGTTCCAGGTTGAAAACCAAGAGAAATAGATTTCTCTTTCATTGATTCTAGATCAATATTATTAAGCCCAACTCCAAACTTACTAATAACTTTTAATTCAGGTAGTTGATCTATTAAATTTTTATCAAAATTTTCTAAACCTACAATAACTTTATTTTGCCCATCTAGAAATTCTAGTAGTTCATTACCAACAAGAGTTTTGCCAGAATTATTTAAAGTAACATTTGTATACCTAGTTCTTAATTCGTCAACCAAATATTTATTAGCTGAAAAGGATCTAGAGGTTATAGCTACTTTATCAAGAGTGTTCATTTTCTAAATATTCATTTGAAAAAAATGCATCAACTTGGTATGCATCATTTTGATTTAATAAAGAAACTTTACCGCCAGCCGCCTCTACAATCGCTGCTCCAGCTGCGATATCCCACAAATAAATACCAAACTCTTTATACAAGTCCGCTTTGCCTGAAGCCACATAAGCTGACGCCATTGCTGCAGAACCAATCATTCTTACTTTTTTCCATGACTGAAAATCATGGATCATTTTTTGCATTGCTGTATCTGAAAAATCTGTTTTTGCTGGTAGTCCAGTAACTATCGTAGCCAAACTTTTTTCTTGAACTTTAGAAACTCTAATCTCGAGACCATTGAGTTCAGCTTTATGATCTTTTGATCCAGAATACATATCATCATGATTAAAATCATAAATTACTCCTAAAACAGGCTTACTATTGCTAATAAGAGCAATAGAAACACAGCTAATAGGAATATTTCTAGCAAAATTAGCAGTTCCATCCAAAGGATCAACAACCCAATAAGTTTCACCTAATTCTTTTACTGAAGCCCCAGATTCTTCACCTAGTATTGGAAAACTTGAATCTTTCTCGAGTATGGACTTGATCAATGCTTCAGTCTGAATATCAGCTTGAAGCTTTATATCTTTATCTTTGGAATATATGGTTGCTGAAATATTATCTTTTTCACTAATTAAAAAATCTCCAGCTTGTTTGGCAGCTAGTTTTGCTAAATTAAGCTCGTTATTAAGATTCATTGTAATATTTTGCTCTCCATTCTGGATCAGCTTTATAAATTTTTTCAATAAGTTCCATAATTTTTAAAGCTTCATCAATAGAACCGTTTTCTATTTTATCAGAGTTTAATAACACATTAGCGAAACACTTAATCTCCTCATCCCAAGATATATCTTCATCATAACTTCTCTCTTCAACTTGAGATTCTGTATTAAGCTTTTCAGGATCAGATGAAATTATTGTTAGAGTTTCTTCTCCATAGCTTTTTGAACTTGTTCTAAGACCACCTAGAACAAGAGAGCCTTTTTCCAAGGTAACATTTAGATTAAAGGTATGCTGCCACTGAGTAGCAGATGACATGAGCTGAGCAACTACTCCATTATCTGATTTCATCATCACATAAGCATTATCCTCAACATCAAAATTCCAAAAAGAATTACTTATAAAGGAATGAACGCTTGTAAAATCTCCAGCAAAATATCTCATTAAATCCAGCATATGAATACCTTGATCTAGAAGTATTCCACCTCCAGACTCAGACCGCTTTGTTCTCCAGTCAGTCTGATTAAAACTAATCATATTAGACTTACCATAAACTCCTCTAAGATTTACAACCTTACCCAAAGAGCCATCTCTAATAATGCTTACAGCATCAATAATTGATGCGTGAAACCTGTGATTAAAGCCATACATTAATTTTAGATCTGTATTTTCTTGTAGAAAATCTCTAATTGGGTAAAGTTCTTCTAGGCTTCTTGCTGGCGGCTTTTCACAAAAGACATATAAGCCCTTCTTTAAGGCTATAAGAGTAGCTTCTGAAGCTAGTTTATTTGGAACACTTACAAATAAAACATCTAAATCTTCCGTATTAATAAGGTCCTTATAATCACTATAAGCATTAATATTATCTAAGTCAGTAGGGTTTTCTTTAAAATTTATATCGGAGATAGCAACAACATCAAATGCTTCATGTTGATTTAAAACTCTATGCCTGGTCTTACCAACTATTCCATACCCAGCAATACCAACTCTTAGAGACATTTTATGATTCTGGGTTATATGTAACTCGATAAATTACATCATATTTATCATCAGAAACTAAAAGTGATCCGTCTGACATCATAAATGGAGCTGAAGGTCTGCCCCAAGCTTTTTTACCCTGAAGAAATCCTGTAATAAAATCTTTGTATCCAGTAACGTTGCCTTGCTTATCTGTGGAAACAGCAACAACGGTATAACCCGAAGGATGGGACATTCTATTCCAGGAACCATGTAAAGTTATAAAAAGAGTATTTTGATACTCATCTGGAAAATGATCATTTGCATAAAATGCTACACCTGTTGGAGCTACATGCGCTCCTAGTTCTAATACTGGCGGAATAAACTCTTTATTTGCATCTCCATATTCTGGATCGACAACATCAGTTGCGTGCATAAAAGGAAAACCATAAAAACTATCGTCTTCTTTTACTACATTTAATTCACATGATGGTGAATCATCGCCTAACCAATCTCTGCCATTATCAGCAAAATAAAGTTCTTGTGTAACAGGATGCCAATCAAAACCAATACTGTTTCTGACACCTCTTGCAACATGCTCCCAATTTCCATCATTAAGACGCATGATTGATGCGTATCTTGAATCTTCCTCTAGTTCCTCAAGACATACATTACATGGGGCTCCTACAGGCACATATAGCTTATTGTCAGGACCAAATTTAATCCATTTCCA
>CAYFJC010000028.1:0-16490 GCA_964343355.1 uncultured Gammaproteobacteria bacterium | reverse complement strand
GCCAGTCAGTCGTCATTTGAAAATTATGAGCAACATTAAAAAGCAGACTTTCTTGTAATGAATTTGCAATTAATTGTAATCCTAAAGGTTTATTATCCACGTGCCCATTTGGAATGGATATTCCAGGGAGTCCAGCCAGATTTGCTGGAACAGTAAATAAATCTTCAAGATACATCTCTATAGGATCACTCATAGAGCCTGCTTCAAAAGCAGTTCCTCTTGTTGTTGGAGACATAATTAAATCAACTTTTTCAAATGCATTATCAAAATCATTTTTAATTAATCTTCTAACCTGTTGTGCTTTTTTATAGTATGCATCGTAGAACCCAGCAGAAAGAACATATGAACCAATTAAAATTCTTCTCTTAACTTCATCACCAAAACCTTCAGATCTGCTTCTAATATAAAGATCTTCTAAGTCTTTCGAATCATCACATCTATTTCCATACCTTACCCCATCAAATCTTGATAAATTAGAGGAGCACTCTGCTGGCGCAACTACATAATATGTTGGAACAGATAGATTGATGTTGGGTAGCGAGACTTCAACAAACTCAACTCCAAGAGATTCATAATGTTTTTTTGAATCTTCAAAAACTTTCACAACATCACTATCAAGCTTAGATAAATCAAATTCTTTCACTATGCCTATTTTTAAACCTTTAATAGGCGCATCAATACCTTTTGTAAAATCAGGTACATTCTCATCTAATGAGGTAGTATCTTTTGGATCATGTGAGCACATTTCATTCATAAGAATTGCACAATCTTCTGCTGTTCTTGCCATAGGACCGGCTTGATCTAGACTGGACGCAAATGCAACCATTCCCCATCTAGAAATTCTTCCATAGGTTGGTTTTATACCAGTTATTCCACACAAAGAAGCTGGTTGTCTTATAGAGCCACCTGTATCAGTACCTGTAGCAGCTGGAACAATTCCTGCAGCAACAGCAGCAGCAGAACCTCCAGAACTTCCTCCAGGAACTAAGTTTTGCCCCCATGGATTAAGCACATTGCCATAAAAGCTTGTTTCGTTGGATGATCCCATAGCAAATTCATCCATATTAGTTTTGCCAACCGAGATACATCCAGCTGCTTCAAGATTTTCTATAACAGTTGCAGAATATGGCGGAATAAAATTTGAAAGCATATTAGAGCCACAAGTTGTCCTTAAGTCCTTAGTTACAAATAGATCTTTTTGAGCTATAGGTATTCCGGATAAACTTAATTCAGAAAGATTTTTGTCCAACTCACTCGCTTTGATTAAAGCTCTTTCTTTATTTAATGTTATGAAAGCATTTAGATGCTTATAACTTTCAATTAGATTAAAAGTTTCTTGAGTTAATTCATGATTAGAGATCTCTTTTGATCTAAGCATAGAAGATAAATCTTTAATGGTTTTAAATTGAATACTCATTCAACAACTCTTGGAACTAAGAAATAATCTTCATTTGCATTAGGAGCATTTTTAAGAAATTTTTCTTTTCTATTTTTTGAAGTAACTTCATCAACTCGAGTTTTAGCTGTTTTCTCAAGAGGGCTGGTTAAAGGCTCTATATTAGAGGTATCTACACTATCTAATTGATCTACAAATTTGATTATATTTTCAAGATCTTTAGTAATTTTTTCTTCATTTTCCTTATCAAATGCTAGCCTTGATAAGTAAGATATAGTTGTAACTGTTTCTTTGTCCATATATAGGATATTATTATAATTAAGTTGTGAGATATTAACTCAACTAATTTTTTTTTACATTTTTTTTTGGAAAACTACATTGGACTTTAATTTATTTAAAACAGTCAGGGGTTATTTCTCTAACGATCTTTCAATTGATCTAGGGACTGCAAACACCTTAATTTACACAAAAGACGTTGGAATAGTTCTTAATGAACCTTCTGTGGTTGCAATTCGAGAGTCTAGAGGACAAAAAACAGTGGTTGCAGTTGGTACAGAAGCAAAAAAGATGCTTGGAAGAACTCCAGGAAATATTAAAGCAATCCGTCCATTGCAAGATGGAGTTATTGCTGATTTTCAGGTAACAGAAAAAATGCTTCAGCATTTTATAGCAAAGGTCCACGAGCAAAGATTTATTAAACCTAGTCCAAGAGTTCTAGTTTGTGTTCCATGCAGATCAACACAGGTTGAGAGAAGAGCTATCAGGGAGTCTGTTCTTGGAGCGGGAGCAAGAGACGTAAAATTAATAGAAGAACCTATGGCGGCAGCAATTGGAGCAGGTCTACCTGTAGAAGAGGCTAGCGGCAATATGGTCGTAGATATAGGGGGAGGCACTTCTGAAATTGCTATATTATCCTTAAATGGCGTTGTTTATGCAGAATCTGTAAAGCTTGGTGGAGATAAGATGGATGAAGCTATCACCTCATGGATAAGAAGAAATTTTGGGTGTGTTATCGGTGAGTCAACAGCGGAAAAAATTAAACAAACTATAGGCTGCTGTACTGAAGAATCTGATAAGTTAGAAATGCAAGTTACAGGTAGAAATTTAGCTGAAGGCATTCCAGAGACATTTACCTTAAATAGTGATCAGGTTTTTGATGCCATGAAAGACCCTTTACTTGGAATTGTTAGAGCAATAAGGAATGCATTAGAATTAGCACCACCCGAGTTAGCTGCAGATATTGCTGAAAGAGGCATTGTCTTAACTGGAGGAGGTGGTCTCATGAGAGACCTGGATAAGCTTATTTCAAATTCTACAGGTATTCCTGTAATTGTTGCTGAAGACCCTCTTACTTGTGTTGCTAGAGGTGGAGGTCAGGCTCTAGAAATAATAGATAAATACGATATAGACCTACTTTCAACTGAGTAATTTAGATGGCGAGAATTGCGCCTGGCAATACACCTAAATTTGCTTATGTAGTTCTGCTAATTTTAGCTTCTACATTTTTGTATTTAGACCTTCAGTATAAAACCTTCACTGCAACAAAAAATATCTTTAATTCAGGCTTACTTACAAGTAATTTAATAATTAAAAACCTAATTTTTAAACCAATTAGTAATTTATATAATTTAACGACTTCAAAGAAAGAATTAATACAATTAAATCAATCTTTAGCAGATGAGCTTGAAGTATCTAAAATAGAAAATTTTCTTATTTTAAATAAAGCAGATTTATTTAAAAATAATAATGAATTAATCAACTATATTAAAAGTTCAACTATAAACTCATTAAATGAAATAGCTTCAATTTCATCATTTGATGCCAATCTTTATAAATGCTGTGATAGCCACAGACTTTTCCTTTTCAATAATTCAATACCTTTTAAAGAGGGTGGAACCGTCATCAATTCAGAGGGTATTTTAGGTCAAATCACTGATTCAAATAAACGTGTGAGTGAAGTTATTTTAATAAGTGATATTAAACATTCTATGCCTTTAAAAACTAACGAATTTTTTTGTAACGCAAATGGTACTGGTAGGCCGCGTATTTTAGAGTGTAAATATGATGCATCTTTATGGCCAGAATTATTTGAAATCGGTCAAAATTTTTACTCATCTGGTTTGGGAGGTATCTTTCCAGAAGGCCTCTTGATTGGCTCTATTACATCAATTAAGCCTGGTGATGACAATGAAACTATTCTTGAAATTAAATCTATAGCTAATCCTCTAACTCAAAACCATGTAATGGTTATATATCCAAATGATTTTAAGTAATTTTTTAAAAATATTGGCTACTATTATTTTTGCTAATTATCTTGATTCAAAGGTTAATTTTTTTATGGTGGATTACTACTTAAGTTTTTCATTAGGTTTCCTGGTTTTCTGTTTCTGGGTTTTTAGTCTTCCAAATAACATCTATGCTGTTTCAAGTTTTATAATCGGTTTAATTATTGATCTCATTCTAGGAAGTCCATTCGGCCTAAACGCACTATTGTTTACAATATCTTCTTTTATTATTCACTCATACAGATACTCATTTAAAATCTTTTCATTTCTTCAAATAACTATATTTTTTGCATTTCTTTCAATGTTTTATTTAGGTTTTATAAATTTATTTATGAATACTGCAAATTTTTCATATTTACTTATCTTTTTAAGCTTTTTCTTAAATGGAATAACATGGATATCTATATATATTTTTATGAATAAATTTAAGAAAAGATTTTATAAATAATGACACAACGCTAGTGAAAAATTTCTTTTTAAGTAGAAAACTTCCCCTTTTAATTATAAATAGTGCCTCACTACTATCAATATTACTTCTTTTATTAGTATCTCTTTTATCGATATATCCAAGCAATACGATTCGTTTTATTGACAGATTGTTTGTTACAGATTTTATAATAGAATTCTCTAATGTTAGTTCTAATGGAACTTTTCTTTATCCAAGTTTTGAATTCAAAAACCTTAAAATAATTCAAGAAAGTCAGCCTATTATTGATGCATCTCTTTTTAAGATAACTATTAGTATTCCTAAATCGTTAGTAATGTTAAGACCCGAGATTATTAATTCAAAGATCAGTGATGGCAAAATTTATTATCAGGATACTTCAAAGAATACATCAGAATTTGTGAAGATCAATTCCAACATAAGTTTTGATCATAATAATATTATTAATGGAAATATTCACTTAATAAAAAATAATGTATTGGGATCTTTATTCTTTTCATCAAAATCAGGAGACCAAAGGTATCTTGTAAACCTCCCTGAAAATGACTGGTTGGCCTTTTTACCCATTGAAATAAATGCAGAGTTTAAAAAATTTAGATTTTCAATAAATATGATAGGCAATGATAAGAATGAATCATTAAATTCTATTGGACATTTTCGTTTAATAAGTTCTGATGAGCTGTTAAATGAACCCTATAAAGTTAATGGAGATTTTATTCAGTCATATAAGAATAATATCTCTTTAATGTCATTTAAGAATCTAAACAAACCTTTTCTCAATGAGAGTAATTTACTTTCTGTAGATTTTACAAATGAAATTATTAGACTTTCAGATCTTTTTTTAAGTAAGGATTTAATTAAAATCAATGCATTAAAAAATATAAGTACAATTTCTCTTAAAAATTTAACTTACATCTTTAATAGTCAAAGCCCATTTTTTTCTTCAGCATTCAGCGCATTAAAAATAGACAATATATATTTAGATTCCATAGAGAATTTATCAGGAATTATTTTAGCTAATAAGACATTATTGCAATTTAAATTAGAACCAAGCCAGGCATTATTAAGAACAATTGATGGTTCGTTATTTGAAATGAGAGCTAGTGGAGACTCGAGTTATATTTTTAATAAAAAACAGCTAAATACCAAAATTCTATTAGAGAAAAATAAAACCCAAGTAGAGTTTCATTTACTAAATTCCTCTGAAGGTAAATATGAGATTGATCTTATAGCTGAAGATATTAGCTCTAAATTATTTATAGCACTTCTTCCAAAGGATTTATCAGATCTTAAAAGTAATCTTACAAACTCATTAAAATCAAATTCCTTAAATAACTTAATTTTTTCTTACAAAAGCGGCTTCTTAGATAAATCAATAAATTATTTGAGTGGTTCAATAAGTTCTAATAATTTTAATTATGAGATTAATTCTACTCAAGTCATTCAATCAAATGCATTTGATTTAAGTCTTAAAGATGGAAATATTAGCATTGCTTTAAATCTTGGAAAATATAACTCCATACCCTTTAAGACTGCAAAAATTCACATAGACCCTACATCTCAAGCTCTTAATTACATCTCGGAACATGAATTAGGTGATGAGGATATTCAGATCAAGGGACTCACAATACAAGATTACCTTTCTGAAGATGGTATTGTTCTTCCAATTCAGTCAGTTGGCAGAGTGAATATTAAAAACTTTGATAACGTTAATTTCACAAAACTATCTTTCAATAATCTTGATTTAGAGGTTTCTAAAGATATCCCTTTAAAAAACCTTGAAGGCAGAATATTTATAAGTAACTTTAAAAATGCTTATGGCTCAATTAATGGCGATGGTTTTAGTCAAAATTTTGATGCTATTGTCAGAGCGACAAGTTTAGATGATAAACCATCTTTATTTTTGTCTACTCAATTGGAAATTGATATGGATAAGGTTTTACCAAGCAATGATTTTCTTTGGTTTACTGGAAAGGAGAAATCTAAAATTAAACTATCATTTTCCCCTGATAATAGTTGGAGAATTAATATATTTAGTAACTTAATCGACACAAAAATATCTTCTCAAATAGCTTATTTTAAAAAACCACTGGGAACTGCTCTAGATACTCAAGTTACAATTCATAATATTGATAATCCAAATATTCTGATACAAAACAACTTATTTGAAACTTTAATCCTTTTTAAGGAAGATCAACTCAGTGGTTATTTTAAATCAGGAAATTATTTTAATAAGACTATTAAATCAACAACACAGTTTAATAAATTTAAAATATATATAGATATTCCAGAGTTAAATTTTGAAGATCTTAACTTTAATCAAGTTAATAACAGCGGCTCAAATACATTATCAATAGATCATCTCGAATTTCATTTTAATAAATTAATGTTACTTGGAAATACCTTTAATGCACAGACAGGAAAAATTAAAATCCTTGGTGATGCAACTCAATTATCTCTTAAAGGCAATGATTTAAATGGAATTATTTCTATAGGAAATGATGGTTTTACAAAAGTAAGTCTAAAGGATTCAACTATTAAATATTTATCTTTTCAAGATCGAGCAAACAGTGAGCAGCTTACCAATATGAGGTTTGTGGGTGAAGATATAGATGTTAATGGGATTAAAATTAATTTTTTTGATTTTTATATTTTAGAAAATTCAGACGTCATTACAATTAATGATATAAAAGTTAGAAGCAAAAATATAAACATACAACCATTAAACCAAGAGGAAAAAGCTTATGTTAGTTACAACAAGAAAAAAGATTTGTATAAGGTAAAAGGTATTTTTGAGCTTAATAAGCCTTCAAAAGACATAAGCAGGTTTATAGGTTACGACTTTGAATATCTTAAATCTAATATGAACGTTGAATGGATAAGTGCAAAACAGCTTAATAACTTACAAGGCAAGCTTTCTTTTTTAGTAAAAGATCTTAAGTTAGAGCAAGAGGTTTCTAATTCAGTGCTACTTAAAGCGCTAGGCATCTTTAATTTAAAAAGCTTTTTTTCAACTCTTTCTGAGATAGATTTATCTGATAAAAATAGAAATAATTTAAATATTAATAGAGGAGCAGGAGGTTTTATATTTATGAGTGATAGAGCTAGAATTTCAGACCCTTTGTTTATAGAAACTAATTTTGCAAAGATGAAATGGATTGGTGATATCCAAAAAGATAGAAGAAAAAATCTTTCAGATTTAGATTTATTTCTTGAAATGAGGCTCACTATCTCGGATAACTTGCCTTGGTATGGGGCTTTTCTTGGCGGCTTTCCAGCTGTCGCTGGCGGAATGGTAATAGGTAGTATTTTTGAAAAAGGAATTAACGATATTTCAACTATAAATTATCAAGTAACAGGTAATATTGATAACCCTCAATTATTAAGATTAGAGTAGAAATATAGTTGCTAATCCTAAGAATGAAACAAAGCCAACCACATCCGTAACTGTTGTTACAACTACACTTCCAGCAATAGCTGGATCTTGTTCAAACCTTCTAAGTATTAATGGTACAAAAACACCAGCTACCACAGAGCTAATAAGATTAATAATCAGAGCTGCAGCAATTAAGAGTGCCAGGGTTATATCGTTAAACCAAAAAAATGTACTAAGTCCTATTAATATAGCCAAGACAAAGCCATTTAATATAGCCACTGCTAATTCTCTTTTAAATAACCAAGTGAGATTGGAAGAATTAATTTGTTCTAAAGTTAGACCTCTTAAAACAATTGTTAGGGTTTGTGTTGCTGCAACTCCCCCCATACTTGCAACTATAGGCATTAAAACTGCTACAAAAACTATTTGGTCTATAACATCTTGAAAAATATTAATTGTCATAGCTGCAAGAAAAGCAGTCAATAAATTCATACTTAACCAAAAAACTCTACTTTTTGCTGCCCTACCTGGGGGTTGAAAAGTATCTTCAGCAATTCCTGCCATACCTAAAAAATTTTGGTCAGCATCTTCTCTAATAACATCTACAACATCATCAATTGTTATTCTGCCTATAAGTTTATTATTTTTATTAACTACCGCAGCAGAGATCAGATCATTTCTTTCAAATAATGTTGCAACCTCTTTATCGTCCTGGATCGCATTGATAGGGGTAATATTAGTATCCATAACCTCTCTAACTGTAAGATTTGGATCAGAAGTAATAATTGTTGTTATTAATAATTCCCCAACATACAAGTCATCAGAAGATACTACGAAAAGCTTATCTGTATTTTCTGGGAGTTCTTTTTGAGCTCTAAGGTAATTCATAACAACTTCTATAGTATGCCGAGGTCTCACGCTAATAACGTCAGTATTCAATAATCCCCCTGCTGAATCTTCTGGATAGATGAGAGCCTCTTCAATTCTCTGCCTATCTCTGGATGACATTTTACCCAAGATCATATTCATTCTATTTTTAGGCAGATGCTGCAGGATATCTACAATTTCATCTAACTCAAGGTCAATAACCACCTCAGAGAGTTCCTCATTTGAGATCTCTAATAAAAGCTCTTGTTGAATTTCATCCCCCAAGTCAGCTAAAACGTCTCCCTCATCTTCATTATCAATTAATGACCATAATAGTTTTCTTTGTTTGGGAGGAGAGGACTCGAGACAGTGAGCAAGCTCAGCTGAATTCATTTTATCCAGCAATCTTTTTATTTGATTAATCGATAAATTAGAAGACTCGTCTAAAAGTCTTGTTAAGCTATCTTTATTCAATGACTGATCCATTCAATAATTCTACATCAAGAAATGAGTTTTATCTTTTTCTTGAGGAAGGGATATTTAACTTGAGACGATATTTAGAAATAGTTCTTCTAGCCAAACTGTAACCTTTTTTATTTAATAATAATGCAATATCTTGATCGCTAAGTTTTGTTTTTTCTGTATCTATAATATTTTTAATTATTTCCATCAACTGAATTGGCGTCACATTTCTAGTCTTAGAGACTGAGCTAACCAGTAGAGATTTTAAAGGCAAAACACCTCTTGGCGTTTGAATAAATTTAGATCTTAATATGCGAGATATGGTTGAGGGATGCAGGCCTAACTCATCTGAAATATCTTTATTTGCTAAAGGTTTTATTTCCATTGGCTCGCTTTCAAAAAAAGCTTGTTGCTTTTTACAAATAATCTCTCCAACCCTTAGAACGGTTTCATTTCTTTTTTTTACTGCTCTTAAAAGCCATTTAGCATTTTGTATTTTTTCTACAATACCTTCATTAGGCTGTTCTTTAAGTTCCTGCTGAATGGAATTAACCAACTCCTTATCGATACTTATTACCGGGAATTGATCATTTATAAAATTTACTACTTTATTTCCAGCATCTTCAAGAATCACAAGGTCAGGCACAATATATTGATCTTGACTATAACCAAGCCCTGGAGCTAAATCACAACTTTTAATTAATTTAATCGATGCGTCTATAGGTTTTTCTTTATATAGCCTTAATAATTTATTTTTAGCTTCTGCAAGGTCAATACCTGAATTCTCAAAAAGAATAATTTTACAAATTTCTAATAACTCTAGATCAATTTTTTTTCTATTTAGTTGGATGAAAATAACTTCTTTGATAGTCCTAAAACCTACACCCGCTGGATCTAGTGAGTGTATGACATTTGTTAAAACATTTTCTATTTCTTTATATGTAAATTTGTAACCTAAAAAATTCTCAATTTCATTTATTTCTTCAATTAATTGTCCCGAATCGTCCAAAGAATCAATTAAAGACGTTGAGATTACTTTTTCTTTTTCGTCAAGGTTCAAATCAACCAATTGATTTAATAAATTTTCTCTAAGAGTTTCATTAGCAACTATATCTTTGTCATATTTATTAGAAAAAAACTCGTCATCAACTGAATATTCAGATGGTTCAGATTCAGTTTTTTCAAGGAATGGATTTACCTCTATTTCTTCATTAATTTTTTGAATAATCTCATATCGTGATAACTGAAGAAGATCAATTGATTTTTTAAGTTGCGGTGTAAGAGTGACTTTTTGTTTCTGAGCTAGTTCTCTTATTAAAGAAATGGCCATTTTTTATGAATACATTTCTCCAAGATAAACTTCGCGAACTTTAGGATTGTTAATTAACTCTTCAGTAGTACCTTCAGCAAGGACCTGGCCCTCACTAAGAATAAGCCCTCTACTACATATCTCAAGAGCGGCACTAACATTATGATCGGTTATCAATATGCTAATTCCTTGAGAAACAAGTTGATTAAGTATCTTTTTAATGTCATCAACAGCAATCGGATCTATTCCAGCAAAAGGCTCATCCATGAGTATAATTTTAGGCATAGTTACTAAGCATCTGGCAATCTCAACTCTCCTTCTTTGACCTCCTGAAAGCTCTCTACCTTTCTGCATAAGAATGCTGCTTAAATTAAACTCCTCAACTACTTTATTGAATCTACTCAATATAGCTTTGTTATCGTCAGAAGATAGCTGAGCTAAACCTAGAATATTATCTTTGACAGATAAATTTTGAAAGATTGAGGACTCTTGAGGTAAATATGCAATTCCAAGTTTCGATCTTTCGTGCATCGGCATGTTAGTAATATCTTGATTATTAATATAAATATTCCCATTTGAAGGCCTAATTAAACCTGCTATTGAGTAAAAAGTAGTTGTTTTACCTGCTCCATTAGGGCCGAGCAAGCCAACTATTTCAGAGTTATTCACTTCAAAATTTATATCTTTAATAATATCTCTATTTTTAATTTTTTTTGATAGTTTTTTTACGCTTAAAAGACTCATATTTAATTTAAAATTTTACCGTCTTGCTGGTTAAATCTAATAGAAGAAGATTTAAATTTAATTCCATCATTTTCAAAATAAGCTTCACCAGATAATTCAATACTATTGTCTTCATATACGAGTATATTTTTTGCCTGGCCCGAGAAGGGTGATTCAGAGGAACTAGAAATTATTTTAGCCATATCACCCTTAATATTTAATATTTTTTTATCATTGTTATATATGGCACTAGTTCCAGAAATAACTATATAGTCATTCTTAATTTCTAATTTGTTCATAAAATGAATTTCATTCTTATCTTTTGATATTTCTATCTTTTCAGATTCAATAAATATGTCATTGTTATTTAAAGTAATTGTTGAATTAGCAAAAATATTTAGAGTGAAGATGCATCCAAGAAGTATAAATTTTTTCAATTATACAATCCCTGACTGAAGTAAATCGTGCATAGAGATTACTCCAGCAGCCTCATTTGAGGTAAAAACTACAAGTGTGAATATCTTATTTTCTTCCATTATCTTGGCTGCATCAATTGCAAGATCACCAGATTTAATTGATTTAAAATCGGATGTCATAACATCTTTTATAATAGTTTGATTAATATCTAGTTTATTACTAATGCATCTTCTTAGATCTCCATCAGTAAAAATCCCCACTACTTTATCGCTCTCTCTTACTAAGGTCATACCAAGATTCTTATCAGTTATTTCTAATAAAGCTTCACTGAGCAAAGCTTGAGAACTTACTTGAGGTATATCTGCTCCCGCATGCATAACATCAGATACTAATAAAGTAAGAGCTTTACCAAGCTTTCCCGCTGGATGAGATTTAGCAAAATCATCCTTAGTAAAACCTTTTGCCTGCAGAAGTGTAACTGCTAATGCATCACCAAAAGCCATAGCTGCAGTAGTAGAAGAGGTTGGGGCTAAATCAAGCGTGCAGGCTTCTTCAGAAGTTTTAATTTCAACATGATTATCTGAGGCTTCTGCAATTGAGGATTTAGCATTACCTGTAACAGCAATTAATTTTTTTGATACCCTTTTAAGAGCAGGCAATATTGAAATAATTTCCTGAGTTTCACCTGAATTAGAAAACATTAAAATTATATCTTCTTTGCCTATCATACCCATATCACCATGTGCTGCTTCAGTGGGATGAATAAAAAAAGATGGAGTTCCTGTGCTTGATAGGGTAGCTGCTACTTTTTGTGAAACATGACCAGACTTACCAATGCCCATAAGAATTAATTTACCATTCATCTTTAGAACATCTTCACAAAGAAGATTAAAGCTATTATTTAATTGATCAGATAATTCTAAAACCACCCTTGATTCAATTTCAAAGATTTTTTTTGCGGCCTCTATGTAATCAAATTTTTTCATAATTTCATATAATTTTTCTTAACATTCAAATGATATAATAGAGCAATGTTATCCATACTGAAAAATTATTTTTTATTTGTAGTTATTCTTTCAACATCTTTGGATGCTATGTCGGAAATAAATCCACATGAGTTTATAGACAGCAAGGCCCAAGAGATGGTTCAGGTTTTACAAGAAAATAGTGAGCTGTTTTATTCAGATAAAGATGCTTATGAGAATAAAATTAAGGTCATTTTTGAACCAATCATAGACTTCAGAAGAGTTTCAGCACTTGTTATGGGTAAAAAGTATTATGTTGCAGCAACTAAAGATCAAAGATCACAATTTATAGAAGTTTTTAAAAATTCTTTATTAGATACATATTCTGAAACTCTTGCACAATGGCAGGATCAAAAAATAGTTACGTACTTTCCAGATAACTTGGAATTTGAAAAGCAAGTAAATGTTAAACAAAATTTATTTACCTCAAGCAGTGTCTATCCAATTAAATATACTGTTAGAAAAGATGGCGATGAATGGAAAATAATTAACATAGTAGTCAATGGGGTAAATCTTGGATTAACTTTTCGTAACCAATTTCGTGCTCTTGCTGATAGTCATGATGGAGATATGAATCAAACAATAGCATCATGGGTTTCTGATGCTGGATTTGATGAATAAGGAAATAATTAAAGCAACAATTCAAGATGCTCTACCTGAGGCAAGTCTAGAATTTATTGGAGATGATTGTAATCTACAACTATTGATTATTTCTGATAGTTTTGAGGGAATGCCAATGATTAAAAGACATAGAGTTATCCTAGATTTATTAAGCGACTCTTTTAAATCTGGTGAACTTCATGCTCTAAGTTTAAAAACAAAAACAAATATGGAAAAATAATGGAAAAACTCTTAATAAAAGGTGGGAATGCTCTTAATGGAGAAATTTCTTGCTCTGGAGCAAAGAATGCTGCCTTGCCTATGATAGCAGCAACTATTCTTAATGATGAAAAGGTAATATTTAAGAATCTTCCATATCTTCAAGATATAACAACTATGTTTGAATTACTTGGTTCAATGGGTGCAGATATATCACTTGATGAAAGTATGGATTTTTCTGTTTCCTGTAATAAGTTGGATGATTTAGAGGCTAGATATGAGCTTGTAAAGACCATGCGCGCATCTATTTTAGTGTTAGGTCCAATGGTTGCTAAATATGGCTATGCAAAAATTGCTCTACCTGGGGGTTGCGCAATTGGATCTCGCCCAGTAAATTTTCATTTAGATGCTTTAAAACAATTAGGCGCATCAATTAACCTTGAAAATGGTTATATAGAGGCCAAAGCAGATAAGTTAATTGGAGCTGATATAGTTTTTGAAGGTGTTACCGTAACTGGTACCGAGAATATAATGATGGCTGCATGTTTGGCGGAAGGTGTAACAACATTAAAAAATGTTGCAATGGAGCCTGAAATATCTGATCTAGCAGACTTATTAAATAAAATGGGAGCTAAAGTTCAAGGTGCTGGAACTGAAGTTATAACAATTGAAGGAGTTAAGTCACTTCATTCAACAATATATTCAATTCCTGCAGATAGAATCGAAGCAGGAACTTATCTTGTAGCAGCAGCCCTTACAGGGGGAGAGATTAAAATCAATTCTATTCAGCCAGAAAGGCTAAATAATGTTATTGAAAGACTCAAACTATCTGGTGCAACAATTACTTCAGATAAAAATAGCATAAGTTTGAGTATGAAAAATCAAAGACCCTTGCCTGTAGATATATCAACATCTCCGTTTCCGGGTTTTCCAACAGATATGCAAGCCCAATTTTCGGTATTAAATGCGTTAGCAGATGGAAATTCAGTAGTACAAGAAAATGTTTTTGAAAATAGATTCATGCATGTTCAAGAATTAAATAGAATGGGTTGTAATATCTCAACTCAAGGCAACCAAGCAAGCATCATTGGCGTTAGTCAAATATCTGGTGCTCAAGTTATGGCAACAGATTTAAGAGCCTCAGCAAGCCTTATATTAGCTGGACTAGTTGCAAGTGGTGAAACAATTGTTGATAGGATTTATCATATCGATAGGGGATACGAGAGAATAGAGGAGAAATTATCCTATCTTGGGGCAGATATCACTCGGCTACCTAGTTAATAGGTTCAGTTTTTATTGATAATAGTAATTTATCAGATTCCTCATCACTCATAACTTCTAAATCTATAATATCTCCTGGAAATGCTAGCTTTAAAGCCTGTGTCAAATTATTCCAAGACCCCAGACCTCCGTTTATTCCTGTTATAAGGTCTCCCTGAGTAACGCCAGCTTCAATTAAAGGGCCTTTATCTCCAATTTCTATAATTTCAAGCGCAGTAAATTGATTTTTATTTAAAAGTTTAATTGGTCTAACCCTAAAATTACCTATCCAAGCATTTCTAACTTTTCCATATTTAATAAGCTCTGAAGCAATTTGAAAAACTTTTTCTGAGGGTATAGCAAAACCAAGACCTTCATAGGAACCAGTTTGTGAATATATTTTAGTATTAATTCCAACTAAGTAACCTTCCTCATTAATAAGAGCCCCACCTGAATTACCTGGATTAATAGCAGCATCAGTTTGTATTAATTCAAGATAAGGATTTCCATAATCTCTTCCCGTTGCACTTATTATTCCACTAGTTACAGAAAGCCCGATATTGTATGGATTTCCTATAGCAAGAACCTGGTCTCCAATTCGAACTTCTGAGCTGTTTCCAACTTCAATAGGCAGCATTTCAAAAGCTACATCTGTTTTGATTACCGCTATATCAGAATCATTATCTTGACCAACCATTATCCCTTCACTCATTTCGCCATTTGTATGACCTATTAATATTTTTCCGTTCGGAATCATTAAATGACTATTAGTAACAATGTGACCTTCATCAGAAATTATTACACCTGAACCAATATTTTTTGAATTTGAGTATTGGCTTCTTAATGTATTGGTATTGTTTGAGGTATAAATTGTAACTACTGAGGTAATTGCTTTTTCAGAGGCTATTACAAATTTATTATCATTCTCACTAGAAAATTGTAATAATGCTAGTAAAGCAATAACTATTAATAACAAAATATAAATAACTTTATTTGAATTTATATTTCTCTCTTTTTGCATAATGCCCATTCACGAAAATATTATTAAAAAACTTAAATCTAAAGATATCACTTTAGACAGATCTCAACTTGATTTTATTGATATTTTTAACAAGCACAAGCCCAAGAAATCCAGATTATTTTTTACTTTATCAAAAAATGTTGTTAAGGGCTTCTATTTATGGGGTGAAGTAGGAAGAGGTAAGACACTTCTTCTTAACTCTATATATGATGAATTAAATTTAAATAAAGCAAGATTTCATTACATCGACTTTATGCAGTCAATTCATAAAGATTTAAAAGAACTTTCTGGTAAAAAAAATCCATTAGACATAATTGCTGATTCTTTAGTATCTAGCTATGAAGTAATTTTTATTGATGAATTTCAAGTTGAGGATGTTGCTGACGCAATGCTTATTACTAATTTATTTAAAAAACTATTTGAAAAAGACATTTATTTTTTACTATCTTCAAATGCTCACCCAGCCAATCTTTATCTCGAGGGTCTTCAAAGGCAAAAATTTATGTCCGCAATAGACTTAATGGAGAAACATCTTAATATTCATGAATTGAATGGCGATAAGGATTATAGAATCTCATTAATTTCACAATTTGAAAAAAATAATGAATCAGGATTATTCGATAAAAAGAAAATACAAGAATTTATTTCATCAACATTTGGTTGTGATGAGTTTAATGATCAAATTGAAATCAATAAAAGAATATTTAGTTGTAATGGTTTTAATAATACATTTTTGTGGGTGAGTTTTAATAAATTCTTTCAAGAAGCCTCTAGTGCAAAGGATTACATTGAAATTTGCAATAAATATGACTGGATTTTAATTAATGAATTTAGCTTATGCAATGATGATAATGCAGACAGAGTAAGAAGATTTATAAGCTTTATCGATGTTGCTTACAAAGAAAATACAAAGGTCAAATTCTTTGATGAAGGCATTGATCCAAAAGATTTATACGTTGGTAATAAATTTCAGTATCTCTGGGAGAGATCTCAAAGTAGAATTAATGAAATGAAAAGTAAAAAATATTTGCTAAATTCAGGGAAAAATTAATTTAAATATATTAAAATATTGCTAATTATTTCCG
>CAYFJC010000027.1:0-17968 GCA_964343355.1 uncultured Gammaproteobacteria bacterium | reverse complement strand
GTTTATGTTTATATATTTTTATAGCACTTATTTCTTACAATTCATCTGATCCAGGATTTTCTTCATTTTCACCCAATCAAGAGATACTTAATATGGGTGGTCCTTTTGGAGCTTGGATCTCAGATATACTCTTTGTCTTTTTTGGAATAGCTGCTTATATAATTCTAGCCCTTCTTGCTAGCCTCTCTGTTGAAACAATATTTTTTTCTAGTAAATATTCTTCAAAAGCCAAATCATATTTCCGTTTACTCGGAGCAATAGCTACAGTTTTATGCGCATGCTCTTTATTTGAATTTTATTTAGAAGGTGAGACTTATCCTGAATTATCTGCAGGTGGCTTTATTGGTAATTCAATATTTACTTTTTTATCAAGCATCTTTGGTCAGATAGGATCTTTAATATTTTTAATTCTATTTTTAATACCTTCCTTTGCCTTAGCATTTAATTTTAGCTGGGCCAAAGTAATAGATTTAGTGGGTTCATTTTTACTCTTAGTAACTAAAAAGTTTAAAGAGATAACTTCAAATTTTATTAATAAAACTAAAAGCTTTATTAATAAATCAAGAGAAAAACAAAGATTGAGACTTGAGGCCAACTTAAAAAGAAAAGAAGAAGAAGTTAAAGAGGTTGCTTTAAAGAAACCTGTTGAAATCAAGGCTCCCGTTCAGGAGATCCAAAAAGCTCCTGAGCCAGAAAAAACCAAATCAGACATTAAGCCTGTTACCAAAAACACTTCGACTACAAAGCCTGTATCCGAAGATGAAAAAACCAGAATGCCAAGCACTGAGCTCTTAGATAGAGCGCTTGATGATGGATCTTCTTTATCTCAAGAGGATCTTAGCGCTTTAGCAAGCCTGCTCGAAGTTAAGCTTGCAGAATTTGGAGTGACAGCAGATGTTGTTTCAGTTTTACCTGGACCAGTTGTTACTAGGTTTGAAATCGAGCTAGCACCTGGGACTAAAGCTAGCAAGGTTACTAATATTGCTCAGGATATAGCTAGATCATTAGCAGTTAGCAGCGTCAGAGTCGTTGAAGTTATAGAAGGGAAATCAGTTGTTGGTATTGAAATACCTAATACTAATAGGAAAATGGTTCGTCTAACAGAGATACTTTCTTCTAACGCCTTTAAATCATCTACATCAAGCTTATCACTAGCTTTGGGTCATGATATTGCAGGAAAACCTGTTGTTGTTGATCTTGCTAAAATGCCGCATTTATTAGTTGCTGGCACCACAGGATCAGGTAAATCTGTTGGTGTGAATGCTATGTTACTAAGTTTGTTATTTAAATCTGATCCCGAGGATGTTCGTTTAATCATGATTGATCCCAAAATGCTAGAGCTATCTGTTTATGATGGAATTCCTCATCTACTAACCCCCGTTATTACAGATATGACTGATGCCTCTAATGGCTTGCGCTGGTGTGTTGCAGAGATGGATCGAAGGTACAAGCTGATGTCGGTAATGGGTGTTAGAAATCTTCAGGGCTTTAATAAAAAGATTGAAGATGCAGCAGCTAATGGCGAACAAATACCAGACCCTCTAACTGAAGATGAGGATGTTTATCTAGAAAAACTACCTTCAATCGTAGTAGTGGTTGATGAGTTCGCAGACATGATGATGCTTGTAGGTAAAAAAGTTGAACATCTGATTGCTAGAATAGCTCAGAAAGCTAGAGCAGCAGGAATACATCTTATACTTGCAACACAAAGACCTTCGGTTGATGTTATTACTGGTTTAATTAAGGCAAACATACCTACAAGAATTGGTTTTCAAGTTTCCTCCAAAATTGATTCTAGAACTATTCTGGATCAGGGCGGAGCTGAGCAATTACTTGGATGGGGCGATATGCTTTATCTTCCTCCTGGGTTAAGTGTTCCTATAAGAGTTCATGGTGCTTTCGTTGGTGATGATGAAGTTCACAGAGTTGTAGCTGATTGGAAGAAACGATCAGAGCCTGATTATATAGACAGCATCGTTTCAGATGTTCAGGATACAGGTCCTATCCCAGGATGGTCTAATGAAAATTCAAATGAAGAAGAAGCAGATGAACTTTATGACGAAGCAGTTAATTTTGTTATTGATTCTAGAAGGGCCTCAATTTCAGCTGTGCAAAGAAAACTAAGAATTGGTTATAACAGGGCTGCAAGAATAATAGAAACGATGGAGCAAGCGGGGATAGTAACTGAGATGAGCTCAAATGGCTCAAGAGAAGTAATGGTCCCAAAAAGAACATAACTTTAATGAGATTAATATATTTAGCTCTTCTTTTAACAAGCCCTCTAACTTTTTCAAATGACCTTATAAGCCTTTTTAATGATTCTTTTAGGAGTTCAAGCTTAGCTTTTATTCAATCCTCGATAAACCCTTACACAAATTCAATTGATAAAAGTGAAGGTAGGATTTTAAAAAATAAAGAAGGTACCATTTTTTATGTTGATTATCCTTTTAAAGAAAAATATGAACTGACCAAGGATCAAATTATTATCACAGACATAGAGTTAAATCAGACATCAAGAATGCAGTTAAGCGATCTTGAAGACAACATGCTAATAGATATTCTTCTAAACGGTCTTACTCTTGATAACCCAAGTTACGATTTAGAATTTGATAGAGACACCATCTTTATTAAGTCTTCGCTTGAAGAGAGTTACAATGAAATAGAGGTTAAATTTAAAGAGAATAAGATTTATTATTTAAAATATAATGACAATCTTAATATTGAGAATTTAATTATGTTTAAAAACTTAACACTGAATTGATGAATATTTTATTTATAGGAATTGGTGGAGCTTTGGGAGCCATTTCTAGATATGGTCTAACAGAGATAATTACAAAATATTTTTCAACTAGCCAGCACATAGGAACACTTGGAGTTAACGTAGTTGGATGTCTTCTTATTGGTCTTCTTTTTGGCTTTTTGGCAGACATGAAATCTGAGATGCAGGTATTCTTTGTTATTGGCTTTTTAGGATCTTTTACAACTATGTCTGCTTTTTCAATCCAAACTGTTGAAATGTTTAATAATCAAAATTTTGGTGAAGCTGCTCTATATATATTAATGACAATTGTATTTACAATAGCAGCTACCTATATAGGTTTAACATTAGGAGCATTAAAGTAATATGTTAGATATAAAATTATTAAGAGATTCTTCAAGCGAAGTATTAGATGCTCTCAATAATAAAGGCTATTCATTAGATATTAAAAAATTTACTGAAATAGATTCAAAAAGAAAAACATTACAAATTGATGTCGAATCTCTACAGTCAGAAAGAAAGACATTATCGAACAATTTTGCCGAGTTAAAAAAATCAGGAGCTTCTACTGATATTTTAAAAAGTGATATAGACAAAATCAATGATAGATTAAAAGTAGGCGAAGAAGATTTAAAAAATATTCAAATTGAGTTAGAAATTTTCTTATTAGATATTCCAAATATCCCTCATCCAGAAGCGCCCATTGGTTCTAGCGAAAATGATAATGTTGTAATTAAAAAATTTGGCGTTCCTAGTTCATCAAATACAAAAGACCATATTGAGATTGCTAAAGATATTGATTCTGAGTTAGCTGTAAAATTATCAGGTACTCGTTTTTCTGTTTTGAGAAATGATATTGCAAAACTGCAAAGAGGGCTGATAGACCTAATGCTTAATTTGGCTATTAAAAATGGTTATCAAGAGCATTACGTTCCATTTATTGCCAATGCAGATTCTCTTCAAGCAACTGGCCAACTTCCAAAATTTGAAGAAGATTTATTTAAACTCTCTAATGATATGTATCTTATTCCAACTGCTGAAGTTCCTCTCACAAATCTTTTTAGAGATACCATTAATGACTTAGATGATCTGCCTATCAAGCTAACTGCTCATACTCCCTGTTTTCGCTCTGAAGCTGGAAGCTATGGCAAAGACACCAAAGGTCTAATTAGGCAACATCAATTTGAAAAGGTTGAATTAGTTCAAATAGTCCATCCTGATAATTCTTATGATGCTCTTGATAGGCTGCTTGCTAATGCAGAAGAAGTTTTACAAGTGCTTGAATTACCTTATCAAGTTATTGAGCTGTGTTCAGGCGATCTTGGTTTTACTGCAGCAAAGACATATGACATAGAGGTGTGGATGCCAAGTCAAAATAAATATAGAGAAATTTCATCTTGTTCTAATTTTTTAGACTTTCAGGCTAGAAGAGGAAAAATACGAATTAAAGATGGGAAAGATAAAGTTTTTGCTCATACCATTAATGGATCTGCATTAGCAGCAGGCAGGGCGCTTATTGCAGTTATAGAAAATAATTTTGATGGCAAAAACTCAATAAAAGTTCCAGAAGCTTTGGTTAAATTTATGGATAAAACGCATATTGATTTAACTTAATTAAGCAAAGAATTAAGAAGTTTTAAAAGTTCACAAAGAAATCACATTAATGAGCCCAGTTTCTCTTTCCTAGGGTTGCAAAAAGGTATATTATTAAATTATATTAATCTTATCTTATCAAAAAGAGGGAACTGTTATGAATAAGTGGTATTTATCTTTGTTAACTGTATTTTTTATTAGTGGATCTGTTTATGCAGCCAATGAAACAACATCTTCGATTCGTGGTGATGTAAATGTTTCAGACGCTTCTATACAAATTACACATACTCCAACTGGGTCTTCAAAAACTGTAGTTTCAGGAGCTGACGGATCATTTTCTGTTGCTAACTTGAGACCGGGTGGACCATATGTAATTAAAGTAAGTAAAGAGGGATACAATCCTGAAATGCTTTCTGGTGTTTACTTAAATGTATCTCAAACATCCAATATTGATGTTAGTCTTTCTGGAGGCTCAATGGATGAAGTTGTAGTCACTGGTGTCAAAACATCATTTACTAAATTTGGTTCTGGGCTTGCTATTTCTGCAGCTGATATTGAAGGTACTCCAAGTATCGAAAGATCAATTTCAGAATATGTAAAGAAAGATTCAAGAATTGTTGTAAATGGACAAGCAAGAAATGCATCAATTTCTGTTTCTGGAACAAATAATAGATATAACAACTTTACTGTTGACGGTGTTGCTCAGAATGATCCATTGGGATTAAATGCTAACGGCTTCCCATCAGTAAGAAACCCAATAAGTATTGAAACATTAGAGCAAATTTCAGTTGATATAAGTCCATTTGATGTTTCTAAAGGAAACTTTACAGGCGCAAGTATTAATGCTGTTACTAAATCCGGTACTAATGAGTTTAAAGGAATGGGTTACTACTACTCAACAGATGAAAATAATGTTGGTGACTTAAATGGAAGTGCTCCAAGTCAGTTTGAAGACGAAACTACAGGTTTTGTTTTAGGTGGACCAATTATTAAAGATAAACTTTTCTTCTTTACTGCATATGAAGAATTTGAATCATTAACTCCTTCTGAAGAAGTTTTATATCGAATTGCTGATCAGGCTCTTATTGATAGAATTACAAATATTACAAAAACTTTGTATAACTACGATCCAGGATCACCAAATTTCTCTCCTCCACCAGAAATGGCTGAGAAGCAGCTTACTAAACTTGATTACATTGTTAATGATAGAAATAGATTGGAATATGTCTATAGTTACTCAGAGGATAACTCAGTTAAGCCTTATAACTATGATATTAGATTTAGCTCACATTACTATAACTACCCAACAACGAATGAGAAAACAACTTTTTCTTGGTATGGGGATGTAACTGATAATTTCTATGTTCAGGTTAAACACTCAGATGTTGAGTATACAAATGACCAGGATGCATTGGGTGGAGAAGACTTCCCTCATGTTGAAATCCGTATTACTGATTCTAATGGTGGTTATACTTCAGGTTCAAGAGAATCAATCTTCCTCGGAGGAGATAAGTATAGAAGTGCTAATGAGACTTCTGCTACAGATGAAATCATAAATATTAAAGGTGTGATAACAGCAGGTGATCATGAAATCACTATGGGTTATGACGTTATAGATAAATTTGTAAGTAACCTATTTATCTCTAGAGAAGATGGCGCATATCAGTTTAAAGGAGTAGATAACTTTGAAGCAGGTGTTCCAAGTTTCTTTAGATTTAATCAGTCAGCTACAGGTAATCCTTACGATGCTGCTGCAGCATTCTCTGGTACATTTAAAACAATATATATCCAAGATAAAATGTATGTATCTGATATATTGACTGTTTTAGCCGGTGTAAGACTAGATACTTTTGCAATGGATAATGGGCCAGCCTATAACGCTAGCGCTTCTGAAGTATTAGGTTTCTCTAATGCTACTCCAGCTAAATCAAGAATTATTCAACCAAGAGTTGGATTTAATCTTGATGCTACCGATCTAATGTCAGGTTCAAGTAGAATAGTTTCTGCTGAACTTAGAGGTGGAATTGGCCTATTTGCAGGAAGAGTTCCAAATGTATGGTTAGCAAGTCCTTTCTCTAACTCTGGTGTTGCTACTTATGGCGCTAGATACTACTCACCATGTCCTGTTGCAGGCGATCCAACATGTTTTTATGGAGATGCTGATTTATATAGTCTAATTCCTCCAGGATCTGTATCACCAGGTGGAGCAGAAGGAATCGATCCAAACTATGAAACACCTTCAACTTGGAAAACTTCTCTTGAGTTAGATTTAGTTACAGCTAATGGCTATAACCTAAGATTTGCTTACAACAGAGATGATGCAAAAGAAGGCATAGGTTTCTATGATGCTTCTCATACAGTTGATCAATCTTCTCCTACAGGAATTGTTTCATACAATGGTTATGGACATACTGTCATTACTAATGCAGAAGGCACAAGTTCTGAATCAATGACTTTTGGATTTGATAAAGACTTTGATAATGGTAGAAGTGTATTCCTTAGTTATACTGGCATGAAAGCTTCTAGCGGTTGGTCAGCAACTTCTTCACAAGCTTCATCTAACTTACGTTATATGCCAAATGCTGATATTAAGAATGTTCCTACAGCACCAACAAATTGGTCAAATGAGCATAGACTTGTAATGGGCTTTGATAAAACAATGAATATCTTTGATGGCGCTCCTACAAAGGTTTCACTTTTCTATAAAGCATATTCAGGATCACCATTTAGTTATGTTCTTGACGGATTTGATAATGGTATGGATGATGGAAGTACATTAATGTATGTTCCTACTGCTGGCGATGCCAATGTTGTCTATGATGGAGTATCAGAAGCAGATGTTATGAATGCTATTACAAAAGCTGGCTTAAACAGCTGGGCTGGAAGAGTAATGCCTAGAAATCATTCTACATTACCTTGGACTAAGCAGCTTGACATGAGAATTGCTCAAGAAGTTCCAACATTTATTGAGGGTCATAAGCTATTCATCTATCTAGATGTTCTAAATCTAATGAACTTGATTGATGATGAAAAGGGCCAGCAAAAGTACTACAGTTATGGATCAAGAGGTCTTCTTGAATCAGATGGATTTAATTCAGCTGGTCAAATTATCATTACTGGTATAGATGATAGAGGTCCTAGTACAGATTCATATAGCTCACGTTATAGAATGCAGTTAGGATTTGCTTACAAATTCTAATAGTAATTAGTTGATTAAAAAGGGCAGTTCACTGCCCTTTTTTTTGCTAAAATAATATTATGTCTAATCAAGTAATACCAGAATTATCCTACCTAGATATCAAAGATGGTAATAAAGAGGCCTTAGTAGAGCTTAAAAATGCTTTAACCGAGTATGGTTTTTTTAGCATTACTGATCACGGGCTAAATCCCGAACTTCTAGCTAATAGTTATAATTTATCTAAGGAATTCTTTGATTTATCAGTAGATAGTAAAGTTAAGTACGCTTTTCCTCAAAATGCTGGAGCAAGAGGTTATACACCATTCGGCAAAGAAACTGCTCTAGGAGAGGTGACACCAGATCAAAAAGAATTTTGGCATCATGGTCCCAATACGGATCAAAGCTATGATTCTAGAATTCATACCAATATTAATGTGGAAGAAATTACAGAATTTAATAATAATTTTGATGAATTATTTTTAGCTATCAATGGTCTAGGAATGAACGTTCTTAAAATCATAGCACTACTGCTAAATCAAGATTCTAATTTCTTTGACCCATGGACAAATAAAGGCAATTCACTTTTAAGACTTATTCATTATCCGCCTGTTACAAACGATACCAATAATTTACGTGCTAGAGCGCATGAAGATATAAACCTTATAACTTTATTGGTTGGGGCTGAAGAGTCGGGTCTTGAAGTTAAATCTAAAAAAGGTGATTGGATTCCTATAAAGGCATCCTCTAATGCAATAGTTTGTAATATTGGAGATATGATGCAGCTTGTTACAGATGGGATGTTATTAAGCACAACTCATAGAGTTATTAATTACCCTGGATCAAAGTCAAAATCTCGTTACAGCATTCCATTTTTTCTTCATCCAGCACCCAATATAGTTCTTAAATCGATCTTTAATGAAGAAGATGAAGGTGTCTTAGCTGATGATTTTTTAAATGAAAGATTAAAAGCTATTAAGTTATACTAAGCCATGAATATATTAAATATTTTTCAAATCTTAATAGGCTTTATAGGCCTAGTTGCGCTTGCTATTCCTTTTTCAGACAACATCAAACAAATAAATTATAAATATATTTTATATGGAATCTTAGCTCAGATATTTTTAGCTTTAATTTTACTTAAAGTACCCCTTATTATTGATGCCTTTGAGATACTTGGAAATGGGGTTTTTGTGCTTCAACAGGCCACCCAAGAAGGTGCTAGCTTTTTATTTGGCTTTGCTCCAGTGGAAGGAGCTCCTGCATATAGATCTCTTTTAGAGACCTTTGCATTTGGAGTATTACCCTACATTATTGTGATGTCGTGTATATCTGCAATTCTATGGTATTGGGGTGTGCTGCCATTTATCGTAAATATGCTATCAAAAGTTTGTCAGAAATTATTTAATATTGGTGGACCTGTGGGATTGGGTGCTGCAGCAAATGTCTTTATTGGTCAGGTAGAAGCACCTCTACTAATCAAACCTTATTTGAAAACTTTAACTAACAAGGAATTATTAATCTTAATGACAGCTGGAATGGCTACCGTTGCAGGCTCTGTTATGGTTGCATTGATAAGTATCCTTGAGGTCTCATTTGCAGACGTAAATCTAATACAGCATTTTATTACAGCATCTGTTCTTTCTGTTCCAGCAGCAATTATGTACGCAAATATTATGATTCCATCAAACTCAATAACTGATTTTAATGAAAGCAAAACACCAAAAATTTATAAAAGTACAATGGATGCCATTACCAGAGGGACTTCTGATGGTGCCAATGTTGCTGTAAGTGTTGGAACTATATTGATTACTGTTCTTGCATTGGTTTATATAGTAAATGCTTTTCTTGGAATGATTGGAGCTCAATTTGGTTTTGATCTTTCTCTAGAGATAATTCTAGGCTTTGTATTTGCACCCATTGCTTGGTTGATGGGCATCCCTTGGAGTGAAGCTATTATTTCAGGAGAGTTGCTTGGAGTTAAAACAGCACTTAATGAATTTATAGCATATCCAGCATTGGCTAGTCTTGAAGATGGACTCTTGTCTGATAAATCTAAATTAATAACATTTTATGGATTATGTGGATTTGCAAACCTATCTTCTGTTGGAATTTTAATTTCTGGAATGGGGGCTATGGCGCCTGAGCGAAAACAGGATTTAGTAGATGTTTCATTTAAAGCATTAATTGCAGCAACCCTTGCTTCATGCATGACTGGATTAGTAGTTGGTTTATTAATTTAGAATTATCTTTATCTGAAGAATCTGAAGAAACGAGAAATTGTATCTTTAACACTTTCTACGAAGTGCGACCCTTTCGGCCTTGCTTCAATAAATATATAAAATATCATCAGTGCAGCTGATAATAAAGCAACGATTAGTCCATCATATTCTTCCATGTGGGTATTATAAATATTATTTATTATTAATGTTTAAAAGAATGATAATTTATTCTTTTTCTATCATAAGTGAGCATATAGAATATCCGGCACCAAAAGAACAAATAATTCCTTTATCACCTTTTTCTAGATGATTATTAAGATGAAATGAAAGCAATGACCCTGCAGATGCAACATTGCCAAAATCACCAAGAATCATAGGAGCCATCTTCGGATCATAATCACTGGTACCAAGTATCTTGGTCATTATGAATCGGCACATGTTTGAATTGGCTTGATGAAGCCAAAATTGAGAAATATCTGAAGCTTCAAGGTTGACTGCCTGTAATTGATCTGTGATCAGATTTGCAACCATGGGACAGACCTCTTTAAAAACACTTTTACCATTTTGTTTAAAAAATAAATCTTTTTGATCTCTGGGATTTTCTTCAACCCTATTTAGATATCCGAAGTCGCTTCTGATATTGCTGGAGAACTTTGTAACTAACTTTCTATCAAGAATCTTTACCCTATGTTTTGATGTTGAATTTTTTTGAACAACCGAAGCAACACACGCATCACCAAAAATAAAATGACTATCTCTTAAAGTAAAATCATTATGAGGAGAAGTTAGCTCTGGATTTATAACTAAAACAGTATTTGCTAGACCGGATGCTATATCACTATAAGCGTTACTGATTGCAAAAGTGGTTGAAGAACATCCAATTAGCATGTCATAACCATAACCCTCTATACCAAGCTCATCCATAACCTCACATGCTACTGCAGGATAATTTCTTGCCGAATGAGATGTTCCAAGTATCACAGCGTCAACATCTTTAGCCTCTATTCCAGCTTGATTAAGGGCTTCTTTTGCAGCATGAACACTCATCTCTGCAAGTATTGAAATATTTTCTGAATTTTCCTGTCTTAGAACAGGCTTCATTACATCAATGTCTAAGCAATTTTTTTTATCAATCAGATACCTAGTTTTAATACCTGATGCTTTTTCAATGAATTCAACAGAAGATAGACCAAGAGGCTCTATGGTTCCAGCTTCTATTTCTAGCTTATTTTCGTTATTAAAACGTTCAACGTAGCTATTAAATGAAGTAACTAATTCATCATTAGTAACAATTTCATCTGCTTTCCAGTAGCCAGTTCCTGAGATATAAATATTTTCCATATAATTTAAAATTAAGTCATAATATTTTAAACGTTTATGAAATTTATTACAGCCGAAACTTTAAAAAGTGATTCTATAAAGATTTTTATATCTGAATCTGACTTGTCTGATACTCCTAAAGGAGTAATTCATATCTATCATGGCTTGGCAGAATATTTTGGAAGATATACTCACACCACTAAATATTTAAATTCATTGGGTTATCACGTTGCAGGAATAGATCATAGAGGTCATGGACACTGGATTGAATCTGGTGCAGTTCCAGGATTCTTTTCTGAAAAAGATGGATGGAATCTTGTTGTGGACGATATGGAAACCTCTTTTAAAAAAATACAAACTGTCTATGAAGACCTTCCTCATATTATCCTGGCACACAGTATGGGAACCTGGCTAACGCTTGCTCTTTTACAAAGAGATATTTCTCCTTCTAAGGTAATATTATCTGCATCATCAAAATTGTCTGTTACAAAACTAATGCTGCAAAAATTAGTAATCAAAATTATTAAATTTTTTAAAGGAGCTAAAGGTCAAAGTCACTTTTCTGATTTATTAACAACACAGCAATTTAACTCTCAATTTAAACCTAATCGAACAACCCATGACTGGTTATCTAGCAATAATGAGAGTGTCGATGAATATATTAATAATCCTTTGTGCGGATTTATTCCAACCAATCAATTGTATGAGGATTTAGCTAACGGAGTCATTGAATCCTTTTCTCATAAAAAGATGTTATCCATTGATAAAAATTTATCAATTTTATTAATCGCAGGCACTCAGGATCCAGTAGGAGAAAACGGAAGGGGTGTTGAAGCTCTCCATAAGTTTTTAGGCAAATACAATGAATCTGTAAAACTCGTTCTTTTACCTGAACTGCGTCATGAAATATTAAATGAACTTAAAAAAGAGCAAGCATTAAGCAAGATCTCCGAATTTTTAAATTCATGAAGTTGCTTATATATATATTTTTAATTTTTGCTCCACTCCTTGATGCCATGGAAAAAATTACCATTATGCATGGTGATGAAGAGCGCTCATATTTACTATTTACTCCTTCAGTAAAGAAAGATTCTTATAAGTTAATCATTGGTCTTCATGGATTTTCTGGATCTGCATCAGGTTTTGAAAAAGAAACAACAGGTGGTTTCAATTTATATGCTGAAGAGATGGGTCTAATAATTGCATACCCGCAAGGTAATTATTTTTATCCAAGTTCTGAAATGACTAAAGAGGATGGCTCAAAAATTATTAAAAAAACCTATTCAAGCTCATGGAATCATCTGGGACCATTAACTACTAATAATCCAGAGATTAAGATTTGCGAAGATACCTCTCAAAGCGCACCTCCATTTCCAAGCTGCAAAAATAAAGATAACTGTTATTGGACAAGTTGTATTAATGACTCAGAATTTATAAAAACGATAGCGCTAAAAGTTTCTGAAGAATTTGTAATTGATGACACCTATATTATGGGTCTAAGTAATGGCGGCATGATGGCTCAATTAGTTGGTTGTGAGTATCCTGACATTTTTAATGGGGTTATTAATATTGTTGGTATGCAGCCTCATAAATTAAGTTGCGTACCTAAACTTCCTATAAGTTTGATAATCTATGGCGGATTGCTTGATAAATCAGTGCCACCAATATCAATTAGGTCCTCGGGTGGTTATTTTTATGAACCTATTAAAAATACTGCATCCTCATGGTCTTCAGAATTTAATTGTAAAGATGTCAAAAATTCTGAAATAACCTCACCCTTTAAATCTTCAGAGACTCTTTATTATAATTGTGATAATAATGTAACCATTACAGCAATCATAAATTCAGAAGCTGGGCATGCTTGGCCTGGAATCTCATCTAACGAGGGTTATTGCAGAGCAAATATCCAATCTGAGATCATTTATAATGAATGTAGAAAGATTAATAAAGTATTAGGTTCAAAATATCTTCTTGATAGACTTTTTGATTAATAGTAGCTCTTTTAAAAAAACCCTTAAATCTCATTAAATATGCATTTCCTATGCTAATATTAGGTATAAGTTTACTTAGTAAACCTATATATATACTAAAATTTAGCCTTGCTAGGGGGATAGCATGAACAATATTTTACTTAAACCTCTTTTTGAAAAGAAAGCAGATCCATTAACTTTATTACTTAGAGATATATTTAAAGATAATAAATATGCAATGTCATATTTAGGCGCTTTATCTATAGGTCTTGGTTTTTCTCAGATTAATACCCTTAATGCTGAGGAGGCTGATTCAAATGTAGAAGAGATAATAGTTACAGCTTCTAAAAGAGCAACTAATATTCAAGATTTACCTATGGCAGTTCAAGCTATTGGTTCTGAAGAGCTTGAAGCTAAAAATATTACTGATTTTGCTGGTATCGCAGCTTTATCTCCATCAATAACTATGGATTCAAGCGGATCAGGAAATTCATATTTTTATATTCGAGGTGTTTCTGATGGTGGTTTTGGGAATAGAGCAGGAGCTCAGGCTTCTACTGCTTATTATATTGATGAACAACCAGTATCAACTATTGGTGGAAATCCAGATCCGCATATTTATGATATAAATAGAGTTGAAATATTGAAAGGACCTCAAGGAACTTTGTATGGATCTTCATCTCAATCTGGAACAGTTAAGATTATTACAAATAAGCCAGATCCATCTGGCTTTGAAGCAGGTTTTGATATTGAACGTGGTGATATTCATGATGGTTCTAGTGATGAGTCACTTGAGACTTTTGTAAACATACCACTGGGTTCAAGTACGGCTATTAGAATTAGTGCATATGACATCAGCAACGGCGGTTGGATAGATAACGTTCCTTCTACTGTTAGCTTTTACTACACAGGGGCTACGATTGATAATAGTAGTTATGTTGAAGATGACTATAACTGGATAGATAAATCTGGTCATAGAATTCGTTTAGGTCATGATATGGCAAGCGGCACGACTGTAGATCTATCATTCTTAAGTCATGAGTCTTTTTCAAATGGATCATGGGAAACTGATGTTGCAGAGGGTGCAAGAAAAAATTCAAGGTTTGGTGATGAAACTTTTGATGATGAATTTACTCAAACATCATTAACTATTGCTGGAAATTTATCAGATGATGTTGAATTTACATTCAATACATCAATATTTGATCGTGAAATAGATTATACATATGACTATACTAATTATGTATATACAAACTATTACGATTCTTACACTGCATATGCTTATGACTATGATTACTATGCATCTACAGATGCAAGAATGTTTTATGTTGAAAATGATCAGTATGATAGACAAAGTACTGAATTCAGAATGCAATCCTCTGATGATTCAGGCTTTAGATGGATTTTAGGAGTCTTTATTGAAGATCAGGAGTTAGCATATTCAACTACATACAATATGCCTGCTATCTCAAATACTCTTGCATCTGTTCAAGGCAGATGGTGGAAACAAGATAATGTAAGAGAGGATAGTCAAAAAGCTATTTTTGGTGAAGCAACTTGGCCGATTGATGATAAAACTGACTTTACAGTTGGACTTCGTGCTTATAAAAATGAAGCTATCTTTGATGCTAAGGATGGTTACATGGGCTACTATACAGATCACCCTATATTATCGTGGGCAGCTGGAAGAACTGAGAAATACTCAAAAGATGTATCTGATATTGCACCTAAGATTAACTTAGCTCACAAATTCAATGATGATGTTTTATTTTATGCTACTTATTCAGAAGGCTTTAGACCAAGTGGAACGAATAGATTAAATAAGAAGGCGCGTGAATCAGGCATTGTTCCTGCAACTTATGATTCAGACACTTTAACAAATTTTGAAGTAGGCTTTAAGTCAACTTTAGCTAATGGCAAAATTGTATTCAATGGTAATTTACACACCATGAACTGGGATGATTTCCAATCAACTAGTTATATATATGATTTATTAACCGTAGCCTTTGTTCAGAATGTTGGTCAAGCAACCATAACAGGACTAGAGCTTGAGAGTTACTTTAATATTTCAGATAGTTTTAATGCATCATTAATGCTTGCTTTAACTAATCCTGAATTTAAAGAAGATATATACGATCTTCAGGGCGTGCTATCAACTCCAAAAGGTAATCAACTAGCTTATGTACCAACTCAACAATTTGTAATGTCAATGAATAAAGATTTTGTCATTAGAAATAGAGATGCATACGTTAGCTACGATCATTCATATACTGGTGAAAGCTATCAATCATCTGCAAATACAGATACCAATGCATCATATTCACTAGCAAACTTAAGATTTGGAGTTAATCCTTCAAGCAAAGGGAGTAGTGACGCTGATGATCTACTTGGATTCCTTCAGAATGCTTCTGTAGAACTTTATCTTGAAAATGTTCATGATTCTGATCCAACTCTTGGAATATATGATGACTTTGGTGATGTCAGAAGAACAGGAAGTAAGCCAAGAACTATTGGCCTTAGATTAAGATACAGATTTTAATAATTATTTAGATAATAACTTACCAAGCTCGCTTGAGAGCTTGGTAGGGTCTTCGTAAAACGTAAAGTGACTTAAGTTTTCTAAGACCACTATCTCAGATTTTTTTAAGCCTTCACAAAATTTCTCAACATACTTAATAGGTATAAGTTTATCTTTTTCGCCTAAAATAAAACTTATCGATTTCTCATAATTGGTGATGTCTTCATCATTAATTGCAAAATTTTTGCATGCAGTTAGATCATTGTTAAGAATATCTTTTGTTATCTGATTAAAAAGTTTCTTTAGAGCATATAAATCTATTTCATCATCAATTTTATCAACAATTTTTTTACTTCCGTATGGTGTATTAATGAGATCAGATTTTTTTTGATAGAAGCCAGAACCCATAGTTCCAAACATTGGGCCTGAGGACTTTGCCTTGGGAGCTTGATTTACTCCATAAGTAGTTAACATATCCATGGCTGAATCTAAATTTTTTCTTGAATCATCAAGAAGTGCACCGCCGACAAACATTGGGCACGAAGCATTCAGAATATTAACAGATTTAAATTGTAATTTTTGATTAAAAGCTAATCTAAGTGCTATAAGCCCACCCATACTATGCCCACAAAGATGAAAGTTACTAACATCAACATCCTCTAAAGCCTCTTCAATACCTTCAGCATATTCTTCTATAGATGTAAGCTTAGGGCCCGTTGAATATCCATGATGAGGTAAATCAATTGCAAGAGTTTGATTAAACTTATCAGTATCTAATTTAATATCTTTTACAATCCTATGATCCATTCCAGCGCCTGGAATCATAAGTACAGAGTCTTTTGTATCATCTATTGATGAGAAGTTATGGAGGTAGTAATTTGAGTTATTAGATTTTTTGTACATTTTTAAAGATATAGCCAATTAATAAAATATTTATAAATAATAATGGAATGGCTGTTATTACGAGCATCCATTTTACAGTATTAACACCACCAAGATACATAAGAATTGCTGGCTGAATAACCAATAAGATTGAGAAAACTATTCTTAAAATTTTTGAAGGCTGCATATCAGAACTTCGCATAGCAGTCTTAGATAAAATATATGCACATGAATCATACGTAGTGCATAAAAATATCACAGAAATTACACCATAAATAAATAACATTAAATAACTTAAGGGCAAAGTTAAAATTACATCAACAATAACTTTCGTAGGCTTCTCTGAGGCATAAAGCGCAGGTATATCTAAGGCATTTGATTCAAATAAATGTAAAGAATAATTACCTAGTATTAAAAAGTGCAAAATGCTGCCAAAACCACCAATAAATATTGTTCCTAAAATAAGCTGCCTAATTGTTTTCCCATTTGATATATTTACAAAAAATACACCTAAGTAGGGAGCAAGAGCTAACCACCATGCCCAATAAAAAACTGTCCAGTCTTGAACAAACTGACTACCTACATAGGTGCTCATAGCTATGAATTTTTGAGTATATGTTACTAACACCTCTAAACTATTTGCAAGAATATATGAGGTGGGCCCAACCACTAAAACAAATAAAAGCAGAAAACCTAAAAGGCCAATATTAATATTACTAAGTCTTTTTATGCCTTTAGTTATTCCTAAGTAAGCACTTGTTGTAATAATACAAAGACAAATTAAAAGTATTAACATTTCTAAAACTAGTGAGGAGGATATTCCAAGGAGAGAAGCTACGATCTCAGCAATTAATGGAAAAGATAACCCTAGCCCAACACCAGCTCCAGCGAGAATCCCAAAAATAAAGAATATATCTAAAATAGATTTAAGAATTCCACTAAAAGGAAAATCATCTCTAACTAAAATTGATCCAAACGTAAGAGGTGTTGAGGGGTTGCGAGTTGATGCTATTGCAAATGCTACAGCTGGAAGAGCATAGATAGCCCACCCACTAAAACCCCAATGAAACGAGGTATATGTATTAATAACTTTTATAGCCTCAGTAGACCCAACTTCAAGGCCGAAAGGTGGGGTATTGTAATAGGCGGCCCATTCTATAGGTGACCAGTAAAGGATAGTGGCCCCCATTCCAGAGGCAAATAACATCGATGACCAAGATATAAAAGAGTATTCAGAAATATTGGCAACTTTAATTTTCTTATTACCAACTTTAGTTAGAGCAAGAATAATTAAAAAGAAAAAAATGAATAGCGCGCCATATTGAAATATTCCCTCAAATCTTAGTGCAACTAGTTTATAAATATTAGATAGCTGAGCAGCAGTAGTGACAGGATCATTAATTGCATACACACACATTCCAAATGAGAGTAAAATAGGGATAACTACTAGTGACTTATTCCAATCCCTAGAAAGTTCTGAAATGTTTTTAAAAATATGAAAGATTTAGATTCTCCTAATAAAGCCTACAA
>CAYFJC010000026.1:0-17980 GCA_964343355.1 uncultured Gammaproteobacteria bacterium | reverse complement strand
ATAGTTACAAGTCTTTATTATGTGCATTTTATGAGTATATTATGTGCATTTATTAATATTTGCACATATATTGTGCAAATATTATAAATCTAGGAATTTTGCAATGGTTTCTAGTTTATCTGAAAAACAGGTATATGAGTGATCTCCACCAAACCTAATATCCATATAACTTGATTTATAAAAGCGTACCGCATTCATATAGTTTAAAACCTCATCACCAGATTCATGCAAAAGTAAGTAGTTGTGAGGATTATGTAAATTTATTATCTCAATTGCTTTAAGAGCTTCTATATCTTTTTTGGTTAGTTCAAACTCGCTTTCATTGGCATAATTTTTATTCTTCCCAAGATAAGCCTTTAAATCTTTTGAGGGATTAATTGCAGGATTAATAATGGCTGCTTTTGTTTTATCTAGTTCTGCATAATAAGTTGCAAAAAACCCTCCAAGAGAACTACCTATAAATTTTCTATCTTTTGAGTCTGTATCATTTACTAGTTTATCTAGCTGAGGAATTGCCTCACTAAATTTATCTAATATGTTGGGGATTATTAATTGTGTATTTGGATAAGTAGTTTCTAAAAATTTTTTAAAAATTTGAGCTTTAGAAGATTCTGCAGATGACATAAAGCCATGAAAGTAAAAAACAGTTCTACTCATTTAAGATTTTTTCTATTATTGACTTAGGCGCCATGCCTGAGATGAAGATACTTTCTAACCACTCAGTCAAAAATCTATTCTGTTGATTTTTTTCATCTTTAGATTGGATAGCAGATTTTTTATAAAAAAATGGTAATGGTTTTTCACTTTGATAAGAAGATACTTCAGCCATTCTTGCATCTATAAAAACTTTAATCCTTAAAGTAAAAATACTTAATGGTGCAATTTTATTATTCTGTTTTGCTTCAATGCTAAGTGTGTGTTTTGTTCTTTCTAAAACAAGAAAAGAAATATATTGTGATTCTGTTTCATTAACAGTGGCTTCAAACTCATACTCATCATAGATAAAATTTGTTAAAAGATTGGATAGTCTTATAAAATTAGCTTCGCATATAGCGATGTGATGCGAAGTTTTTGGGAGCCTATTTCTCATAATTTAATTCTATATTCTTTTTTGATAGGAGTATATTCTTCGCAAGCTTTCTTGTATTGCATAACACCATCTCTTTCCTTTAAACAAAATCCAGACACAGCACCCCTTAAATCATCTTTTAAAAAATAATGAAAAGAGGATGACAGCTCGGGTTCAAAACCTCTTCTAATTTTATGCTCACCCTGAATGCCTGGGTCGAAAAAGTTCAAATTATTTTTAATGCAATACTCAATGCCTTGGTAGTAACAAGCTTCAAAATGCAGACAATCAATATTTTTTATACTGCCCCAATGTCTTCCAAACAAGGTATCTTTGTTTTTAAAACACAGCGAGCCACCAATCACCTCATCATCCTGTATCGCAAAGAATAAAATAGGTTGTATAGATTCAGACTGAGGGTTTAGCAGCTTAAAAAAATCTTTTTCTAGATAAGGTCTTTGCCATCTATCCATATAAGTCTGACAATAAAGTTTATAGAAAATTTCCCAATCATTTAAGGTTATGTCTTTACTCTCTATGATTTTAAAACTAATTTTTGAATCAAAAACTTTTTTCCTTTCTGCCTTTATTGTTTTTCTTTGCCTTGCTGTGAATATGGCTAAAAAATCCTCAAAATTTTTAAAGTTTCTATTTTTCCATACAAACCTGCATCCAAACCTTTCAATAAAATTATGATCTTTTAGAAAAGAGGAGGTCTTTTGATCTGGAAAAAGAATATGCCAACTTTCTATATCTTCAGCTGCCATATATTCTTTTACATCATCTATCAATTGAACTTTAGTGTTTTCATTATTACCTAGAATCCTCTCGCCTCTACATGGGGTAAAAGGAATAGCACTTAAGAGTTTTGGATAATAATTTCTTTTAGCCTGCTCTAATGCATGAGACCACGAATGATCAAATACAAATTCACCATTACTATTATATTTTTTGTATAAAGGAATGAACCCAGTAATTTTATTTTTTTCCTCTCTAGTAAAATGCAGAGGCTCCCATCCAGTATCTATACAAACAGATTTACTTTTTTCTAATGCATGCAGAAACTGATATTGCATAAATGGCGAGTCAATACTTGCACGTATATCTAAAAATTGTTTCTCAGACAATTCATCAATAGAATTTCTTATGATAGTTGTCATTAATAAATAAAACCATTAAGAGCTAATTCAATTTGAAGAAGGATAAATAACGATAAACCAACATAGTTATTATTTTTAAAAGCTTCTAGAAATTTTTTATTTTCAGCTAATTTATTTTGATGCCAGAAAAAAAACGAAATACATATTAATCCAATAAACCAGACAGGAGAAAAAGATCTCATTAGTCCAATTAAAACCAAACAAACTAAAAATATAATTTTAAATATGTTAATTAAAAAAATAGTTTTGTCTTTCCACCATAGTGGCGTTGAATTTACTCCAATTTTTATATCATCTTCAGCATCACCCATAGCGTAATAGCTATCGTAAGAAACTATCCATGCAGCATTTCCAATATATAAAAGCATTACAACACTATTATCTAATTGCCCCAGCATAGAAAAAACAATAGGAACGCATGCACTGAAAGTGATGGCTAAAAAAAACTGAGGACCTAATAAAAATCTCTTTGTAAGAGGATATAAAACAATTAATAGCGATGTAAGGAATCCTATTATTATTGTCTGCATATTTGTTTGCAATAAAAGTAAGATCGATAATATTCCAAGAGTTATGAAAAGTATCCATGCTTCTTTAAGACTCAAATCCCCATTTGCCAAAGGCCTATCCTTTGTTCGCTCGACCATCTTATCGAATTTATGATCGAAGATATCATTAATAACGCAGCCTGTTGATCTTACTAAAATGCAACCACAAACAATAATAAGTAATGGATAGGATGGTATTTCAATTGACCATCCGCTCGAATCTTTCAGAAAAGCTTGGTATGCGAATGTGAATGATATCAATGAAGGATAAAGTAGTAAGTAGATACCTATAGGTTTATTTAACCTTGTAATTGAGATAATGGATTTTATTTTATTCATTAAACTATTTGATTAAAAAAACTTCCATTACAGAGAAGGGTTGATTCTTAACGGTATATTTTATTTTCCTTCCCCAAAATATATTTTCTTCATCTTTAAAAGTTGCAAAGACAACATCCTCCTTAGAAAAAATATCTTTCTCAAATAAGATATCTCCAAGCGGCTTGTTGCCAATCTTTCCTAATGCTTTTAAGCCATTGTTTATAGTGGTATTTGGTATTATTGTTCTAGCAAAAACCATTGGAGTTTTATTGCCATATAAAATAACTTCTCTTACCCTAATTGCTTCAGCATCCGTATTGAGAAATAAGATTTCATCCTCCTTAACTTCTGATAATTCATCTTGAATTAATTCAAGCCTGAAGTCTTTTATAGATTTAATTCTTTTTGTTATAGGCCCTTGCTCTAGTAACCAAGATTCTATTTCAGTATTCTTCAACTCATGCTTAATTTCTTCATAAGAATTCCACGATGATATTTGTTCAAGCTTCATTAATTAATAGAGGTAAATCTGATATTATACGCGGAAGTTTTTTTATGTTTAGAGTATGAGCTATAAATTTTTTACAAGAGTAACTTATGGAATTTAAAAAGTGGGAATGTATCGTCTGTGGTTGGATTTATGACGAAGAATTAGGCTGGCCTGATGACGGAATTGAGCCTGGAACAAAATGGGAAGACATTTCTGATGATTGGTTATGCCCAGAATGTGGAGTAGGCAAAGAAGATTTTGATATGATAGAAATATAATGCTTGAAACTCCAAAAAATTTAACCAGAAATATCCTCTTAGGGATGTTCTTTGGCTTTGCATTAGGGTCTCTTGCTTATTATTTTGATTTCATCCCTAGCTCAATAGAAGATTTTATCCAAGTTTATATTTTTAACCTTGGAGGCTCGATTTTTATAAATCTTTTAAAAATGCTAATAGTGCCATTAGTTTTCTTTTCTTTAGTTTCAGGAATATCATCTTTAAGCAGCCTTCAGAGTCTTGGTAATATTACATTTAAGACTATTAGCTTATATCTTGGTACGACAGCAATTGCAGTCAGCTTATCTCTTTTTGTAGCATCTATATTTAAACCTGGAGCAGGCTATTCATCAGATATAGCGGCCCCTGAAAAATTACCAGAAGGACAAAGTGTATATTCCACTATATTAGATATTTTTCCATCTAATATTATCGAAGCAATGGCCAACAATCAGATGCTTGCCATTGTTTTTTTTAGTATTTTATTTGGACTAGCTTTAAATAAAACAAATCATCTAACAGGAAATCTTAGCGAATCATTTGAGAAGCTTAATACGGTATTTATGCAACTTGTCTTAATGATAATGTCATATGCCCCAATAGGTGTCTTTTGTTTAATTGGTAAATTTGTTATCACAGATGGCCTAGATATTTTTCAAGAAGCATTTATGTATGTTGTCTTGCTTATTTCAGTTCTCTTATTTCATGCAATAGTTACCTATTCAATTTTTCTTAAAGTTTTTACCAATTTAAGCCCTTTAGTATTCTTCAGAAAAATGAAAGAAACAGCTATTTTTGCTTTTTCAACATCATCAAGCGCTGCAACAATTCCTGTTACTTTAAAGACGGTTACTACCGATTTAGGGGTTAATAAAAATATTGCTTCTTTTGTAATACCAGTTGGAGCTACGATTAACATGGATGGAACAGCAATAATGCAAGGCATGGCAACAGTTTTCATTGCACAAATGTCAGGTATAGATCTTTCTCTTTTCCAGTATATGCAGGTTGTGTTACTTGCAGTAATTGCTTCAGTTGGTGCTGCAGCGGTTCCTTCTGCTGGAACTATTACGCTTGTAATAATACTTCAACAGTTTGGCTTGCCACTAGAGGCAATAGGCATCATTCTTGCTGTAGATAGAATATTGGACATGATTAGAACGTCAGTAAATGTTACTGGTGATGCTACTGTTGCCTGCATAGTTGCCCACTCAGAAGGCCTCTTAGACAAAGACGTGTTTGATAAATAGATTTTAAAAAATAGGTCTTTTTATAGAATTTTTTGATAGAATGCACCTTTAAAAAAAAGAGGTTTTATATGAACATTGCACTATTTCCACCAATATTAGGCCTGATAGGCATGATTGCAGCATTTGTTGTTTACAAGCTGGTCATGAAATACCCTGATGGCGAAGATAAAGTTAAAAAAATTGGCGACCAGATTCATTCAGGTGCATTAGCATTTATGAAAACTGAATATAAATATTTATTAGTTTTTATTTTTGTTCTCGTTGTTCTAGCAAAGGTATTCCTTGGTACAGCAACAGCTATTGCAGTTGTAGTCGGTGCAGCATGTTCATCATTAGCAGGCTTTATTGGAATGTATGCAGCAACAAAAGCAAATGTTAGAACTGCAACAGCAGCTCAAAAAGACGGTGCAGCTGCAGCATTATCTGTTTCATTTTATGGTGGTTCTGTAATGGGCTTATGTGTCGCTTCATTAGGATTGATTGGTTTAGGCGGCTTATATTATTTTTATGCAGCCAATGGCGGGTCAAATGTCCATGCTTTAGAAGGTTTTGGAATGGGAGCTTCGGTAGTTGCTTTATTTTCAAGAGTTGGCGGCGGTATCTTCACAAAAAGTGCTGATGTTGGAGCTGATTTAGTTGGAAAAATTGAAGCAGGAATTCCAGAAGATGATCCAAGAAATCCAGGCGTTATAGCTGATAATGTTGGTGATAATGTTGGTGATGTTGCTGGAATGGGTTCAGATATTTTTGAATCGTATTGTGGATCAATGATTGCTACTATTGCTATTGCATATACTATCCAATCTTCAGCTTCTGAAAATTTAATGATGCTACCTTTAGCTCTTGCATCTGTTGGTTTAATTGCGTCTATCATTGGAATATTCATTGTTAAACTTAGATCAGCAAAAGAACCTGCTAGCGCATTAAGATCAGGAACTCTTATAGCTCCAGTGATTTTTGTAATCATGGCTTACTTCTTAATTCAATCTATGGGAAATATTCCTATGGCTATTTTATGGTGTGTTATTTCAGGAGCCGTTGGTGGTGTACTGATTGGCCTAATCACTGAATATTATACTGGCGGTAATCCTGTGAAAAAGATTGCTGAATCTGGAGAAACAGGTGCAGCAACAGTAATGATTTCAGGTCTGGCAATTGGAATGCAGTCTGTAGTTATCCCAATTATTATTTTAGCTGTCATTATTTTAGTTTCTACTTCATTAGCAGGTGCGGCAATTGGCACAGGCGTTTATGGAGTTGGTATAGCAGCGGTAGGAATGCTTTCTACTGTTGGAATCACAATGGCAATTGATGCTTATGGTCCTGTTGCTGATAACGCAGGCGGAATTGCAGAAATGTCTGGAATGGGTAAAGAGGTTAGAGATATTACTGATTCATTAGATGAACTGGGTAATACGACTGCTGCAATTGGAAAAGGATTTGCAATCGGAGCAGCAGCATTAGCAGCTCTTGCAATTATTTCAGCTTACTCTGCTCAAGTTACTCTTGAATATGGAGATGCTTTCTCACTTTCTCTTACTGATCCAATGGTGCTTGTAGGAATGTTTATCGGCATATGTATCCCGTTCTTAATATCTTCAATAACCATGACAGCAGTTGGTGATGCAGCTTTTGAAATGATTAATGAAATTAGAAGACAATTTAGAGAAATTCCAGGATTAATGGAAGGTACTGCAGATCCAGACTCTCAAAAATGTGTTGAAATTGCTACTGAAGCAGCGCTTAAAAAGATGATGCTACCAGGTATTATAGCTGTTGCTATGCCTGCAGTAGTTGGCTTTGGTCTGGGTGCAATAGCACTTGGAGGCATGTTAGCTGGAGGCTTATTAGGCTGTGTAGCTTTAGCTTTATTTATGGCTAATGCTGGTGGAGCATGGGATAACGCAAAAAAATATGTAGAAAAAGGTAATCTAGGTGGCAAAGGCTCAGATACTCACTCTGCAGTAGTGGTTGGAGATACTGTTGGAGATCCATTCAAGGATACTTCAGGACCTGCTATGAACATTTTAATTAATGTTATGGCTATGGTAAGTCTTGTTATATCTTCACTATTACCGCTTAACGGAATCTTCTTTTAAGCGTCAGCAAAATCAATTGATCCAGAGAGCCATCTCTGGATCAATTTCTCAGAATTCTCTTTATCCTCTTTGTAGATCTTATCTGCAATCATTCTAGTCTCTTCTAAGTAATCACTATCTCTCATAAGGTCTGTGTATTTAAATGGGATAACGCCTGTTTGTTGAGATCCCATAATCTCTCCAGGACCTCTTATCATTAAATCTTTTTCAGCTATATAAAATCCATCTGTAGATTCTTTAAGTATATCCATTCTTTGATGTGCGATTTCCCCAACAGATTCATTGTGGAGTAATATGCAATGACTTTGCTTACTGCCTCGACCAATTCTTCCTCTTAACTGATGAAGTTGAGCTAATCCAAATCGTTCAGCATTTTCTATAATCATAATGTCAGCATCAGGAACATCAACACCAACCTCTATAACAGTTGTTGATACCATTATCTGAGTGCTACCATTTTTAAACTCATTGATAGTATTAAGCTTTTCATCTGCTTTCATTTTCCCGTGTAAAAAACTACATCTAATAGACGGAATTTGCTTAATGATTTGCTCATAAGTTTCTTCTACAGGATTGGCATTCATTAATTCTGATTCTTCTATGAGTGCACATACCCAGTAGACCTGACTGCCTTTTAAACAAGCCTGTTCTATTCTGCTAATAAGTTGTTCTTTCTTTTTCATACCTAATGAAGTTGTTTGTATAGGTAGTCTGCCTGGAGGCAATTCATCAATAATTGAGATATCCATATTGGCATAAACACTCATAGCCATAGTTCTTGGAATAGGAGTAGCTGTCAAAGTAAGTTGATGAGGTATTAGAGCGGTTTCAATATTTTTTGATCGTAAAGATAATCTCTGATTAACACCAAATCTATGTTGCTCATCAATAATAATAAGGCCTAATAATAGAAAGCTCACATCATCTTGAAATAAAGCATGAGTGCCTATTACTAATCTAATAGATCCAGAGGAAAGTCCATTCTTAATTTTTTCTTTCTCTTTTGCCTTAGTAGATCCAGTTAGCAGAGCTATAGATTCTTTAAAGTCAGGAAAATAATTTTTTAAATTTATGTAATGTTGTTCAGCTAGCAGAGTCGTTGGGGCCATAAAAGCAGCTTGCGCATTATTATCTATAGATTGCGCAGCAGAGATTGCAGCAACAATTGTTTTTCCAGATCCCACATCACCTTGAACAAGTCGCATCATCGGAGCAGTCTTTGCTACATCAACACCAATCTCATCAACAACTTTCTTTTGAGCTCCCGTAAGCTCATATGGAAAATTTTTCAATACACTTTTATACCAACTGCCTTGAGTCGTAAGTGCTGCAGCTTTAAGATGCTCCTGTCTATCTTTTAAAGATGCCATCCCCACTTGAAAAGCTATCATTTCCTCTTTTATTAATCTCTGTCTTGCTGGATGTTGTCCACCTGGTGCAATATCATCAATCACGATTTTTTTGTCAGGAAAATGGATATTATCCAAAGCATCAATTAAAGATAATTTTGAAACCAAGCCGTATTTCTTCAGATCAATTTCTTCACTGCCATCATATGAACTTATCGAGATTTTAATAAATTTTCTTAATTGATTTTGGCTTAAACCTTTCGTTGTTCTATAGACAGCAGTTAAACATTGTTCTGTTGGCATATCAGAATCATCAATTATTTGATATTCAGGATGTATCATCTCTAAACCATAAGCACCTAGTCGTAAGGCTCCATAAAATCTTATAATTTTTTTAGCTCTAAATTGCTTAGCTTGACCAGGATTAAAATAAAAAAATCGTATTAGAATAGACCTACTTGAATCTGACGCTTTAATAATCATCATTTTTCTCGGTCTATATAAAACCTGACAACTAGCAATTTTACACTCTATAAATACTTCTTTACCTACCTCAGCATTGGCCAATTGAACCACTTTAGTCCTATCTTGATAATTTACAGGCAAGTGAAAGCACAAGTCCCTGCTATTAAAAACACCGATAGTATTCAGTTTATTTTTAATAGAAGGCCCAACTCCGGAAATATTTTCTAGATCAAAATTAGCCACAACTTGATATTACTTTTAATATAGACATTTGTTAAATTAAATTATGAAAAACAATATCTTAATTATAGGCTTTGGTGACCTAGCTGAAAGGCTAGAAGGTCATTTAATACAAAAAGATTACACTATCTTTGGTTTGACCAGGTCTCCTGACAAACATCAAGGTAGTAACTTAATTCAATGGGATTGGCTTTTGGAAGAAGAATTCAATCTCCCAGTTAGTAATTTTGATGCAGTTATCTTTTTTCCAAAACCTAATGAATATAATGAGCAGGGTTACCAAGCAGGCTTTATTAATTCACTGGAACTAATCGATAAGTCTTTAAAAAATATAGAATATAAATCTTTTATAGGTATTTCCTCTACACGCGTCTATGGATCTAATCAGCTTGGCGATCTGACAGAATCTATTTCACCAGAGCCCTCAGACTTTCGCGGCTCAACTGTCTTGGAATATGAAAAATTAATTAAGTCTAAATTTGGTACCAAGTCGTTAATACTTAGGTTAAGCGGGCTTTATGATAATAAAACTAGTTGGCTTAGTAGTTTTGTAAAAAACTTTGATGGTAATAAAAGAACTTTACCCAATAATGTTATGAATAGACTGCATAGAGATGAATGTACAAATATTATAAGTTTTGCGCTAGAGAATAATTTACATTTAAATAATGATTTAATAAATTGCTCAGAAGGAGCTATTAGTTATTCAGAATTATTTAAGGAAGTGATTCAAGCAGATAATTTTAGCAATTATTTTAATTGTCCTGAAGGAGCTGCCAGAGAAATATCTAATTCAAAGTTAAAAGAGTTGGGTTTTAAATTTAAATAAGAAATTTTATAGCACTTCTTTATTAGAAAAAATACAATAGATTATGCCAAACAGTATGACAGGATATTCAATATCCAAGCACATAGACAATTCTTGTGAAGTAGCTTGCGAAATTAAGTCTGTAAATCATAGATTTTTAGAGATATCTACAAAGCCAAACGATCTAAGTAATAAGCTTGATATATTTATTAGAAATACATTACAGAAGAAGCTCGATAGAGGCGCTGTTGATATAAGATTTAAATTCAATCAAACATCTGTATATTCCTACTCAGTAAATAAAAAATCCTTAAAGAATTTAAGAATATTACTCAATGATCTTTCCATTGGTGATCCAAAAAATATTTCATTATCAGATATTAAAAATTTCCCAGGAATTTTTGAAAGCAAGCAAGAGAACCAGATTCCGGAAGCTGTTTTTAAAAAAGTTTTTCTTAATGCTTTTAATGGCTTTATGAAAGATAGGAGTATTGAGGGTGAAAAGATCAAGAAAGTTTTTGATAAAAAAATAAAAAAAATAACTTCATCGCAGAAGAAGCTTGAAAAAGCTATCCCAGCTGTTAATAAAACTAGGATGTCATTATTAAATTCTAAAATAAATAAACTAAAAGTTAATTTAGATCCTGAAAAGCTTAATCAAGAGGCTGCATTATTAATTCTAAAACATGATGTTGCTGAGGAGCTAGAGAGAATAATATTTCATCTAGATTCGATGCAAAAGGAACTCTCTTCAAAACAATCAAAAGGGAAAAAGATTGATTTTATTTTACAAGAGCTATTTAGAGAAACTAGCACCTTATCTGTAAAGTTAGACAAACCATCTTTAAAAGAATTAGCCTTAAATATGAAATTAGCTGTTGAAGAAATGCGTGAGCAGGCTCAAAATCTTGAGTAGTATGAAAAAAGGAGAGTTATATATTATTTCTGCACCATCTGGAGCTGGAAAATCCTCTTTGATTCATGAAATCTTAAAAAGAGGCGCCGTATCAGGCTCCTCCATTGAATTATCTGTTTCAGCTACAACACGACCCCCAAGACCCAATGATGTAGAGGGGCAAGACTATTTCTTTATTTCTAAAGATAAATTTCATGAGCTTGAAAAGGATGAAGCTTTTCTTGAGAGTGCTACTGTTCATGGGAATAAATATGGGACTTTAAAAGATTATATTGAATCAAAATTAAATGCAGGTGTTAATTTAATTTTAGATATAGATGTTCAAGGCTTTGAGCAAATAAGAAAAAAAGATATTTTAAATACTTCAATTTTTATAATACCTCCTAGTATCCAGGAGCTTAAATCAAGATTATTAAAAAGAAATGAAGACACATCAGAAGTTATAGAGGCAAGACTTAAAAATGCTATTGCAGAATTAGGCGGAGCCAGCCATTACGATCATAAGATATTAAATGATAATTTTGATCTGGCAGCTGATGAGTTATACAATTTAATAGTGAGTAGGGGTGTGCAAAATACAGAAGCGAAACATATTTCAGAGATTTTAGAAGATTTATTGTCTAATTAGACATAAAAGCTTTAGAATACGCCCCCAGGAGAAAAATTATGGCGAGAATTACAGTAGAAGGTTGTCTTGAAAAGGTCCCAAGTAGATTTGAATTAATCTTACTTGCAGCTGGACGTGCTAGACAGCTATCAACAACAAGCAGAGAACCAATGGTTGAGTGGGACAATGATAAATCAACAATTGTAGCTCTAAGAGAAATTGAGTTAGGTCTAATAGATAGAGAAACTCTAAATAAGACTTTAGAAGAGGATGTCTTGTTGGATGAGTTTGCAACTCCTGAACAAAAGGACTCTGACATAGTTGGGTAATTTATAAAGGAGAGCTATTTTGAATGACAAGGTTCTCCCCAATAGTCTAATTGAAAAAAATTCCGAAGATCCTTTATTAAGATTTCCTAAAGATTTTTATACTGAAGCAAAAACTTATCTTAATGAAGATGAGATTCGCTTAATAAGAAAAGCCTATACATTTGCTCATGACGCCCATCAAGGTCAGAAAAGAAGCGATGGAACTGATTATATTTCACACCCAACAGCAGTAGCTAAAGTTTTACTTGAACTAGGCATGGATGCAGATTCAATATGCGCAGGCTTTATGCATGATGTTCTGGAAGATTGTGATGTTCAAAAGACCAATTTAGAAAAACTATTTAATAAAGATATAGCTAATATTGTTGATGGCGTAAGTAAGTTAGGGAAAATAGATCTTGAGGATAAGGCTGAAAGAAATGCCAATAATTTTCAAAAAATGGCTCTTGCTATGGCGAATGATGTAAGAGTTATAGTCGTTAAGCTTTGCGATAGGCTGCATAATATGAGGACTATTTCACATCTGCCAAGATATAAACAAATTTATATTTGTAAAGAAACATTGGAAATGTATGGACCTTTAGCATTAAGAATAGGCATGGAAGATGTAAGAGCTGAACTTGAAGATAGAGCTTTTAAATGCCTCCATCCACTTAGAGCGCAAATGTTAAAATCAGCAATCAAGAAAGCTAGTGGCGGCAGAAGAAAAATTATTTATAAAATTAGAAAAGAGCTCAAGGCGCATTTAAAAAATAATGGAATCCTGAGCACTGTTCAAGGCAGAGAGAAAAATCTATATAGCGTGTATAGAAAAATTAAAGTTAAGCAGAAACCCTTTTCAGAAATTTTAGATGTATATGCTTTCAGAGTTATTGTAAATTCAGCTGATGATTGTTATCGAGCTCTTGGAGTAATTCATAATTGTTACAAACCCATAGAGCAAAGATTTAAAGACTATATAGCTATTCCTAAATCCAATGGATATCAGGGACTTCATACAGCACTTTTAGCATTAGATGCTATTCCGGTCGAGGTTCAGGTGCAGACTAAGAGCATGGAAGTTATTGCTGAAAAAGGGATTGCAGCTCATTGGGCTTATAAAACAGATGATGTTAAATCTGGTAAAGAATTTAGAGCTAGAAGGTGGATGTCTAGCATTGTTGATTTACATAAAAAGTCTTCAGATTCAGAGGAGTTTGTAGAATCAGTTAAAACAGATCTTTTTTCAGACGAAGTTTATGTTTTTACTCCCAAGGGAAACATTGTTAATCTCAAAACAGGTGCTACCCCGATAGATTTTGCATATGAACTTCATACCGATCTTGGAAATACTGTAGTGGGATGTTTGGTTAATAGAAAAGAGGCCCCTTTAAATATAGAGCTTGAAAATGGCTCCACTGTTGAAATTATTACCGATAAATCTATTCATGTTGATCCTGCATGGCTAAATTTTGTTGTTAGTAGCAAAGCAAGAACTGGTATTAGAAATCAGCTAAGGCATCAAAAAATTTCACAAGCAAGAAAAGCTGGAAAGGTAATGCTTGAATCTGAATTAAAAAGAGCTGGTCATAGCTTAGAAGACTATAGGGGTGGCAAGCTAAATTCAGTCTTACAAATGCTAGGAGTTCAATCACTAAATCAATTACTTACTGATCTAGGTCTTGGTAAAAGAACAGGAAATCTAGTTGCTGAAAGATTCTATGAAGGCTTGCAGATAAGAAAAGATGTGAGTGTAGATTTGCATCCAGTAACACTCATCAATAATAAAATTGAGGGTGTGTCAGTAAGATATGCTAAATGCTGCATGCCAATCTCAGGGGATCCGATAATAGCTCATTCTGATACTGAGAGAGGCATTGTTGTTCATCACGCAAGATGTCAGCAAGTAGCACCTTTCAAACAACAAGATTCAAGATATCTTGATGCTAATTGGGATGAGGGTAAAGACAATAAATCTTATACAGCTCATCTAAAGGTTATTGCTGAAAATAAAATTGGTACTTTGGCTGATGTTATTTCTACTTTTACAAAGCGGGGGATAAATATCATTGCTGTTAATACAAAAGATTTAGATATTAAATTTACAGAATGTAATTTTGAAATAGATATTGAAAATGTAGAAGAGTTACGTAAAATCATGCAAAAAGTAAGATCAATGAAATTTGTAGAGAGCTGTAAAAGAATCATCAATGATGCCAAGACGATAAATGATAATTAGAGGCCAGCTATTCTATATAATACTTTTAATACCAAGTTTTACATTTTTGTAAACTGAGATAACTATGAGCAAGAAAATTATATTTACTGAAGATGCACCAAAAGCTCTAGGACCATATTCTCAGGGAGTTGTTGCTGGAAATACATTGTATATTTCGGGACAAATTCCTCTTAATCCAAAAACTGAAGCTTTGGTTGATGGAACAATCTCAGAACAAGCTGAGCAAGTAATATCTAATCTTGAAAGCATATGTACTGCTGCAGATGCTTCGCTTGCAGATATTGTTAAATTAAATATCTATCTGACTGATTTATCAAATTTTGCTGAAGTTAATCAAGTTATGCAAAATAAATTCTCTGAACCATATCCAGCAAGAGCAACTGTTCAAGTGGTAGCTCTGCCTTTAAATGTTGATATAGAAATGGATGCAATTGTTTTATTAAATGAATAAAAATTTATTATCTTTAGCTGACTTATCTAGAAAAGAAATAGAGGATTTAATTGCCTTTGCTGAAAAATTTATTAATGAAGATGGGTCTTTTAAAAAAGAGTCATTATTTCCAGATAAAACGGTTGCTAATATCTTTTGCGAGCCTAGTACGAGAACCAAGTCTTCATTTGAAATAGCTGCAAAAAACTTAGGCTGTAATGTTCTAGATTTTGATACAGACTCTTCCTCACTTCAAAAAGGTGAGTCTATTTATGACACAGTTGATGCTTTGTCTTTAATGGGAGTTGATCTTTGTGTACTGAGGCATTCTGAATCTGTTATTCATGAATTGACTCAATATATTCCTGAAATGACTTTTATTAATGGAGGAGAGGGCGCTATTTCTCATCCGACTCAGGGCTTGCTCGACTTGATGACTATTATTCAGCATAAAGAAACTATTGATAATCAAAATATAGTTATTGTTGGCGATTTAGATCACTCAAGAGTCACTGCCTCTTTTATTGAAGGGATTAGTAAATTTGATTTCAAGTCTTTAACTTTTTCTGGGCATCCAGATATGTGTAAATCATTTCAAAATCATGCTCAAGGTAAATATGAACCAGATCTAAGTCTTGCTCTAGCAGGAGCAGATGTAATAGTGGCACTACGAATTCAACATGAAAGACTAGAAGCTGAAGATATTATTGATATTGATCAGTATAAGTATGAGTACCAAATTAATTCTGAAAGATTAGCAATGGCTCATGAAGAAGCTATTTTAATGCATCCTGGGCCTGTTAATCTTGATATTGAAATATCAACTATGGTTTATGAGTCTGAGCAAAGCGTGATTAGGCAACAGATTGCCAATGGAGTTGCCATAAGAATGGCAGTTTTATCTCAGTATCTTAGCGGTTAAGAACCCTTTCTACAGTATCAACAATACTTACAGTATTTTGATCCAATTCAAGATTAATAAACTGATTTTTCTCTAAAGAAGCTAGATTGGTAACTTCTAAAGTTTCAGGTATCAGGTGAATATTAAAACTTGATTTATTAACTTTACCCACTGTTAAGCTGCAACCATTAATACCTATATAACCTTTTTCTAAAATATATTTACCCGTACCTTTAGGAATACTAATTTTCATATCAGTTGATGATTCTTTTATTTTCAAATCAGTAACCTTTGCTACTCCATGAATATGGCCTGACATGAGATGACCACCAATTTCAGTAGACGATGTTATAGATCTTTCAAGATTAACTTTTTGTCCTTTCACTAGATTACTTAAAGTACTTCTTGATAAAGTTTCTTCAATTACATCAAATTTAATATTATCTGAATTACTATTTTTTGCTGTTAAGCAGACTCCATCAACAGATACACTTGCACCTTTCTGAAGCTTTTTACTAAAATTTTTTGGAGCTTTAATTTCAATAGAGACAATATCAACTTTTTTCTTGATAGATTTTATAGAGCCTAACCCTGAAACGATTCCTGAAAACAATTTATGCTCCCCAGCTTTCTCTGTAAGCTTTTAGATTAGATAAATGTTCTGAATAATCTGGATCTTTTTCAGAAAACTGAATTAAGGCATCAAGGTTAATTATAGAAATAACCTGCATTCCATATACATCCTCAAGTTCAGCTCTTGCTGAAAGAGAGCCTTGGCCTTTTTCTTGCCTATCTAGACCAACAAGCATGAGATTTGGATTTGCGCCCAGTGATTTAATACTTTCTATAGATTCTTTGGCTGCTGTTCCAGCTGAAATGACATCATCAATAATAAGCACATCACCCTTTGGATTTGAACCAATAATATTTCCACCTTCGCCATGATCTTTAGTCTCTTTTCTATTAAATGAAAGTGGATAATTTGTTCCATGTTTTGAAAGAATCATTGAAACAATAGATCCTAAAAATATTCCTTTATATGCAGGGCCATAAATGCAGTCAAATTGGATGTCAGCATCTTTTATAGCTTCTTCATAGCAAGAAGCTAACTCAAAAAGATTAGAGCCATTAAGCATCTTAGCTGCATTAAAAAAGTAGGGACTTTGTCTGCCAGATTTTAAAGTGAAATTACCAAATTCCAATGCTTTTGCTTCAAGAGCAAGATTGAGAAATTTTTGTTGGTATTCTTTCACCTATTTTAAGCAAGATTTTTGTATTTCAATAATATCATTAATAGCAACTTTTCCAATATCCAACATAGTATTAAGCTCATCTTGAGAAAAAGGGGCTTCCTCTGCGGTTCCTTGAATTTCAATAACATCAAGATCTTCTGTCATTACAAGATTTAAGTCTGTATCAGCATTGCTATCTTCTTTATAGTCTAAGTCTAACAAAACTTCTTGATTGATAATTCCAAGTGAAACAGCAGCAACATATGATTTTATTGCCCTATGATCATCGTGATGTTTTTGCAGAGCTTTAAATAAAGCAACACACCCGCCTGTAATAGAAGCAGTTCTAGTTCCACCATCTGCTTGCAATACATCACAGTCAATTGAGATTGTTTTACCTTGAATATGCTTAAGATTAACTGCTTGTCTTAACGATCTACCTATAAGTCTTTGAATTTCCTGTGTTCTTCCGCTTTGTTTGCCTCTTGCTGCTTCTCTATTCATTCTTTCATTAGTAGAGCGGGGCAGCATGCCATACTCAGCAGTAATCCAACCCTCATTACTTCCTCGCATCCATCTTGGGACATTATTTTCAATGGTTGCTGTGCAAAGCACATGAGTATTACCAAACTTAACCAATGCTGAACCTTCAGCATGAATATTTACATCTGTTTCTATTGATATTTCTCTTGATTGATTAGCCTGTCTGTTATTACTTCTTTCCATATTTTGGCCTCAGGGAGTTTATTTATATTTTTGAATATAAATTTTTGTGAAAATTAACTTAATTGATCTTTTACTATCTTACTAACTAGACCCATGTCAGCTGATCCTGCTAGCGAGCCTTTTAAGATACCCATGACTTTTCCAATATCTTGCATTGACTCTGCACCCGTTTCATTTATTGCAGCTTTTACTCTTTCAGTGACTTCTGATTCATCTAGTTGAGGAGGTTTGTAAGTTGAAATAATATCTAATTCAGTTTTTTCTATATCAGCTAAATCAGGTCGATTACCTTTGGTAAATTGCTCTATTGAATCATTTCTTTGCTTGACCATCTTATTAATAATTTGAAGAACCTGGGCATCATCTACTTCAACTTTATTATCAATACCAAATCTCTGAATTTCGGCAAGTAACATTCTTAATGTATCCCTAACAGGGACATTTCTATCAAGCATTGATTGCTTGAGGTGTGATTTAATATCTGCGAGAAGCGCCAAGATTTATCGGTAAGATCTCTGTCTTGAAAATGAAAACTTTCTGTTTG
>CAYFJC010000025.1:0-18253 GCA_964343355.1 uncultured Gammaproteobacteria bacterium | reverse complement strand
GCTATTGCATCTGTTACTGGATCAATGACTCCTGAAATAGATAATAATTGTGCTCCAGATCACCCTATACCTATATTACAAATTCATGGCTTAGAGGATAATACTGTAGCTTATGACGGAGCATCCTGGTCGTTAAGTATTCCTGCAGTTATGGAGTATTGGTCTTCATCAAATTCATGTGATGCAGAGCCATTGTCTGTAATTACTGATTTGGATGATGGGAGCTATATACTTTTTGATTCATATCAAAATTGCTCAAATAATGTTGGAGTTGAGCTCATTCTCCACAGCACTATGGGGCACACTTGGCCATCTATGAATAATCACAGCTTAAGTGCGACTGAACAGATTTGGTCTTTCTTTGCTAAGTACGATATTAATGGAGCAATTAACTAAAAATTTCTATTTAATAGTCTAGAAGTGGCTAATTTCGTCATTAAGCTTTTTAATTCCTTTACTTACCGTTTCTAAAAAAATTACAGGCATCAAGGCATGAATTAGGCCTGCTAGACCAATTAGTATTAATTTAAAACTTACAAGAGAAACTCTTAAAGCGTGAGGAATATAGCCAATTTTTGCTTTACTCAGATGTTTAAAATCTACTAACATCGTTAGATTCTATACTATTCAAAATAATTTAAAAACTCTAAATAAGAAAGGTAAGAAAATGTCTGTATAATGCAAAAACTATTTATAGACCCGTAGCTCAGTTTTGGTTAGAGCGCCGCATTGACATTGCGGAGGTCGATGGTTCGAGTCCATTCGGGTCTACCAATTTTTTAAAAATCTATAGTTGTGAAATGTAGTCAGTTAATCTCTCTTTATTCATTACAAACATAGCTTTCATACTTTCAGCTTGCGATAAGACTTGATTTAAATTAGCTGGATTATCTCCGACTTGTATCACCCCAACCATCGCCATAACAGAATGCGGAGTGCATTGATAAGCATAAAGACCCTCTATATCAAAAGTGATACTTATATCCTTACTAAGTTCGCTAGTCCACGTTAATGCACCAGCTGGAATCATGCCTGGAAGAGAGGCTGAGTTATGAGCTGCGTCAGTTGCAACAAAATTAACTGTGTCACCTTTATTAATTTTCAATACAGCTGGCTCAAATATCATAACGCCACCAGCGCCTTGATTTAACATCTTGACAGTATACTCAGCAGTAAAAGCATTAAAATTCATGGAGAGTAATGTTAATAATAATAATTTTTTCATAATAATAATCCTGTAATAATAATTAAGGTTGTAACGATTGCAAGAAAACAAAACCCTAATAGAATAGCAATCGCGAGAATTCTAAGAGGAGAGGGGGTAAAGTCAGTTTCAGCAACACCCAGACCCAAAAGTAATTTAAATAATCTAACCAAAAAAGATGCCATTTACATACATAGAAATTAGCATGAATGCCATAACTACTATCTGTATAACAGCAGGGATAACAACAAATAATACTAATGGATCAAACTTCATAGCCATAAAGTAATCATTTTCTAACCATTCGCGAGTTTCTTCTGCGGTCGCTTCTTGAACATTTGTAAGCATTAAGTGCTCCTAATATAAATAATTGGCTTTATTATAAATACTTATAATCAATTATCAATATATATTATAATAACTATATACAAATATTTGCTATATATACTATATATATCAAGAAGTTAGTTCATGGAGGGTATTTACATACCTTGAATTTATAAAATGTAGATCTAGAAATTAGGTCCAGACAAATAGAATCATAGGTATGGATACTGTAATAATAAGTAAATCAAGAGGAAGGCCTAATCTCCAGTAATCAGTGAATTTATAGTTTCCTGGACCCATGACAACAGTATTACATTGATGACCTATTGGCGTTAGAAATGCGCAACTAGCTCCAACAGCTACAACCATTAAAAAGGGTTCTATTGGATAACCAAGCTCTATAGCTATTCCAGCTGATATAGGTGCCATTATTACAGCAGTAGCAGCATTATTAATTATATCTGTCGTTGCCATTGTGACGATTAATATTGTAAAGAGTAGCCAGAATTGACTTAAATCACCAGCTAATCCGGATATGCTAGAGGATATAATATCAGTTAAACCTGTTGTTTGAAGGGCAGTACCAACCGGGATCATTGCAGCTAACATTATTACTATTGGCCAATCTATATCTCTATAAAAATTACTATCAATTATTTTTATACGAGCAAAGCCTAAAACACAAAGAAGAAATGCTGCTGCCGTCGGGAGGATATTGAAGGCAACCAAGCATATAGCGGCAGTAAAAAAAATAAGGCCTTTTAACAGCCTACTTCTACTAGGTATTGTTTGAAGCTCTCTTTGACGCAAGGGCATGAGACCGAGATGTTTTATTTTATTTGTAACATCCTCTTCATCTAAATCTCTTACACCCAGCAAGAGAACATCTCCTGATTTAAATGTTTCTCTTGTTAATCTTGTTCTGTATTTAGCTCCCTTTCTCCATAAGCCTAATAAGTTTAATTCTTCATATGCTAGTTTTAAAAAGAAATCATATTTTCTTCCAATTAATCTAGAGCCGGGAACAATCATGGCTTCAATTTCTTCCAAATCATCATCATCAAAAGAATGAAGCTCTTTTGGAATTGTAAGATTAAATCTGTCTAGTAAAACTCCTATGTCATCAGGCGGACTTTTGATAACTAAAATCTGCCCTGATTTAATTTGAGTATTGTTTTTAACTTTACTAACAGCACCTCTTTCATTAACCACACCTATGATTTCTACATCTTCACCAGCTAATTTTTTAAACCCAGATAAGGTCTTACCAATCAGCTCACTTGTATCACTAATACAGACTTCAAATAGATATCCTTTTAGATTAATAAGACTTGAACCTGATCCCTTAAGATCTCTTAACTGAATAAGTTTAGTTCCAAGTATGCATAAGAAGACAAGACTTAATAAAGTAATAACTAAACCTACATAAGAAAAATCAAAGAAATTAAATCCCATTGAACTAATGGATGCTTTGTACTCTGAAATTATTATATTGGGTGGCGTACCAATAGCAGTATTCATACCACCTAAAATGCATGCAAAAGATAGCGGCATTAGAAATTTAGCAGGATGCCATTCAAGACGCTGGCAGATATTTAAGGTTATAGGAAGAAGGATAGCTAAAGCGCCGATATTATTTATAAATGATGACAAGAATGCAGCTATAAAAAGAAGTGAGACCAGAAATTGAAATTCAGTAAATTTTCTTCCCCCAATTAACTTACCTACCAAACCAGTTAATCCTGAATTTTTTAAACCTTGGCTTATGATTAATACCAACGCAACTGTAACTACAGCTGGATGCGCAAAGCCCAAAAATGCTTCTGCAGAGGGTATTACCCCAAGCACTACAAGAACAACCAAGGCCCCCATGGAGATAGCATCATATCTAAATTTTCCCCAAATAAAGAATCCTAAAAGGGTAACAAGAGTTAGAGAAAGTATAAGTTGATCGTTCATCAAATATTATGAATTTTCCGGCATGCTCTCAAGATAAAGTGATGAAGAAGGAAAAGCGAATTCAGAATTATTCCTTTCAACTATTTTCATAATATTAAAAATTAATGTTTCCTTTGTATTGCAAAATTCTGCAAAGCTACAAGGGTCAGAATAACAAACAATCATCATATCAATTGAGCTTGATCCAAGCTCGATGACTCTTACTACTGGATCCAGATCTCCATCTGAAGCAAAGTTATCACTTTTAATAATATGATCTTTAATTTCAGATCTAATTGCTTCTAATTGCTCAACACTTGTTGAGTAGACTAAATTAATTTTCCAATCCAATCTTCTATTAGTTATGCCTGCATGATTAATTACTATTACATCTGATAAATCTTTATTTGGAATAATCATAGGAGATGTATCAAATTGTCTTATGACTGTAGAGCGAAAACCAATAGTGTCGACCATGCCATGCAATTTACCACTAACTTGAATCCTATCTCCAGGTTGAAATCTATTTTCTCCAATAATTAAAATACCAGCAATTAGATTTTTAAAGAAATCTTGTGCACCAAGGGCAACGGCAACAGAGAATAATCCTAGGCCAGCTACCAAAGGACCAATCTGAATTCCAAAGATATCTAAAATAACACCAAGACCTATAATCCAGACTATAGCTCTTGAAGCTCTCTCGAGCCACATCTGCATAGAAGCTGTTAGCCACGAACTAGTAGATAGGGCTTCAAAGATCGGTTTGATGCTATTGGCCAAGACGCTAAAAATTGTATACACAACAAAAGCTTTGACAATATTTGTAGCAGAATCTCCAACAACACCTGATATAGGAAGAATAAGGGTAATAATATAAAGAGCAATAGTCACAGGGACTAGGCCAAGGGGCTTCTCTAAAGCAGATAAAATCTCATCATCAACTTTTGACTCAGTCTTAGCGGCAAGACGTCCAATTGCATTAAGCACTGTGGCTATAATAAAGCCTCTTAGTAAGAATGCTGTCAGTAAAACTATAAATGAAATAATAATATCTGAGAGGTTCACTCCATAGAATCCTCTATTCCAAACTTCACTTAATAAATTAATAAAACTATCCATAATCATTTTTCAATAAATTGATATGCCATTTTAAGGCTATTTAGGGCTATATAGCAAAGTTAGAGACCTATTAAGTCGATATATATTCTTGAAATTTCTTATTAGAAATATTACCACCAGAAAGCAAAATTAAGACTTTTTTATCTTTAAAAGTTGCTCTAGAGCTCATCAAGCATGCCAATGCGATAGCTCCAGATGGCTCAAGAATATAATTAAATTCTTGATATGCAAATTTCATAGCTGCGATGATAGCCTCATCATCAACTGATAGACCTTTTACATTATTATTATTATTAATCTTAAAAGTTATTTCTCCAGGGAAGGGTGACTCTAGAGCATCACAGATTCCGTGTTGACCATTTTTTATAAATATTCTTTTATTTGCCTGAAAAGATAATTCATGGTCATTCCAGGCCGATGGCTCAGCTGTATAGATATCACAATGAGGATTGTGATCCTTTAAAACAATACTAGTTCCAGCAGTTAATCCGCCTCCACTTGCGCACACTATAGCCGCATCAAAATGTTTATCTTGCAACTCAATAGATTTTACCGCCTCTAAAGCAGCGGTACCTTGTCCAGCAATAACTTGAGGTGAATCAAATGGCTTGATTAATGTCCTATTTTCTTTAAAAGCTATAGCTTCTCCTATCTTTTCTCTACTATCTTTTTGACGATCATAAAAGATGACTTTTGCACCATAGGATTTAGTATTTTTAATTTTAATTTCTGGAGCATCACTTGGCATAACAATGACAGAAGATGTTTTTAATATTTTTGCAGCACAAGCAACACCTTGGGCATGATTGCCTGATGAGAATGCTATAACGCCATTTTTTAATTGATCTTTAGTAAGCAAGGTCATTGCCGACATAGCGCCTCTAAACTTAAAAGAGCCTGTTCTCTGAAGCTGCTCAGGTTTTAAATACAACTCAGCATTCATAGCATTATCTAAAGATTCGCTTGAGACTATTTCTGTATCAGCAAGATATGTTTTAATCCTTGAGTGAGCGCTTCTAACATCATCAAGATTAACTTGCGACATCAATTACCTATTATTTAATTTATTCTTAATGCCAATCGGAAGATAGATTAAATAAAATATAGATACCGTTATCATTAATGACGGCACTATATGACCAGGAGGCGGCGGAAATAGATCTAAAAGACTTTCTCCATCTGGCTTAGCCATTAAGTACCAATAGTTAGTTACTCCCCCTGGGTCAATTCCATAGGGCGCAAAGTCACCTAATATCACATTAATGCCATATATAATTGGAAGTAGAATAAATATGGTTATTAAAATTACCTGATGTGTATCTTTAAGAGTGGGTAGATTGCCCAAAGCAAGGATGGCATAAAAGACACCAATAACAATCATTCCATGTCCTGCAAAGAATAAAATATAATCTAGGTCCCCTCCAACAAGCACATCTGGCGTAAGCAGAGCCATAGTTGCTCCAGCAATACCCCAGAAGTAGGCTAAGTTAAAAAGTATCTTTGGACCACCCAGCAAGAACCAGGCAAGAATAATTTCTGAGAAATCACACATATGAAAAGGCAGAACCTCTTTCCAATGATATGGATTTTCTAAAATAAATAATTGTTGATAGGGACTAGCTACCGCATGAAGTAAAAGAAGAAACGCTATAGCCTTTGTTATAAAATCTTTTTTAACATCACTAGATCTATTGGCAGCATAAGGGAGCCCAATAACTATTAAAAAAATAAGAGCGAGTGAAAATAAATGAATGGTTCCAAATAAAACAAATGGTGCATTTCCCATAACTAATTACCTCTGAAAGTACTAATTTAGATGAATTATATTAATTTATGCTGATTAAAAATGCTACTTTATTTCAAAAAATTATAGCGAGCTGATTAACAAATCTTCAGTTAAAACCGCAGGTAAAATTATTGTTTTATCCAGACCAGGCTTCCAGTATAGATATAAAGGCACCCCAGTTCTTCCATAGCTTGTAAGCACTTGTAAAATATCATTATCTCGATTAGTCCAATCAGCTTTAATATATTTAATATTATTATCTTTTAGATACCTCTTAACTGCTGGTCTTGAAAGTGCCAGCTTGTCATTTGCCTGGCAAGTAATGCACCATGCTGCAGTAAAATTAATTAAATAAGCTTGATCTAAATCCTTAAGCTCATTTTCAATATTAATATTCCATGATTCAGAGCTAGTGCTAGAATTTTCGACTAAATTACTTTTTTCAGCATTAGTCCCTAATGCTTTAATTGCTCCCAATTGAAGCATTACAATAATCAGAGCACTTAATAAGCTTATAACTTTTATATTTCTTGAAGAGCTTTTAGTGGATATCCAAAATACAACAGATACTAATAATATAGTTATCAAAAGAGATATCAAACTATCTGCACTTGTTTGAAAACTAAATACCCATAAAAGCCATAAAGAAGTAGCAAACATTGGGAATGCAAAAAATTCTTTTAATGTATTCATCCACTCACCAGGCCTAGGCATTTTAGTTATAAGGCTAGGAAATATTGCTAAAAGTAAATAAGGTGTAGAAAATCCAACTCCAAGTGATAAAAATATAGGCAGAGTAATTCCCGATGGTTGTATTAAGGCATATCCAATAGCTGCACCCATAAAAGGAGCAGTGCAAGGAGAAGCAACTATTACAGCCAAGACACCTGTCATAAATGACCCTAAATAAGACGTATCGTTATGCCCAACAGCACCAAGTCTAGTTAAAGAGGTACCTATATTTATATCCATTAATAAAACTAAGCCTATAACAAACATAAGAATAGCCAAGAAAGCTACGATTAAAGGAGACTGAAGCTGAAATCCCCAACCGACCATAGTTCCACCTTTTTGTAATAAAAGAATAGCCGTAGCGATAGTTAGAAATGAAATTATTACTCCAAAGCAGAAATTTAAAGCATGCAATCTTACTTTTTTTGATGAACCCCCGCCCATAGAAACGAAGCTTAGGGCTTTTAAAGATATGATTGGAAAGACGCAAGGCATGATATTTAAAATTAACCCGCCTATAAATGCAAAGATTAGTGCCTGCCATACAGAAATAGATTCTAAGGCTGAAAGGGATGATTCTTGCAATGCAGCCTTAATAACAAAAGATTCATCATTTATAACTAAAATACCATCTACATTATTGGGTGCATCTCCAATAAGGGGAATTTTTAAAAGCCAATTATTCTCTTCTTTTACAAACTCTTGATCAGAATTGTAGATAAAAATATTCTCATCTATTGGAAAGAAATAAATATCTTTAATAATTTCATTAAAAGAAAACCTTAACTCAAGGTTATTTCCATTAATCGAAGCTATATTTGGCAAAACAACTGAAGGAACCTTATCCATCCATTCATCTAATTCATTATTACTATCAATTGTATTGAGTGAAGTTTGGATTAAAGCTGTTTCTGGAATACAAACATCGGCACAAATAAGAAAATCAATTTTTGCTGTAATAGGAATATCTTGATCTAGATTACTTACAGATAAAGTAACTGGAAAGACTACATGATCCTCATAACCAAATGTCATTAATGGCGGATATGGAATTTTATGAGGTGCTGGATAAGAAACTTCACTTGCAGTGTTACCCTTTGGCAGGGTCCATTCAATATCAATGGCGCCACCAGAATCACCTGGGTTTATCCAGTAGGTATGCCACCCAGCTTGCATATCCATTTTAATACCAAGATTCACTATCCCAGCATTATCAGATTGCTCGGTTTTAATGATGGAAACTTCAGCGTGACCAGTATCTACAGGTGCAGCAAAAACTAGGCTGGTTACGAAAAAGCTCGAAATGAATAAGGTCTTTAATTTCATAAATACATGTTACCTGAGTCTATAAAAAAAGGGGTGCATACACACCCCATACTAATGTTTTTAACTAAAACTATTTACTACCAATAATTTTTTTTGGTGTTTTTATTTCAATAGTTCTCGGTTTTTTCTCATCAGGAATAATTTTCTCTAAATTAATAGTTAGTAAACCATTAATAAGATCAGCCCCATTTACAGCTATATCTTCAGCTAATGTAAATTGTTGCTTAAAAGCTCTTTGAGCTATTCCTTGATAAACAACCTTACTGTTATCATTGACCACTTCGGCTTTTGGGCCTTCATGACTAACAGATAAAGTCCCATCTGATAATTCAATTATTAGCTCCTCCTTAGAGAGGCCAGCAACTGCAATTTCAATGGTTATATTATTTCCATCCCTGTGGATGTTATATGGTGGATAGTTGGTTGATCTTTCAGAAGATTCTGAAATCCTTTGCAACCTATTCAGTAGTGGTTCAAAACCCAATGCACGATTTGTGAAAAACGGATCTGTTAATTTAAGTATCATAATTAGTCCTCCTTTAAGCGACTATTCTTGCACCCCGAAGGCATGCTTTCATTTATATATGTAGACCCAAATGGCATCTACACTACTTATTTATGGTATTTTTATTAAATTTCAAGGTTAACTTAAAAAATATAAAGAAGTTATAAATTTTAAAAAGGAACTAAACAAACTTATGTTAGTCTATACAATTATGAAACACATACTATTAACAAGCCTTATTGTTTTTTCAGCGATGAATTTTTCAACTGAAATAGAAGAAAAATTAGTCAATTCTGGAGATATTTGGACTTTGGGTTCCGGAACTGGAAACAACATGTCCATTAGTGGAGAAGTTCTTTATATTATGCCTAATAGCGCATATGAAACTTATAGAAGTAGAAAGTTTAGTGACTGGAATCAATTTTCCATGGTGGATACAAGAAACTTAGTTAAATTAAGAAGAGGCTACCAGGTAGAAATTCTAGAAGGTCTCTATCAAGATAAAATCTTTAAAGTTAAGCTTTTAAGTGGAAATTCTAAGGGAAGAAATTACTACGTCATTGCTGAAGACTTGCTTAAAAAATATATACTAAACAAAAAGCTAGATACAACAAATACAATTACGAATATTAATGAGTATCTAGATTATGAGGAAGAAAAATAATGAAAAATTACATCTTATCTTTATTGATAGCAATTACAGTAATTAGTGGATGCTCAACATCTTCTTTAAGACCTGATGTTGTTGATAAATCATCTGCTCAAAGAGCTCAATCGGTTGTATTTGGAGTCATAGAAGAAGTTACCAAGGTCATGATTGAAGGTGATAGAGATCTTGGAGCGCTTGCCGGAGGTGTTATTGGGGGAGCGGTTGGTTCCGCTAATAGCGATGAGGAAATTGAATCTGGAGTTGGAGCAATTTTAGGATCCTTAATTGGTAGCAAGCTTGGAGCTGAGATCGGCAGTGCTGCTACTAAAATGGAAGGAGTGGAGCTTTTAATTCTTAAGGACTCAGGCAGATACATATCTATCATTCAACAGGCTGGGAATTTTAATTTTGAATCAGGACAAGCTGTAAAAATTGTAAAATCTGGAGGCAAGTCAAGAGTGCTGCCTCGTAAAAGTAATTAATTAACTTAGGTTTTTATTTTTATACTTGATCATTTAAATATATGAGCGAAAATCTCTATTCAGATATATACAACAAAGCTCTTGATCTTATCTCAAGAAGAGAACACTCAGTTAAGGAAGTTCAAGATAAATTATCAAGAAAATTTGATTCAGATGAGACTATAGAATCTGTTATAGAAAAATTAACTCTTAATAACTTAATCAATGATTCTAGGTTTGCAGAAATGTATACCCGAAGCAGGAAGAGAAAAGGATTTGGCCCTAAAAGAATTGCTTATGAATTAAGCACTAAGGGGGTAAAAGAATATATTGCTAGCGAAGCAATTGATGAAGAGGGTGGCTGGATTGAATCGGCTCTAAATGTCTTCAAAAAAAAATACAAGAATGGCCCAGCTACTGATTTTAAAGAATCTATGAAGCAGAAAACATTTATGCAAAATAGAGGTTTTACTTTTAAAGAAATTGAATCAGTTATGCGATAGGACATGTTATGATTTATCGCTATGTCCTATCAGGTTTTAGCTCGAAAATATCGCCCAACTAACTTCGAAGAGGTTGTTGGTCAAGACCATGTTGTTCAAGCATTAAGTAACAGCATATCTCAGGACAGAATACATCAAGCATATCTTTTAGCTGGCACAAGAGGTGTTGGAAAAACTACAATTGCTAGAATCCTGGCTAAGTGCTTAAATTGCCAATCCGAAGAAAATCCGGTTACTACCCCATGTGATAAATGCACTGCCTGTGAAGAAATAAAGGTAGGAAGGCATTTAGAGTTCCTGGAAATAGATGCAGCATCAAGAACTGGTGTTGATGATATGAGAGAGCTTATTGATAATGTTCAATACAAACCGGCAAACGGGCTCTACAAAATTTATTTAATTGATGAAGTTCATATGCTTTCAAGAGCAAGTTTTAATGCCTTATTAAAAACTCTTGAAGAGCCACCAGAGCATGTAGTCTTTATTTTTGCCACAACAGATCCAGACAAAATTCCTAAGACAGTTTTATCAAGATGCCTTCAATTAAACCTAAAAACAGTAGCTCATAATATCCTTCATGATCATTTAGCTTCCATAGTAAAAAATGAAGAAGTTCCTAATGATAATGAAGCCTTGGGGTTAATAGCAGATAGTGCCAATGGTTCAGTTAGAGATGCTCTTACTTTGCTTGATCAGGCTATTGCTCATGGCGCAGGATCTATTAATCTGAATGAGGTTAAATCTTTATTAGGAACTATAGATAATTCATATTTATATGGAATGATGCATTCAGTTATAAATGGAGATGGTAAAAATGCTTTTGATCATCTTGATTCTATAGCTGAACTTAATCCAGAGTACGATCATATTTTACAAAGTATTATTTCTATTCTTCATAAGGTCTCTTTAGAGCAAGTTCTTAATAACAGTGAAACAGATGAAATTAAAGAATTAGCTTCAATAATTGATCCAGAGTTTTGCCAGCTCCTTTATGAAATCACGGTAAACGCTTATTCGATGTTTCATGTTCATCCAAACCCAAAAGAAGCCTTAGAGATATGCCTTCTTCGAATGCTTGCTTTCAATCCTTTAAAGCAACCATTAGAAACTATTATTGAAGCCTCAGGAATTGAAAAAAAAAATAACAAAATAGAATCACCTCCGCCAATAAAAATAAATAAACCTATAGAAGAAAAAGTTCAAACTATTGAGCAGCCATCTATCACCCCATTAATCAAAGAAGTAAAAGGTGATCAAGAAGAGTCCTCGATATCAGTTCAGTCCTATGAAGACTGGAACAAGGCTTATCATTCAATGGATTTAAGTGCATTTTCAGAAGCTTTATTTGGTAATCTTGAATTTTCATCTCATGAGAGATCATCAATAACTTTAAAAGGGGATATAGATAAATCTTCAATTCCTCAAAGCGTCTTAACTGAATTTCAAGATGAATGTTCTAGCTTTTTTAAAGTTAAAATTACTCTTAAATTTGAACAAGGATCATGCGAAAATAGTCCATCAAGTATCAAGCTTAAAGCTAATAATGTGAAACAATCATCAGCCCAGTCATCTATTACTAACGATGCTGGTATTCAGGATATTATGAAGAAATTTAATGGCAAGATTCAAGATGGATCCATCAAACCCCTAGATTAAAATGACTAAAGATCTCCTAAATGATTTAATTCAAGCTTTAACAATACTGCCAGGTGTTGGGAAAAAATCGGCTCAAAGAATGGCTCTTTACTTATTAGATAAAAATAAACAAGGTGCAAAAATAATGGCTTCTACTTTGCTTGAAGCTGTTGAGGATATTTCACGATGCAAACGTTGCAGAATGCTAACATCCAATGATTTATGTAGAGTCTGTTCTGATCTTTCAAGAGATGATAAAAGTATATGTATAGTTGAATCTCCATCTGATGTTTTGGCAATTGAGTCCACTGGTGGCTATAAAGGTAAATATTTTGTTTTACTTGGAAGATTATCCCCTATTGAGGGAGTGGGGCCAGAAGAGCTGGGTATAGATGAGCTGCTTGTTATTTTAGAATCAGAAGGTATTGAAGAATTAATTCTTGCTACAAGCTCCACAGTAGAAGGTGACGCGACAGGTATGTATATTAAAGATCATATTCCCGATATTAAAGTATCTAGAATATCTTATGGTATTCCTATTGGTGGTGAATTAGAGTATGTCGACAGCAATACAATTGCTCAAGCAATTCAAGGAAGGACAGAGGTATAAAATGAGTATCAAATCAGACAAGTGGATAAAAAAGATGTCATTAGACAAAAAGATGATTGAACCTTTTTCTGATAATCAGGTGAGAGTAGATGAAAAAGGTAACAAGCTTATATCCTATGGAGTATCTAGTTACGGTTATGACGTAAGGTGTTCTAATGAATTTAAAGTATTTACAAATATACATTCTGTAACTGTTGATCCAAAGAATTTTGATGATAATAGTTTTATAGACATTCATTCAGATGTTTGTGTAATACCCCCTAACTCGTTTGCTCTAGCAAGAACTGTTGAGTACTTTAAGATTCCAAGAAATGTACTAACAATTTGTTTAGGTAAGTCAACTTATGCTAGATGTGGAATCATAGTTAATGTGACACCACTAGAGCCAGAGTGGGAAGGGCATGTTACCTTGGAGTTCTCAAATACTACCAATTTACCTGCAAAAATTTATGCTGGTGAAGGTGTGGCACAAATGATTTTCTTTGAGTCAGATGAGGATTGTGAAACAAGCTATAAGGATAGAGGCGGTAAATACCAAGGACAGCTCGGAGTAACTCTACCCAAGACTTAGTATTTTTTGCAATTTAAGCCTTTCAGTAGATTCTTCTTTTTTATCAATAACCTCTAAAATAAGAAAGCCTAATTCTGGAACTAAATAATACTCGGTAACTCGCGAGTCTTGCTCTCTAATTCTTTCAATAACAATAGATTCATAGGATTCACCATCAAATTCATATATATCATTTCTTGCAAATTTATAGGTATTTATCTCTATATCACCATCCCTGATATCCTGAAGCGCTATCTCAAAAGGGCTGTAATCTTTTAAATCAAACATCTTTTTAACATTTATTCGCATTTGAACTTGTGCATTTAGTGGATCTAGAATTTTTAGATCTTTTTTATATGATATTTCCCATTTATTTTGACCTGAAGATTCAATAACCCCATTACCTTTTCCATATTTAATTAAATATTTTCTTTTTATTAAAAATGCTTTTATTGTCACTAAGTATTGTTCTGAAAAGACCTGATTGTTTATAACATCAAAAGTTGATTCAAAAAATAATTTTATAATTTTTGTTTTAGCATTAAAAGTAATAGAGGCTTTATCATTCTCTGTCTTAAGTTCTCTAATTCCAGTTACTGAAAATTGTTCAGTTTCAAAAAGATACTCAGCTTTGTAGTCTTGAACCTCATTTGCTGAACCTAATAATGGAAGTATTAATATTAGTACTAGAATTTTTTTAAATTTCATAATTTTCATATATCACTTCTTGGCCTAAGCCTGATTTTTTAAGATTAAGTTCACCTGAGGCTATCATACTTATAACTTTCGGAAATAAAAGATGCTCAGCTTTATGAATTCTTTTAACCAGCTCATTGAGTTTCTGATCTGTATCAACTGATATCCTTGCCTGAGCTACTATAGGGCCAGCATCAAGCTCTTCTGAAACAGAATGAACTGTAACTCCATGCTGAGTATCCTTATTTGCTATGACCTGCTCATGAGTATCCAGTCCTGGGTATTTTGGTAATAATGAGGGATGAATATTGATCATCATATCTTGAAAAGCTGATGTCATTACAGGCGACAATATTCTCATAAAGCCTGCTAAAACGATAAGGTTTGGTCCAAATTCGTTTATAGATGTCACTAATGCGGCATCAAAGCTTTCACGTGAATCATAGTCATTATGATTAATTACTACTGAGGGAATATTAAACTTTTTAGCCCTCTCAAGACCAAAAGCATCTGCATTATTGCTAATAACGCCTACGACATTTCCATTAATTGTTCTAGCTTCACAAGCCTGCATGATTGCCTCTAAGTTTGAACCACTTCCAGAGATTAGAGCAATTATTTTAAACACTATTATAAATAAGTAACGGGTGTATCTGTTTCTCTATCATGAACATTGCCTAGATAAAAAGCTTTATAGCCAGATTTCTGAATACAGTCTATAGCTTCTTCTTTAAGCGATTGATCTACAATTAATGTGATCCCAATGCCGCAATTAAATATCCTATACATATCGCTATTAGAAATACTTCCTTGAGCTTGAAGCCATTTAAAAGCCTCAGGTATTTCCCATGAATCTTTAAAGATATCAATATTTAATCCAGTTGGAATTATTCTCGGTATATTTTCAGTAATCCCACCACCAGTAATATGAGCCATACCGTTAACTTTTAGAGTTTGTAGCACCTCTTTTATAAGTTCTGGATATAAATGAGTAGGCTTTAATACCATGTTTACAATAGAATTAATTTCGTCTTGTGATGCGGAAGATTCATCAATAATTTTTCTTATTAACGAATAGCCATTTGAGTGAGGTCCGCTAGACTCTATTCCAATAATTGCGTCACCATTTTTAATATTTGAACCATTTATAATTTTACTTTCATCAACTATGCCAACTGAAAAACCAGCAAGATCAAAATTCTTGCCAACATAATGCCCGGGCATTTCAGCAGTTTCACCGCCCAGAAGGGCGCAGCCACTATCTTTGCAGGCAGCAGCAATACTTTTAATAATTAATGCCGCTTGATCAACATCAAGAGCAGAGGTTGCAAAATAATCTAAAAAGAATAAAGGTTCAGCACCACAGGTTATAAGATCATTAACACACATAGCTACCAGGTCCTGACCAATGGTGTCGAGCTTATTATTTTCTTGAGCTAAGGCCACTTTTGTACCAACGCCATCAGTGCATGCAACCAGAGTAGGATTCTTAACTGAACCGTCTAATTTAAACATTCCTGCAAATCCACCAATATTTCCTAAGACATTAGGACCTTGTGTAGCACCAACATCAGCCTTGATTTTATCAATAAGCGAGTTACCAGCTTCTATATCAACTCCAGCTAATTTATAAGGATCATTGTTTTTAATTTCTTTTGTCATTTAAAATACCTATGTGAAGAAAATTAGCAGCCAATCATTTAATTTTATTCTTACTTTTGTAATTATCTTTTCTAATTACTCCTATGGGAAGGAATTTCAGAAACTTTTTGAAATAACCACTCCTATGAGTGAAGTCTCAAACGTAGACGCAGCAATCAATAAATCATTTAATGATCTTATTTACAGATTAACTGGCACCAACAATCTATCTACAATAAAACAAATTGCTCCATCCGTTAAGCTAAAAAAAGATTTCTTAGTAAGTTATGAGCCAATTAATATTAATGACCAATCTTTTTTAGTTACAAGATTTAATAAAAAAAGTCTTTTAGGTAGACTCGATTCTTTAAAAATACCTATTGTTGGTTACAACCGGCCTACAATTATGCTGCTTGTAAAAGTTGAAGATGGAAATGATGCTCCATATATTTTAAATAATTCTTCAAGTAAATTAATAGATCAAGATATTAAGTTAATTTTAAGCGAAGTATCTAATCAAAGAGGTATCTTTTTCGAGCTCCCAGTTTTTGATCTAGATGATATCAAGGAGCTTGAAAGCTTAACTATTTTTGACTCCGAAGAAGACATTATTTTATCTAATTATGAATATGACTATCAACTTAATTTAAATATTTCTCAGTCCTATATAAATAAATGGGTAATAACAGGGGACATCAATTCCAACAAGGCCACAAGTTTAAAATTAACTCTAAGCACATTACGCTCAAAGCTAAATACTTTAGCTAATGATTACCTCTATGCTTTTAAAATTCCAAACTCTCAAAGCTCAATAAGAGTAGTTGTTAATAATATAAATTCTTATAATGAGCTGAACCAGCTTCAAGATGCAATGTCGCGATTGATATCAATTAAAAATACTAAAATAAATAGCTATGTAAATAAATCAGTTGCTTATACCTTACAAATTAGTGGTGATATTGAGTCATTTAAAAAAGAAGTTAATGCAAATCCATATCTTCAATTGATTGAAAGCGATGACAATGTTACTTTTGTTTTATTGAATAATTAATTATGAGCCAGTACTTTATCTTTATACCTAATCTTCTTTCTATAGTAAGAATAGGGCTTGTATATCCTATTTTAAACTCAGTTTATATTGGTGAATATTTCTTAGCTTTAGTATATTTTCTTATAGCCTCTCTTACAGATGCGTTAGATGGATTTCTAGCTAGAAAGATGAATTGGTATACGGAGCTTGGAAAAATCTTAGATCCTGTAGCTGATAAGTTATTAGTTATAGGGACTATTTTTGTTTTATGGGCTAATGAACTTATACCTTTATATGTATTTATAATATTAATTAGTAGGGATATATTAATTCTGCTAGGTGCCGCTATGCATATGAGTTTAATTACCAATAATGCACCTAGTCCAAATATTCTTGGCAAGATAACAACAGGTGTTCAAATTTTTTATATTGCTCAGATATTGATTCTTCAATCTTTATCTGCCGAACTTCATCTTTTTTGGCTGGACTGGCTTATTGTAATAATTACTGCATCGAGTCTCTTGGTGTATTCATATGCGTGGCTCAAGTCGATTAAAGGACATCATGAGCAATCCTAAGCAATTAATTTTTCCCTTTAGTATTGATAAGAAATCTTCTATTAAGAAATTTTTTGTACCAGAGGGATGTGAGCACTTAATAGCTGCAATACAAGATAATAAAGTAGGCGATATTTTTCTATTAGGTGGCAAGGGTGTAGGTAAATCTTATCTTCTTCAGGCTGCCTGCAATGATCTTAGTTCTTCAACTTTTACTACAGCTTACATACCTTTAGCTGAAGCAATTAAACTGAAGCCAATGGTCTTAGATGGTCTTGAATCTTTAAATTTAGTCTGCTTAGATGATCTGGATGCAGTTGCTGCTGACAAATGCTGGGAGGTCGCTTGTTTTAATCTCATTAATCGATGCAATGAATCAGGTTGTAGGTTAATTTTTAGCTGCTCAAAGGATGAGAAGAACTTCTTCCCAGATCTGCTCTCTAGATTAAAAAAAATGACTAGTTATATATTAAGTTCTGTTCAAGATGCTCAGCTTAATGATGCAATTAAAGCTGTTGCTTCAAATCTAAGAATACCTATCGAGGAAAAAGAAATTAATTTTTTACTTAAAACTTACACTCGAGATCTAGCAACTTTAATAAATTTTATAAAAAAGATTGATGATCATTCAATGGGATCGAAAAGAAAGATTACGATCCCATTGATAAAAGAGTTGTTATAAATTTACTTTAAATAAAGTAATTCCAAAGGGACTGAACAGTAATACCTGAAATAATCATAATTAAAAAAAATTTAAATATAAATTTACTTGAGTCAGTCATAACTATTCTACTAATTCGCACTCACTACAATATGAGATAGGTGCTATCTTGCCATCTTGGGCAATTAGTCTATCAAACGTATTAAGTTCTTTGAGTAGAAGTTGTCTTGAAGAGCTAAATGGAAGTTTAATATTTGCATTCTTTGAAATTTCAAAAAATATCTCCCAAGGCTCTAGATCGCGTTTATAGTACTTCACCTTAA
>CAYFJC010000024.1:0-19037 GCA_964343355.1 uncultured Gammaproteobacteria bacterium | reverse complement strand
AAAAAGATATTCTTGCTAAAAGTATCAATCTCGAGGTCTTTAAGACGACTTTAGGTTGTTTATTGATATTTTTTCTTCTAGTCATAGCATCTAGACTTGTTGGTTACTACGAACAAGCTGCTGCTGGATCCATAGATCCAAGTATTATTATTCCTGTTATTGCCTTAAGGATGCCAGACTTTATAACTTTACTTATTCCTTTGTCGTTTTTTCTAGGAGTTCTTATTACTACCAGTAGGCTTTATGGCGATAATGAAATATACGCAATATTTACTGGAGGAAAATCATTATTAAGCATTATTAAATATCTATTTCCGCAAGCACTAATGTTTTTAATAATTACTGCGATATTAAGTTTAAATATAGCTCCATATACAAAAGCTCTATCTAAAGAATTAATGGCGTCTAAAACTTTCACAGAAAAAATTCAATCTCTTCAGCCTGATGAGCTTACTGAGGTAGGAAAAGGTAATTATATAAAGGCACATAAGGTAAATGATGAGATGCTCGAAGATGTTCTTTTTATATCAGGAGATATTAGTTCAGCATCTCTAGTAATATCAAAAGAACTATCAATCTCAGAATTGGATAATGCATCAAATATATTATTTATAGATGGTTTAATTTATTCAGATGTTATAAATCCAGAGCAACAAGTGATTACTCAATTTGGAGAATTTAATTACGATTTAAAAAATGACTTGGAATCCGATAAAAAAGCTAGACTGAATAAGGTTTATGATTTTTCAAACAATTCTGCTAATGCTAGCTTTCAATGGAATCTTTCAATCCCTTTAACAATTATCAATTTATTATTTCTTGGTATATTTATTGGTAAAGTTAAGCCAAGACAGGGTCGATTTGGAGGCATTGTCCCAGGTTTATTTATCTATATGCTCTATATTAGCCTTCTTGTAGTAAGCAGAGAATCTATGATCACAGGCGGACTCCTTTCTAGCTTTGGGCTTTGGTGGGTTCATGCTTTCTTTTTTGCTCTAGCATTCCTATACTTTTCTAAATATTATTTTAATTTAGATTTTAATATATTGTCATCAAATAGCATTTCTAAAAAATCTATCATAGCAATCTTCTTATTTATCTTATCAATATGGCTATTAGCATAGTTTCAAATTTTGGAATTTTTTCAAGATATCTGATTCAAAGAACTTTTATTATCTCCTGGTTAGTTTTTTTACTTTTCATTGCTTTAGACACTATTTTTTTAGTTATTGCTGAAATAGAAGATATTTCACCTGTGTATAGCTTTTATCAATTATTAGACTATGTCTTAGGAGTTATCCCGCATAGAGCATCAACATATCTTGAGGGCTCGTGCCTCTTAGGATTGCTTATTTCTATGAGTATTTCCCAACAAGAGGGGAATCTTGGTATGCTTAGATCAGGTGGATTTTCTCCATTAAGAATCTCAATAATATCTTCCTTCGGAGCTATGGCGATGATATTAATATTTCTTGTTAGTGATGAATATTACTTTAAAGATTTATCTATGGATGCAGAAATACAAAAGAATTTGATTACATCGACGTCTCAAAATAAAAAGAATGCAAGTCCACAATGGATTGAAGATGAGGGGACATATCTTCAATATTTTATTAAAGATAACAAAATGCTCTACCAAGTATCAATTATAAAAGTTATCGAGGGAAGGGTTATATATTCAGCAAGCTCAAATGAAGCAACAATAGAGAAAAAAAGCATTAATCTGTCTAAACCATTTATCTTTAAAAATTTTATGGATAACGAAGTCTCATTTCAAGAAATTCCTTTTAATTTTCCAAAAGTGCTTCAACTCACATCTCCAAATATCAAAAATATAAAACTTTCAGATCAAATAGGTTACTTGATTGATTTAAAAGGCTTAAATTCCATCAAAGATAATTCTTTTAAAGCAGAATTAGAAAAGAATATTTATAAAACTCTTTTATTACCAATTTCTGCACTAGCAATAATGATTCTAGCTGGCTCGCTTATGTTTGGTTCGCTAAGAGACTCACCAATGGGAACAAAAATTATATTTGGCGTGGTTTGTGGTTTTATTTACAGCGTAATTCAGGATCTAGCTGTTAGCTTATTTATTACTTATTCACTTAGTGTTTTATTGGCTGTCTTGCTTCCAATATTTCTAGTAATAATGGTGAGTTTTATTTTTTATAAGAGAATCTAGATTATTCTTAATCTTGTTCCAGAAACAAGATCATTAAAAGCAACTTTTTCTTTAGTAAAATATATTTGTATGAGAGGAATTCCTAGCATTAGCATAATTATTAAATTACAGAAAAATCTTTTAAATGTTTGAGTGAGAGTAATTTTATTGCCCTCTACACTATAAATTTCTATTTTCCAAACAGCCATCCCAAGGGTCTTATTTCCTCGAATCCAAAATAAGCTAAAAAAACCCCAGCTTGAAAAGCTTATTAATAATAATGCATACCATCCAGGCAGGATTGGTTGACTAGGATCTTCTGGAAGTTCCCAATTTAAACCATTAGAAATAAATATAGAAAGGTATCCTAGAACAAAAATAACAGACAGTAAAAGTAGTCCATCGTAAATCGAAGCAACAATTCTCTTAAAGGGATAAACATTTTTATATTGTGTATTCATAATAGTTATAGTATTTTAATCTTCGATCAACATAAAAGGAAATAGGATTATGGATAAAGGATTTTTTGGACACCCCATTGGTTTGAGAACTTTATTTCTTACAGAAATGTGGGAGAGAATGTCTTATTACGGCATGAGAGCGTTACTGGTCCTTTATATGACGGGAGCCATGACAGGCTTTAATCCTGGGCTAGGTTGGTCAGCAATAGAAGCTAATGCAATTTATGGAATATATGTAGGATTCGTATACTTTATGGTTGTGCCAGGTGGGTGGATTGCAGATAATATTTTAGGTCATCAGAAAGCTGTTCTAATAGGAGCTATTATTATTGCTATAGGCCATTTTACATTGGCATTGCCATTGGATCAGACATTTTTTCTTGGCCTTGTTCTTATTGTTTTAGGAACCGGATTACTTAAAGGTAATATTTCTACAATAGTTGGAAATCTTTATAAAGATGACGATGATAGAAGAGAATCCGGCTATACCATTTTCTATATGTCTATAAATATTGGATCAACTCTAGGTTTTCTTATTTGTTCTTACTTGGGTGAAAAAATTGGATGGCATTATGGATTTGGTGCTGCTGGTATAGGAATGTCTTTCGGTGTGTATCAATATATAAAATTTAGACATTTATTAGGATCAGCTGGAGCTGAGCCTAATGACATGCCTGATGAAAAGCGAGCTAGTTATATTAAATGGACAAAGCTCAGTCTTGTTGGAATGTTTCTTGTTATTGGCATGGGTCTTTTGGGCTTGATAAGTTTTGATCCAAGAGCTTTTGCAGAAAACTTCGCATATTTTTTAACTATAGTAGCTGGACTATATTTCTTATACTTATTCGTGTTTGCTGGATTGAATTCATCTGAAAGAAAAAATCTTTTTCTTCTATTTACTCTCTTTATTGGAGCTGCAGCTTTTTGGTCAGGTTTTGATCAGTCTGCAAGTTCTTTAAGTATTTTTGCTCGCGATTATACTGATTTAACAGTTGGAAATTTTGCTTTGCCTATTGGCTGGCTTCAATTTGCTAATCCGATACTAGTAGTAATATTTGCTCCAATATTTGCAGGTATGTGGGCTTATTTAGGTAGAATTAACATGAATCCCTCTCTGCCTATAAAGTTTGCAATAGGTCTTTTATTTATGGCTCTTAGTTTTATTGTAATGATTTACGCTGTGAACCTTGCAATGGTATCTGCTCCTGTTGGCATGCAATGGTTACTAATCACTTATGCAATTCAAACATGGGGTGAACTAGCTTTATCTCCTATAGGTTTGGCAGCTTTTTCTAAGTATTCTCCTAAAAGATATATGGGTCAAATGTTTGGATTATGGTTCCTTGCATCAGCTATTGGTGGAGTTTTAGCTGGATTGCTTGGAGGAGATGCTATGTCTGATGGCCTTTTATCCATTGAGCCTATATTTGCATTTATGATTAAGTATTACTTAGTAATTGCTGTAATTCTTATAGCCCTTTCTTTTGTTATAAAAGCTGAGGATGTTAAGAAAGTAGAATAAAAAAAGGCTTATGAAGAAAAAGGATCCTGTTAAAAAAAATATGGATAAGCTTCATAAGCCTATAACTCATCAAGATAAAACTAAATACAAAAGAAAACAAAAGAAAGCTACTAAACTTGATTCAGATTAATAAGAATTTCTTTATAGATATATTTAAGTTTTTCTAAATCATTAATATTAACTTTTTCATTGATCTGATGAATGGTTTCATTGATTGGGCCTAACTCAATCACCTCAGTACCCATAGGAGCGACCCATCTCCCATCAGAAGTTCCCCCACCATTATTTATGTCCGGTTCATAACCCATAATGCTATTAATAGATTTTATTACCACATCTTTAAAAAATGTTTGCTTTGTTATAAATGGAATTGCATTTAACGTCCATTCAATTTTATACTCAATATCAAATTTATCTAAAACACTTAATATTTTTTCTTTAAGTGAATCTTCAGATGATTCAGATGAAAATCTTAAATTAAATTTCATTTCCAATTGACCTGGTACAACATTAGTTGCCCCAGTTCCAGAATGGATATTTGAGACTTGAAAGCTGGTAGGTTGAAAAAATTCATTCCCCTCATCCCAGACCATTTCTTTTAATGTATCAATTACCTTACCTGAAAGGTGTATTGGATTATTTACTTTGTCAGGGTAAGCAACGTGACCTTGCTTACCGATAATAGTTAAAGATCCACTTAAAGAGCCTCTTCTTCCAAGTCTAATTGTGTCAGCTAACTTTAATGATGAGCTTGCTTCTCCTACTAAACAATAGTCTATATGCTCACCAGCATCTTGCAGATCTGTAATAATCTTATTAATCTTTCCATCTGCAGGCTCGCCTTCTTCATTGCTAGTTAAAAAGACACATATCCTAAAATTTGGATTCGGGTTTTCTTCTAAAAACTCTTTTGCAGTTGCTAAGAAGGTTGCTACAGCTCCTTTCATGTCTGCAGCACCTCTGCCAATGAGATAGTCACCTATTACTTCTGGTTTAAAGGGATCAATATCCCATAATTCTTCTGGCCCAGATGGCACTACATCGGTATGACCTAGAAAACAGAACAGAGGGCCTTTGGAGCCTATTGTGGAGTATAGATTTTCAACATTTAAATAGTTAATTCTTTTAGTCTCAAATCCGAGGGGATTAAGATAATTTTCTACAATATCAAAACACCCTTTATCTTCAGGACTAATGGATTTAATTTCTAAGAGTGATTTAGCTAGATCTACAAGGTTTGTATTCATAATTAATTATTTTTGTGAAGTTTAGAATTTAATTCGATAGATTTGTTATTTGTTTTAGCTTCGACAATGCCACTAATAGAATTTCTTATAAATAAAAGATTATTTCTATTTGATAGCTCGGAAGCTTTAACAACAGTTTGATTGGAAAGAGTAACTTTAGTTCCAGCAGTCAAATATAAACCAGCTTCAATAATACAATTATCCCCCAAAGGAATGCCTAGTCCTGAGTTAGCACCTAACAAACAGTTTTTACCAATTGATATTCTTGTATTATTTCCGCCTGAAAGTGTTCCCATGGTGCTACAGCCGCCACCCAGATCAGAATTTGACCCAACAACCACTCCGGCAGAGATTCTTCCCTCTATCATAGCTTTACCAAGCGTGCCGGCATTAAAATTTACAAAACCTTCATGCATAATTGTAGTGCCTTCACTTAAATAAGCTCCCAATCTAACCCTTGAGGTGTCAGCAATTCTCACACCTTCTGGAATAATATAGTCAGTTAAACAAGGAAACTTATCTATAGATTTAATAATGAGCTCTTTGTTCTCCAGCTTTGATTCAAGAATTTTTGATTGGATTTCTTTTGTAGATACAGCACCATAATTTGTCCAGACTACGTTTGGTAGAACCTCAAAAAGACCATCGAGATTTATTGAATTGGGTAAGGCAAACTTATAGGAAAGTAGGTGCAATCTTAGGTACGCATCAGCAATATTTTTAATTGGATTTAAGAGATCTTTTAAATCAGTATTTAGATTAATTATATTTTTATTTTTACTACCTGTAATGACGGGCTTCTTATCAATATTTTTATCTTCACCAAACTCAACATAAGGAAAATACACATCCAAGATATCTCCATCAGAAGATTCAGTAGTTAATCCTAATGCATTAATTTTCATGAAATTATTATAATCCTCATGGTTTAATTTATATAATTTCTACAAGATCTTTTTTAATTCTTTGCATTTTAGCTTTTGATATTAAATTAGTTTTTTGATCTTCAATAAAAAAAGTATCTTCAACTTTTTCTCCAAGAGTAGTTATTTTTGCAGAATGAATAGACGCACCATGATTTTTGTAAATCTCTGCTATTTTTACTAGCAAACCAGAGCAATTTATAGTTTCTATCGTAATAATATTTCTAATGTTTTGTTGATCAATTGACTCACTAATTTTTGTTGGATTTTTAAAATGACTATTCTTATTTTTACTATAATCCATCAATTTGATTTCTTTTGAGCCATCAAAAATTGCATGAATCTTTGAAGTTAGATCTTTAATATCTCTTTGTGTGAGCTTCATAGATTTATATTTATATGAAGCTATAAAAGTATTTAAAGCAATAGTTTTATCTTTTGTAGTTGCAATGTCTGCATCAATAATTTCAACACCCAAAGAATCAAAGACTTGCACTAATTTTAAGAACAAACCCTCGACATTTCGAACTTTAATAAATATTTCTATAAGACTATCAAAATTTTGTCTTAATGAAATTACATCAGCATCATTCTTAACGCTTAAAATGGATTTAGCTTGCCATTCGAGCTGTGAAGAAGTAAATCTTCCGAAATAACTCAGATTAATGCTTCTCCATAAATTAGTAATGATATTTTTATCACCTTGACCAAGTTCTTTAACAATACTTTTAATTCTATCTTGTGCTATTTTTTTAAAACTTATACCAGTCTCTTTGTTTAACCTGCTTCTAGTATTAAAAAATAGAGATCTTAACAGTCCATGTTTCCATCCATTCCATATAGTTGGGTTTGTAGCCCTGATATCATTTATTGTTAAGAGATATAAATAATTTAGCCTTTCTAAATCTCCACATTTAACTGCAAATTCTTCAATGGTTAACGGATCATAGATATCTTTTCTTTGAGAAATAGACGACATCTCTAAATGATTTAAAACAAGCCAGGAAACCAATTCAGCGTCATGCAGAGACATACCAATCTTTTTTGAAAATTTATAGCTTGTTTTTGCACCTATCTCTGAGTGATTTCCGCCTTTGCCTTTACCTAAATCATGAAATAGACCAGCTAAATAAAGAATTTCAATTTTAGGGAGTCTATTAATCAACTCATTTTCTATTTCAAAACCATCCTCTAAATGATTTATTTTCATCTGCCGCATATTTCTTACAACTTTAAATGTATGCTCATCAACAGTATAAACATGAAATAAATCAAATTGCATTTGACCAACAACTTCAGCAAATTCAGATATATATGCTTGTATTATTCCTAATCTTTTCATCTTTTTAAGAATAGAAGAAAGGTTATAAGGAGATCTAAGTATTTCTAAAAATTGCTTAGAATATAAATCATTCTTTTTAAAATCTTTATCAATCAAAGAAATATTTTCTTGAAGGATCTTAGCAGCATCAGTATCAATATTTGTAATATCCTTTCTTTGACCAATTTTTGTAAAAATTTTGAATATTAGATGCTTATTATCTTTTAGATTTTTCTCTTTAAAGCTTATTTTATTATTTCTTATAAAAAAGTCCCCATAATCCTTTTTAACTTTTGGAAAACTTTTTTCTTCAAATATATCAAATACAGTTTCATTAAAAATGGAAAGCTTTTCAGCATTGAAGTAGTAAAGCTGCATGAGTTTTTCTACTGGTTGCTTGATTTTAGTTCCTGAAATATTTGCCTTCTTTGCTAATTCAATTTGCAAATTAAAATTGAGTCTATTGAAGGAGCTCGTCTGAATCAAATTAATTGAGTAACGTAATAATTTGATAAAATTATATGCATGAATCGCTGATTTAAATTGTTCTTCATAAAAAATATTAGATGTATAAATATCATCATAAGATTTAAGTTTAAAACAGTGGTTTAAAACCCAGTTAGCTGTTTGAAAGTCACGAAGACTTCCTGGGGATTCTTTCAGATCAGGCTCAAGATTAAATTCTGTTGAATCAAATGAGAGATACCTATTATTTTGCTCAATCTTTTTCTTTACAAAAAATTTATTTGCTGGGAATAGCTTTTCTCTATCAGCAAGAATAGTATTTATTATTTCCAATGCTTGTTTATTTGTCGACAAGGGTCTTAAAGTTAAATAGGATGTGAATTCTTTTAAGTCTGAAGCCATCATTATCTTAATTTCCTTTTTTGTTCTAACAGAATGACCAACCTTAAGACCAAAATCCCACAATGAAGCTATAAATTTTTCTAAATTAGAGTAATCTTTAGTGGATGAATTAATTTGTAGGATTGAGATGTCTATATCAGAGGCAGGAAAAATTTCCCTGTTACCATATCCACCAATTGCAAATAAACCAAAATCTTCTTGAAGACCTAACTCCTCAAATTTTTTTATGATTTCTTTATCAAGCAGGTCAGATCTTTGTTGCAAAAAATTATTAATTTTTTCAGGATTTTTAATTCCCTTAGGGAACCATGACCAAAATTTTGAATCTAGATTTTCTAGATCTCTCTTCATATATTCTCTTCAGATCTTTTGGTAAGAACCTCAACACCAGTAGCTGTTACTGCAAGGGTATGCTCCCATTGAGCAGAGTTCCTTCCATCTTTAGTTTCAACGGTCCAGCCATCTGATAAAACTTTATTATACTTTGAGCCCTGATTAATCATTGGTTCAATTGTAAAACACATACCTTCTTGAACTTGAAGTCCTGTTTTAGGTTTTCCGTAGTGAAGAATTTGAGGCTCTTCATGATAGATATCTCCTATTCCATGACCGCAATAATCTTCAACAACTGAATAATAGTTTTGTTCAGCATGCTGCTGAATAGCATTTCCAATATCACCAAGATAAATACCTGGTCTGACAATTTCTATAGCCTTATAAAGACACTCTTGGGTGACCCTAACAAGCCTTTGATTATGTGGTTGACACTTTCCAACCATAAACATTTTTGAAGTATCACCATGCCAACCATCTTTAATAACCGTTACATCAATATTTAAAATATCTCCATTTTTCAAGATTTTATTATTATCTGGAATACCATGACAAATAACATTGTTAATACTTGAACATATAGTATTTTCAAAACCGTTATACCCAATATTTGCCGGTATTGCTTTTTGCTGTTCGGTAATATATTTGTAGCAAATTAGATCAAGTTCACCAGTAGAAATTCCTGGTTTTACAAAAGGAGTTATCATCTCTAATACTTCAGCAGCTAATCTACCCGCTATTCGCATTTTTTTAATATTATCGCTAGATTTTATTGAAATTTTCATATTTTTTTCATTAATTAGTAGACGGCATAGACTTTAATCTGTAAAGTACAATTTTAATGCCTGCTCAATATTTTAGCCCATTAAAATTCTTAAAATTTAATTATTTTTTCTCCTTTTTTTTCCAAAAAAACTATTCATCTAGAGGTAAGATTTAATGTCTTTTCCAGCAATACTAGTTCTTGAGGATGGAAGTATATTTGATGGAGTGGGGTTTGGTATAGAGAAAATTGAAATTGGTGAAATTGTTTTTAATACATCTATGACTGGATATCAGGAAATAATAACTGATCCATCATATAAAAAACAAATAATTACTTTTACTCATCCTCATATTGGCAATACTGGAATTAATGAGGAAGACATGGAGTCATCAAAAATTCATGCTTCTGGCATCGTAGTCAATGAGTTTACAGAAATTCCTAGCAGCTGGAGATCTTCGTCTTCCTTAGAAAGCTTTTTAATTGAGCAAGATGTAATTGCTATTTCAGGAATAGATACTAGAAAACTAACAAATCATCTTCGGGAAAATGGTTCAATGGGTTGTTGTATTGCGGCCGCCTCAAAATGCACAAATGATCAAGCTCATAAAAATGCAATTAATTTTGCTGGCTTAGAAGGCTTAGATCTTGCAAAAGAAGTTAGCACTTCGGATAATTATCTTTGGGAAGAGGGCGTATGGCCTGCATATAAAAAAGCTTCAAGTGATTTTAATATAGTCGCATATGACTTTGGTATTAAAAGGAATATCCTCAGACTTTTAGCTGAGCATGTAGGAAAAGTTACGGTTGTTAATGCCCAAACATCATTTGAGGATGTTATGGCTCTTTCTCCAGATGGAATATTTTTATCTAATGGGCCTGGCGATCCTGAGCCCTGCGATTATGCTATTGAAAATATCAAAAAGTTTTTAGAAATTAATATGCCTATATTTGGTATATGTTTAGGTCATCAGCTTCTAGCACTGGGTGGAGGCGCTAAAACCAATAAAATGAAATTTGGACACCATGGTGCTAATCATCCTGTTCAGGACACTGAATCTCATGAAGTTTTTATAACATCTCAAAATCATGGATTTGCAGTTGATTCATCCTCGCTTGGCAATCACATTAAAACTAGCCATATTTCTTTATTTGACCAGTCCCTTCAAGGGATAGAGTTTATTAATAAACCAGCTTTTAGTTTTCAAGGACATCCCGAGGCAAGCCCGGGACCTCAAGATATTCAATCACTTTTTAAAAAATTTAACTCTTTAGTAGAAAATCATGCCAAAAAGAACTGATATATCAACAATTCTAATTATTGGAGCAGGCCCTATTATTATTGGTCAGGCTTGTGAGTTTGATTATTCTGGAGCTCAAGCTTGTAAAGCTCTAAAAGATGAAGGTTTTCGAGTCATTTTAGTTAATTCAAATCCTGCAACCATAATGACAGACCCTTTGCTTGCAGACGCTACATATATTGAACCAATCCACTGGCAAAATATTGAAAAAATAATAGAAAAAGAAAAACCTGATGCAATTCTTCCTACAATGGGAGGCCAAACAGCCCTTAATACCGCATTATCATTAGCTAAAGAGGGAGTGCTAGAAAAGCATGGGGTAATTTTGATAGGCGCCTCCAGAGAAGCTATAGACAAAGCCGAAGACAGGCAATTATTTGATCAAACAATGCAGTTAATTGGTATTGAGACACCTAGGTCAGGAATTGCTCATAATCTTGAGGATGCATTAAGAGTTCAAAAAGAAGTTGGTTTTCCAGCAATTATTAGACCATCGTTCACCATGGGTGGAACTGGCGGAGGCATTGCCTATAATATTGAAGAATTTAAAGCTATATGTGAAAAGGGCTTAGAGCTTTCTCCTACTAGCGAACTTTTAATTGATGAGTCTCTAATTGGGTGGAAAGAGTTTGAAATGGAAGTTGTAAGAGATAAAAATGATAACTGTATTATTGTTTGCTCTATTGAAAATTTTGATCCAATGGGTGTGCATACTGGGGACTCAATAACTATAGCTCCAGCCCAAACCTTAACTGACAAAGAATATCAAAGAATGAGAAATGCTTCTTTTGCTATTTTGCGAGAAATTGGAGTTGAGACTGGGGGCTCTAATGTTCAGTTTGCTGTAGATCCTAAAGATGGCAGAATGATTGTTATTGAAATGAATCCAAGAGTTAGCAGATCATCTGCTTTAGCTTCTAAAGCGACTGGATTTCCAATTGCAAAAGTTGCAGCACTTCTATCAGTTGGGTTTACACTTGATGAACTTCAGAATGATATTACTGGTGGTTTAACTCCTGCCTCATTTGAGCCATCAATTGATTATATTGTTACCAAAATTCCAAAGTTTGCATTCGAAAAATTCCCTTTAGCTAATGATCGCCTTACTACTCAAATGAAGTCAGTAGGCGAAGTGATGGCAATAGGGACTAATTTTCAAGAATCTCTACAAAAAGCTATATGTAGTATGGAAGAGGGATTGGATGGATTAAATCCTGTAATTACTGCAGATGATACTCTAGAAGAAAAACTTCAATACGAATTGTCCTTTCCAGGACCTCAAAGAATTTTCTATGTTGCTGATGCAATAAGAACAGGTTGGAGCAACGAAAAGATAAATCAACTTTGTGGTATTGATTTTTGGTTTCTTAATGAAATAAGAAATATTATTAATCAAGAAAAAAGTCTAGAAGAAACTACTCTCAATGACATTAACCCTAATGAATTATTTAATTTAAAGAAAATTGGCTATTCTGACTCCAGAATAGCTTCATTAATTAGTAGCTCTGAAGATAAAGTAAGAGCCTATAGAATTAAAAATAACATTAAACCAGTTTTTAAAAGAGTTGATACTTGCGCTGCTGAATTTTTAACTTCAACTTGCTATATGTATTCCACTTATGGCGGTGAATGTGAAAGTAATGTAACAAATAATAAAAAAGTTATGGTTTTAGGAAGTGGTCCAAATAGGATTGGTCAAGGCATTGAATTTGATTACTGCTGCGTACATGCATCTCTTGCTATGCAGGAAGAGGGTTATGAATCAATTATGGTTAATTGCAATCCTGAAACTGTTTCAACTGACTATGATGTCTCAAATAGACTTTATTTTGAACCGATTACGTCTGAAAAAATAATGGATATTATTGAAATTGAGAATCCTCAGGGTGTAATCATACAATTTGGTGGACAAACACCCCTTAAACTTGCCTCGAGCTTAGAAGAGGCTGGAGTTAATATTTTAGGTACTGATGTTGATGCAATTGATCGATCTGAAGATAGAGAAAGATTTCAAGAGTTAGTTGAAAAGTTGAACTTAAAACAGCCTATGAACTCAACTGTAAGAAATACAGAAGAAGCCTTAGTTTCTGCAGCTAAAATCGGTTACCCAATTGTTGTTCGACCTTCGTATGTCCTTGGTGGAAGAGCAATGCAACTTGTTCATAATGATAACGAGTTAAAACTTTATCTTACAGAAGCTGTTGAGGTGTCTAATAAAAAACCTATTCTTTTAGATAGTTATCTTACTGATGCAATAGAAATTGATGTGGATGTTATTTCTGATGGATTAAATATTATGATCGGCGGAATATTGCAGCACATTGAGCAAGCGGGAATACATTCTGGAGATTCTGCATGCTCATTTCCTCCCTATAATTTGAGTTCTGCAATTCTAGAAAGACTCGAGACTCAATCAATTAATATTGCAAAAGAATTAAAAATTATTGGTCTAATGAATATTCAATTTGCTGTAAAGGGTGAGGACATATATATTATTGAAGTCAATCCCAGAGCATCAAGAACAGTTCCATTTATCTCCAAGGCTATTAATAGCTCACTTGTAAAAGCAGCCTCAAAATCAATGATAGGCAAATCTTTACTGGACCAAAATTTTTCTAATAAACTTCCTAATGACTTCTATTTTGTTAAAGAGGCAGTATTGCCATTTGATAAATTTCCTCTAGTTGATCCTATTTTAGGACCTGAAATGAAATCAACTGGCGAGGTTATGGGCATTGGAAAAAACTTTGGAGAAGCTTATGCAAAAGCTCAAAAAGCAGCAGGCAAGATACTTTCAAGGCAAGGAACTGCTTTTATTAGTGTCAAAGAATCAGATAAAAAATATTTAGATGAGTTAGTTCCTCAAATTATTGAAAAAGGCTTTGACCTAGTAGCAACTATAGGAACAGCTAAATATATTAAAATGATTGGTTTCCCTGTTCGCAAAGTTAATAAAGTTACCGAAGGAAGACCTCATATAGTTGATGAAATGCTAAATGGAAATATTCATCTCGTTATAAATACAACTGAAGGGAAGCAATCTATAAATGACTCTGCCTCTATTAGGCAAACAGCTCTTCAAAACAAGATTTTTTGCACAACAACAATGTTTGGAGCTTTAGCAATTGTAGAAGCTTTAAGTAGCTTAGAATCTGAATGGTCATATCTTTCCCTTCAAGAAATTAATAAAAAGTAGCATCCTATTGCTATAATAACTCTATGAGTAAATCTGCTATAACAAAAGGTGGCGAAGCTGCAATTAAAGAAAGGCTAGCCAATCTTAAATTTAAAGAAAGACCTAAAATATCCGAAGCTATAGCTGAAGCAAGAGCACATGGCGATTTAAAAGAAAATGCAGAATATCACGCAGCTAAAGAATTACAGGGCTTGATGGAAGCTAAAATACGAGAGATAGAATCTTCTCTTGCAAATTCTCAAGTCATTGATGTTAAAGATATACCTGAGACCGGTAGAGTTATTTTTGGCTCAACAATTGAATTATTTGATTGTGAAAATGATAAGTCTGTTACCTACAAAATAGTTGGAAATCTAGAATCAGATCCTGAAATAGGCCTAATCTCCATTGACACTCCCATTGCCAGAGGAATATTAGGTAAATATGTTGGTGATGAAATTACTATCAAGACTCCCGCTGGCTCTATTACCTATGAGGTAGAAAAAGTCAGTCATATATAGCTGCAGTTAAATATTAGTATGCATCTAGATAATTGGGGACTAAAAGCAAAAAAGCTTGGCTATAGGTCTAGAGCTGTTTTTAAATTAGAGGAAATCATTGATAAAACAAAAGCTCTAAGAGGCTGTAAAAATGTTTTAGATATTGGCTCGACACCTGGCGGATGGTCGCAATTAGTAAAACACAAACTAAATCAGGTAAACATTCACGCTCTTGACATATTAGACATGGAGCCAATTGATGGAGTTAATTTTCATAAAATTAGAGTTGAAGATATAAATAGTGTTCATGAAATTTTTCAATTAAAGGGTTCATTTAATCTTGTTATTTCAGATTTAGCCCCAAATTTAACTGGTATAAGCGTTATTGATGAAGCAAATATTTATGAGCTAAATGACATAACTTTAGATGTTGCTGTAGAATATTTAAGTAAATCTAAAGGTGTTTTCATAATTAAGACATTTCAAAATAATATGCTTAAGAAATTGAGAACTAAAATGAAGAGTTTATTTGATGAGGTTCAGACTTTTAAGCCTGCTGCATCAAAAAAACAATCTGCAGAAATATATTTATATGGAGCTTTTAAAGAATGAATAGTAATTTTCTAAGAAATATAATGGTTTGGGTCATACTCGGATCACTACTAATGTATGTTTTTAACAACATAGAATCTGCAAGTGTAAGAGAGCAGATAAGTTATTCTCAGTTCAGGCAGGAAGTTCTTTCTGACAGAGTAGCAAAGGTTGTTTACAAAGGCGACCAGATGACAATTATTGGCGATAGACTGGATGGATCAAAATTCGAAACCAACTACCCAATCTTTAAAAGAGATGATTCCTTAGATAAAGCTATACAAGAAAATGGAATTATTGCAGTTTATGAGAAGGTTGAACAACCATCTATATGGTCGCAGCTTCTTGTTGGCGCATTCCCGATATTATTATTACTTGGAATCTTCTTTTTCTTTATGAGACAAATGCAGGGTGGCATGTCAGGAAAAGGTGGCCCGATGTCTTTTGGTAAAAGCAAAGCTAAATTAATGGAAGGTGGTCAAGTCAAAACAAGCTTTAAAGATGTAGCGGGATGTGAAGAGGCTAAACAAGATGTTCAAGAGTTAGTTGATTTTTTAAGAGATCCTACAAAGTTTCAAAAGCTTGGTGGCAAAATTCCAAGAGGTGTTCTCATGGTAGGGCCTCCAGGTACAGGTAAAACTTTACTTGCAAGAGCGGTTGCAGGTGAAGCTAAAGTTCCTTTCTTTACTATATCTGGATCAGATTTTGTTGAGATGTTTGTTGGAGTTGGTGCTTCTAGAGTAAGAGATATGTTCGAGCAAGCTAAAAAGCAATCTCCATGTATTATTTTTATTGATGAAATTGATGCAGTGGGAAGACACAGAGGTGCTGGACTAGGCGGCGGCCATGATGAAAGAGAGCAAACTTTAAATCAGCTTTTAGTAGAAATGGATGGATTTGAAGGAAATGATGGTGTTATCGTTATTGCTGCTACAAACAGACCAGATGTTTTAGATCCTGCCTTATTAAGACCTGGAAGATTTGATAGACAGGTTGTAGTAGATCTTCCCGATATAAGAGGAAGAGAGCAAATATTAAAAGTTCATATGAGAAAGGTGCCTTTAGCTGCTGACGTAGATGCTTCAGTAATTGCAAGAGGAACTCCAGGCTTTTCTGGCGCTGATCTAGCAAATTTAATTAATGAAGCTGCATTATTTGCTGCACGTTACGAAGATAAAAAGATTGATCAATCACACCTTGATCTTGCTAAAGATAAAATCATGATGGGTGCAGAGAGAAAATCAATGATACTCAGTGAAGAGCAAAAAAGAGTGACTGCTTATCATGAAGCAGGGCATGCCATTATAGGCAAGCTAGCTCCTCTTCATGATCCTGTATATAAAGTAACAATAATACCAAGAGGTCGAGCACTGGGCGTAACCATGTTCTTGCCCGAAGAAGATACTTATATGCAAAGTAAAGAATATCTCTTAAGTAGAATATGTGCACTTTATGGTGGCAGAATTGCTGAAGAAATTATCAATGGCCCTAAAGGAATTACAACTGGAGCATCCAATGACATTGAAGTTGCAACTAATATAGCAACAAGCATGGTGACTAAATGGGGCCTTTCAGATGAACTTGGACCATTAAAGTTTGGTGAAGATGAAGGAAGTCCATTTTTAGGACGTTCAGCTGGTTCACCAGCTACTTTTAGAAGTGACGAGACTTCAAGAGTAATAGACTCAGAAATAAAAATGATTATTGATACTTGTTACTCAAGATCCCAAAAAATGTTAAATGATAATATAGATAAGTTGCATGAAATGGCTTCAGCACTTCTTACTTATGAAACTATTAATGCGGATCAAATTGATGACATTATGGCTGGCGCAAAACCAAGAGCTCCAAAGGATTGGACGGATGATAATGATTCCATTAATAAGACTAAAGCACCAAAAGCATCAATCAAAGGCCCTGCCGAAGAGCTATAATTCCATATTATGGATTTAAAATTTGGAACTGATGGAATAAGAGGACCTGTTCAAACAGAGATTACTCCTGAGGTATGTTTAAGGATTGGTCATGCTGCTGGGATTGTTCTAAAAGCAGAAGGCTTAGACACAGTGATGATAGGTAAAGATACGCGTGTATCAGGTTATATGTTGGAAGCTGCCTTAGAGGCTGGGTTTATTGCTGCTGGAATAAATGTGCGACTGCTTGGACCTATTCCTACTCCTGGAGTTGCCTACCTTACCAAAACTTTTAGAAAACAATTTGGTCTGGTAATTAGCGCATCCCATAATAATTTTTTAGACAATGGTATTAAAATTTTTGACGCTAATGGTGTAAAAATATCAAGAGATATTGAATTAAAAATAGAAAAACTTCTTAAATCAGATCTAAATTTAGTTGAGACCTCAGAGTTAGGCAAAGCTGAATCATTTCATGAGTCTGGCGCAAGATATATTGAATTCTGTAAATCCACAGTTCCTGCAAATATATCTTTTAATAATTTAAGAATAGTCGTTGATTGTGCAAACGGCGCCTGCTACAAAGTAAGCCCCGCAGTTTTTAGAGAACTTGGAGCGGAGGTTATTCCTTTTGGAATTGATCCAGACGGTTTTAACATAAATCACGAGTGCGGTTCTACCCATCCAGAGCTTGCTCAAGAGATGGTTTTAAAGCACAGAGCTGACTTTGGAATAACTTTAGATGGTGATGGGGATAGAGTCATTCTGATAGACAAAGAAGGAAATATTTTAGATGGCGATGATCTTCTATATATTCTAGCTTTTGCTAACCCCAATAGGACTGGTTCTTGGTCGGGTGTAGTTGGAACCTTAATGTCAAATTTTGGCTTAGAGAAGGCAATCCAGAAGTTAGGATATAAATTTGTTAGAGCAGATGTTGGCGATAAGTATGTTAGTAAGATGCTAGCCGATAAGGGCTGGATGCTTGGAGGTGAAAGTTCAGGCCATATCATTTGTAGAGATCTAGTTAGTACTGGTGACGGCACAATTGCTGCTTTAAAGGTAATAAGCTCTTTATTAATGTTAGAAAAAGATCCAAAAGAAGTCCTAGTAAATTATACAAAATTTCCACAAATCAATATTAATATACCTGTTAAAAATAAAGATATTATTAATGATTCAGAAATAACCTCATTTATAAAAGGAATAGAAGCAGATATAACAGTAGGAAGAGTTTTAGTGAGGCCATCTGGAACTGAAAGCCTTATAAGAGTTATGGTTGAGGCTTCTGAGGAAAGTGTAGCCTCTAAGTTTGCTAAAGATATTGCAAAATTAATTTCATCTAAATCATAGATTATGAGTATTTCAATTATTGGAAATTGGAAATCAAATGGATCTCTTGATTTAAATAAAGCTTGGGTTAAAGACTTTCTAAATTCTATTAATAGTTCAGCAATTCAAGACACAGCAGTTTGCCCACCCTTTATTTATTTAGAACAAATGATCAATCTAACCTCGGAAATAGATTTAAGTATAGGATCTCAGGATATAGATTCTTCAAATGGGGCAAGAACAGGCTCTATATCAGTTGATGCATGTAAAGATATTGGATGTACTTTTTCTATTATTGGGCATTCTGAAAGAAGAGAGTTGTTTCATGAAAGCAATCTTGAAATAAAAGATAAATTAATTACCGCTCAAGCTAACAATATGCAAGTTATTTTGTGTGTTGGAGAAACAAAAGAACATCATCAATCGAACACCACTAATAATTTTTTACAAAATCAGATAACTGAATCATTAGCTAATTTAGAGCTTTCAGATGGATTCATGATTGCATACGAGCCCGTTTGGGCAATTGGAACTGGTGATACTCCCCAAAGCAGTGAAATAAATGCTATTCATAAATTTATAAAAGATATAGTACAATCGACATCTAAAAATAACTTCACTCCA
>CAYFJC010000023.1:0-19218 GCA_964343355.1 uncultured Gammaproteobacteria bacterium | reverse complement strand
CCAAAATCTTTTGGTGATATTTTGTACTGATTAATTTTATAGTTCTTAAGTTCAGAAATCGTAGTTGAGCCTGTAATAGTTATTTCATCCAGGCCGTCATCTCCATGAACAATTAAGACATGCTCCATGCGTAAATTTTTTGACACTTCTGAAAAAGTCTTAAGTAATTTTTTATCATAAACACCTAGAACCTGTCTTTTAGCTCCACAAGGATTGGTGTGAGGGCCCAACAAATTAAAAATAGTTTTTTGGCCTATACGTTGGCGTGCTGGCATGACATGTTTCATGGATTGATGATGTAAAGGTGCAAATAAGAATACAAATCCAACCTTGGTAAAAACTTTTTCAAGCTTTTCTCTGTCATGGCCAATGTCAGCACCTGCAGCTGTTAAAAAATCTGCACTGCCAGACTTGCTAGAAATAGCTTTGTTACCGTGTTTAGTGATTTGAGCGCCTCCGGCTGCAGCAACAAACGATGATGCGGTAGAACAATTAAATGTATGAAGCCCTGTGCCACCTGTTCCACAGGTATCAATATGACTTCCATCTCCCAAATTAAATCTTAAAGATTTTTCTTTCATAACTTGAGCAGCAGCAGTTATTTCTACCTCTTTAATGCCCTTTTCATTTAAAGCTAAAAGGAATTTCTCGATATCGCTATCATCAACCTCACCGGTCATTATGCTTTCGACTGCAAACCGCATCTCTTCTGATTTTAAGTGCTTTTTGGCTTCTAATTTTTTAAGAATATTTTCAATCATAATGTTAAGAAATTTTGAATAAGTTTTTTACCAAAATCTGTTTCTATAGATTCAGGATGAAATTGTACTCCGTAAATTGGTCGCTCTTTGTGCTGGACTGCCATGATAATGTCAGGATTATCTTTGAGTACCGAAGTTATTTCTAACTCATTTGGCAAAGAGTCTTTTTCAATAATTAAGCTGTGGTATCTAACTACCGAATAAGGATTATCGATATCTTTAAATAGATCTTTATTGTTATGAGTAATTTCTGAGAGTTTTCCATGAAATATTTCTGGAGCTTTTATAATCTTGCCACCAAATGCTGCTCCTATAGATTGATGTCCCAAACAAACTCCCAGTATTGGAACTGATGAAGCTTTTATTAAATCAATTGAGATGCCGGCTTCATTTGGGGTACAAGGTCCTGGAGAAATTACGATCTTGTTTGGATTAAGAATAGTTATATCTTGGAGCGTTACTTCATCATTTCTTTTTACAATAACCTCTTCTCCAAGCTCCCCAATATAGTGGACTAGGTTATAGGTGAAGGAATCATAATTATCTATAACCAAAATCATGAGATCATCTCCATAGCATCAACAAATGCCTTGGATTTTTGTTTACATTCTAGCCACTCATTTTCAGGCACTGAATCAGCCACTATGCCAGCTCCAGCGCCAACATGAATAATATTATCTTTAATAACCGCTGTTCTAATTGCTATAGCAGTATCTATATTGCCATTCCAAGAAATATATCCAATGGCTCCACCATAAATACCTCTTGAGCTTGGCTCAAGCTCATGAATAATTTCCATTGCTCTTATTTTAGGAGCCCCAGATAAAGTGCCAGCAGGTAGCGATGCTTTAAGAGCATCAATATAATTTAAATCTTTAGCAATACTGCCTACAACATTTGAGACGATGTGCATTACGTGTGAATATTTTTCAATAATCATCTTGTCAGTGACCTTCACTGATCCAATTTTTGAAACTTTGCCAACATCATTCCTTCCCAAATCAATGAGCATTAAGTGTTCGGCTATCTCCTTTGGATCATTTAATAAATCTTCTTCGTTAACTCGATCTTCTTCGGGGGTATTGCCTCTTTTTCTAGTTCCCGCAAGCGGTCTTAAGGTTAACTCTTCATCCTCTAATCGAATTAAGATTTCTGGAGATGAGCCGACTACCTGATAATCTTCAAAATCTAGGAAATACATATAAGGAGAAGGATTAAGTTTTCGAATCGCTCTATATAAAACAAATGGATCGCCATGAAAATCTGAGCAAAAATCTTGTGCAAGAACTACCTGCATAACATCTCCCTCTTTGATATAACTTTTAATAACATTAACTGCATCTAGATATTCTGGCTTGGTGAAGTTTGATTCAAATTCAAGACTTCCTGTGGGCTTTTTAAAATCATCATTAGGAATCTTTACAGAATGACTAATGAGGCTCTCAATTTTATCTAACTCAGCCTGAGATTCCTCATAAGAAAATTTTTCTGGGTTTGCATTAAATATAATCTTGGTTGTATTGGCGAAGTTATCATAAATGATTAGTTTCTCTGCCTTAATCAAAAAGATCTCTGGCATATGATCTTTAAATTTAGAATTCTTAGGAGCTAGATTAGCGATTTTAGTTTCAGCATACTGAGCACTCTCATATGCAAAAAATCCAACATAACCACCATAAAATCTAGGCATTCCATCCAATTCAGGCGCTGTATCTTGGGAGGTAATCTCCTGGATGCTGCTTAATGGATCTTCTGAATAAAAAGAGTCTGAAACTCCATCAATATTTGTATCAACTTGATTGCCTGAAATTTTTATAGAATCTTTACACCCAAAACCAATAATTGAATATTGAGCCCACTTGTCGCCGCCTTCAACGGATTCAAGTAAAAAGGTGTTTTGTTGTTCTGAAATCTTTAAATATAAAGAAATTGGTGAATCATCAGCTTTAATAATTTCCCTAGTTATAGGGATAATTGTATAAGCTGAATTAGCATAATTTATATACTCTTCTTTAGTAATCATTTTAAAAATCTATTATGTTTCCGCTGGAAATATTATGCTCTTTAAACCAGCCTTTATTTACCTCTAAAGCGAAAGCAGCTTTATTTTTAGAGCATATGCTTGCTTCAGACATGGGAACCATATCATAAATTTCTAAAATTTCTTTTTCTTTAGACATAAAAGCAATGCTAAGGGGTATCTTGGTATTTTTCATCCACATACATCTTGTTGTGTAATCTTTCCATATAAATAACATGCCTGTATTTGATTGAAGTGAAGACCTAAACATTAAGCCTCTTCTTCTAGAAGAAAAATTATCTGCTACCTCGATATTGGGTAATACTGAGCTTAATTTTATAGTTTGGGTTTCTGAATAGGAAACAGCAGGCAGGACGAGACTGCTGATTAAAAAAAATTTAAGAAATTTGTGCGCGGAGTTTTGTGATGGTGTCTTCATAATTATCAGTGCCAAAAATTGCCGAACCAGCAACAAATGTATCAGCACCTGCCTCTGCTACCTCAGCTATAGTACTTAAATTAACACCCCCATCAACCTCTAATCTAATATCTTTGCCTGTTGCATCAATCATTTTGCGAACTTTAGCGATTTTATTTAAAGTGCCCTTAATAAAACTTTGGCCGCCAAATCCTGGATTTACACTCATAAGTAATACAAGATCTAAATCTTCAATTACATCTTCAAGTACGTTAAGAGAAGTACCTGGATTAATTGCTAGTCCAACCTTGCAGCCGGCATCTTTAATAGCATTGATAGATCTATGCACATGCTTTGTAGCTTCAGGATGAAAGCTAACCAGATCAGCGCCAGCTTTAATAAAATCTGCAGCTAAATCATCTACAGGTTCAATCATAAGATGAACATCAATAAAATTCTTTATGCCGAAGTCTCGAAGAGACTTGCATACCATAGGCCCAATGGTTAAATTTGGAACATAGTGATTATCCATAACATCAAAATGAACCCAATCTGCTCCAGATGACATAACATCCTCAACTTCAGCTCCAAGTGTTGCAAAGTTTGCTGAAAGAATTGAAGGTGCAATTATGTATTTCTTGTCACTCATGGGCTAATTCTCTTCTTTATGAGCACTAATGGCAAGAGAAAGACGTTCAGGAGACCCAACATCTATCCATAATTCATCAGCTTTTTCGCCCGTAACTTTATTTAAGTTAATAAAATCTTTGAGGACATAATTCCAGATATCAAAAGGCGCTTTTGGTAATTGAGCTGTTTTAAAAATAGTTGGATTAATGACTGATATTCCTGCAAATGTCAGATCATTTTGGTCTTCAGAAATAATAACTTTATTATTTTTTATAGAGAAATCTCCAAGAGTATTATGCTCTGGATTAGGAACGCCTACTAGGTGAGCATACTCAACATCAATAGGTAGTATATCTATTGGTATCTCATGATAGGTATCAGCATTAATTAAAAGAAAGGGTGTGTCTCCAAAATACTCAATAGCATTTAAAATACCACCGCCTGTGCCCAAGATGCATTGTTCTTTTATAACTGTAATATCTTGATCTATATAATTTTCAGCTAAATGTTTTTCAATCATATCTCCAAGATAGGAAACGTTAATAATAATTTCACTGATACCTGCATCTAATATTTTATTAATATTTCTATCAAGTAAAGTCTCTGTTCCAACCTCAATTAAAGGTTTTGGCATATCTTTTGTAAATGGCAGTAGCCTTTTACCGATACCTGCTGCAAGAACCATTGCTTTCATATTGATGCGAGTTTTTTTGTTAATTTAGGTTGAATTATATCAATCATATAATTTTTACAGGCCCAATTATCAGGAATAATACTTATTAAATTATCTAAAATCATAGGCAAATCATTTAACCTAAAAGACCTATTATCATTTATGTATAGTCTTGATAAAGTGCCTAATATTCTCATATTTCTTTGAATACCACCCCACCTAAAACACTCAAATAACTCATCAGTATTTAAATTCACAGAAGATTTAGTTTTATAAAATGCTAAAGAATCTTTTACAAAAGTCTCATCGAATACCAGATAGTGATCTAGCAATATTCCTGCCAAATCTATTCCAATTGGTCCTATACAGAGATCCTGAAAATCAATCACACTAATTACATTATTTTCTGAGGCAATAAGATTCCTTCTCTCGAAATCAAAATGACAATTAAGCTTAGGATGATCACTAAGATTTCTAATCACAGTATTAGATAATTCTAAAATAGATTGATCAGCCTCAATTTGTAGAAATTCATTACAAAATACACCACTAAAAAGATTAACCTGTTCTGAAAGCGCTTCTTCTGAAAGCCTACTGATATTAAGGTCTGGTATTTCTTGGATTTGTATAAGCAGCTCTAAGCTTTTATATGTTAATTCTTCTTTGTTAGATTCATCAACAATTTCTAATAGATCATCATCTCCAAGATCTTCTTGAATGGTAATGCCAAGCTCTGGCTTGTGCAGCAAGATTTTAGGTACATTTATATTATATGCAGATAAAGCATCTGCTAAGTTACAGAATTTAAGATGACTTCCATGAGCTGAATCTAAAAAACAGAGCACTAGATTGTTGGAGTCACAAATTAGTCTCCAGTATTCTCGACCACTAGCCTCTAATTTTAAAGCTATAGCTCTTTCACATTCATAACCACATTGAGCTGCTAACTCTATAATTTCTGATTCTTTCAAATTAGCTGTTTTTTACCTCATCTGGTAATGGAGTATTGTCTGGAACAAAGAAATCAGGCATTAATTCTGCATAAGGTACATTTGCATACTTAGTAAAATCTGTAACACCGGCATCATAAAGAACTAGGTCGTCGATACAAAAATTACCAGTGAAGCTTTTAGAGTCTTTGGTTAAAATTGTATAAGAAGCATCAGCCATAATATCTACATTTCTGGATAATCTCATAATCTCATCTCCACCCAGGTGATTTTGCACTGCAGCAGTTGCTATTGCTGTTCTAGGCCAAAGTGCGTTAACTGCAACACCTTGTTCTTTAAATTCTTCAGCCATTCCAAGTACACACATACTCATAGTATATTTAGCCATCGTGTAGCCAACATGTGAACCAAACCATTTTGGATCCATATCTAGGGGTGGTGCTAAATTTAAAATATGGGGATTCTCTGATTTTAAAAGATGCGGTAAGCAATATTTACTAACCATATAAGTTCCTCTGCCATTGATTTGATGCATAAGATCATAGCGCTTCATGGCTGTATCAAGAGTATTGGTTAGTTGAATAGCAGAGGCATTATTGATGCAAATATCAATACCACCAAAATGCTCAACAGCTTTATTCACAGCATCACGAACATTATCTTCATCGCGAATATCACACACCATTGGCAAAGCGTCACCACCAGCTTCAATTATTTCTTCTGCAGCTGTAAATATAGTGCCAGCAAGTTTTGGATGAGGTTCTGCTGTTTTAGCAGCAACAACAATTTTTGCGCCATCTATGGCAGCTCTTTTAGCCATAGCTAATCCAATACCTCTACTACCACCTGAAATAAAAATAACTTTATCTTTTAAACTCATAATTTTTTTCCTTTAAAATTTTTCCATATAGGGTCTAATATCTAACTCTTGGGTCCAAGCTGTTCTATGCTGAGAATGGACACTCCAATAGGTTTCAGCAATCTTTTCAGGGCTTAGGATACCGTCTTTTTCTTTAAGTGCATATGCGTCTGGAAAATTTTCTTTTATCCATGGCGTATCAATCGCGCCATCAATAATCATATGTGCTACATGGATACCCTGCGGGCCAAGCTCTCTTGCCATGCTTTGGGTTAATGCTCTTAATGCAAACTTGGCTCCAGCAAATGCTGAGAACCCTGATCCACCTCTAATAGATGCAGTAGCACCAGTAAATAAAATTGATCCATGCCCTCTTGGTTTCATATATTTTGCAGCTTCTCTTCCAGTTAAAAACCCAGCGAATGCTGCCATTTCCCAGACCTTTCTGTAAACTCGAGCAGTGGTATCTTCTATAGGAGAAAAAACATTAGCCCCTGGATTAAAAATGACTACATCAATTGGTGCAATAGTTTCTTCAACCTCTTTAAATAAACTTACAATAGAATCTTCATCTCTAGCATCAACACCAAATCCTTGCGCCCAACCTCCATCACTCTTAATTTCATCAGTTAGAATATCAAGTTCAGGCATGCTTCTTTCTCTTCGAACTGGACATACCTTATATCCCTCTTGAGCAAATTTTTTTGTTAACGCACTTCCGGTAGCAACACCTGCACCAATTATGATGGCTGAGTAGTCTGAATTATTTTTCATATGAAATTTTATCTTGTAATATTAAACTTTACCAAATTAATTAATAAAAATGAAAGTAGACTTTATATTTGATGTTGCCAGCCCTAATGCATACTTGTGTCATAAAGTAATTCCAGGAATTGAAAAAAGAACTGGAGTAACCTTCAACTACGTGCCATGTTTATTGGGAGGTATTTTTAAAATTACTAATAACCAAGCACCTATGATGGCCTTTAACGGCATCACAAATAAACTTGAATATCAGAATATTGAAATTAAAAGATTTATACAAAAGTATAATCTTGAAGATTTTACTATGAACTCATTTTTTCCAGTCATGACTCTTCAACTCCAACGCGCCGCTATTGCTGCGATATCTTTAAATGTCTTTAATGCTTATATAGAAGCTATATTTAAAGGAATGTGGGAGGAAAGTTTAAATCTTGCAGATCAAGATATCCTTGTAAAGCTTCTGACTGACGAGACTGAAATAGATATTAATAAACTCGTTGAACAAATGCAGAGTCAGGAAATTAAAGATCAATTAATTCAAAATACTAGTGATGCCGTTGACAGAGGTGCTTTTGGAATTCCTACATTTTTTGCAGATGATGAAATATTCTTTGGAAAAGATAGTTTGACTGATCTCGAAGAATTTATTTCACAATAGTTTAAAGAGTGAAATAGAACTTTTCTTAAAATACGCTTTCTAAGCTAACAGGTATAAAATAAACAAAATGAAAAAAACGCAATTAGCTGCTGTGCCAGTAATATTATTGTTAGCATTCAATCTTGGTGCTGAGAATAATAATTCAGAGCTAATAACTGTAGATAAAACATACAGTGCTTCATCTTGTCTTATTTACAATCCAAATATAGGGATCATAGTTAAAGATAAAAATATTAGTGTTGAGGCAGATTCACTAAAATTTAATGATAATCAGGCTATTAGCCTTAATAACAATGTAAAAATTGATTTTCCTGGCGGTCTGCTCAATTCTTCCAATGCGTTAATTGGAGCTTCTAAGGAATTAATAGAATTTAAAGAAAATACAACCTTGTCTCTTGACCAAGTACTCTTAGAAGGCAATGAGGGCTTTTTTGATAGATCAAATGATCAGATTCAAATGGAGGATGGTAGTATTTTTCTTTCTTTAAGAGGTTTAAATATTAGCTTTAAGTCCTTACAGGGCTCTTTAAGTGATCAGCTTTTAATTAAAGAAGCGGAGATTACCTCTTGCGCAGATCCTAAGATAGGTTGGCTTATTGGAGCTGATGATTTGGTATTAAATAATAAAACTTCTAGGGGTTATGCTAGAAACCTCACCTTAAAACTTGCTGGAGCTAGCGTAATTAAAGCTCCCTATCTTCCATTTGCAACAACTAGCGAAAGATTATCCGGATTCTTGGAGCCCTCTATTTCCTCTTCTTCTGATGGTGTTGATTTTTCCATTCCTTACTTTGCAATACTGTCTGCCCATTCAGATATTACTCTTGGAGCAAGAAATATTGCTGAGAGAGGATCTGGTATTGAAATTAATTATCGCTACGTTAAAAAGCATACTAAAAATAATATTGATGCTTTCTACTTTAATAATGATAAGAAAATGCAGAATAATTTTCCTGAACTTAAAGATTCTAGATGGGCTTTTAAGATTCAAGACTCTCTAATGCTTAATAAAGCCTCAGGAATTAATTGGGGTGAAATAGTAATTAATTGGGGTGAAGCTTCTGATGCGATGGTTTTAAGAGATATCCCAGGCGAAATTACTGCAATTGGAATGCAGCGCGATCATTATTTAAATCAAAATATTATTATAAGTTCTCATTTTAAGAATCTAACAATAGATCTTGAGCATCAAGGTTTTCAGTCCTTAAACCCTCTTCTTTCAAATGGTTATAAAAAATCACCTTCAATTGATCTTAATTTTAACAAAACATTTAATTCTATAAATATTAAGCAAAGATTAAATATCGCAACTTTTAAAGCTGACAACTTACATGAATTCTTAGGAGCTTCATCTGAAATGGGTAAGTATTTAAATAATATTGAAGACCCAATCGAAGGTAGACGAACTTTTTCAGATATAACTTTATCTAAAACCTTTAATAAAGAATTTATTAAAATTAAAACGTCTGTAGGTATTAAAAGTTTAAGTTATGACTTGCAGAAGTCTTCAGTGCAAAATAATAATATTAATAGTCCTAATCTAAAAATTGATATAAGCAGTATGTTTATCAGAAAAAATGCTAATGGCATGTCTATTATTCAACCAAGACTAGTTTTGGGTTTTTCACAATATAAGGATCAGGCTGGAAATCCTGTGTTTGATAGCAATATGATGGGTTATAACAATCAAGTTTTTTCAAATGATCGCTTTTCGGGAATGGATAGAATTGCTGATGACTCCTCTCACAGTATTGGTTTTACTTATAAAATAAGAAAATCTAGTCGAGATATATTTAAATTTGGTATTGCCAAAAAATATAATCATTCTGAAAATAAAGTTTATCTAACTGCCATGCCTCCTATGATGAATAACAAGAATAAATTTATTATGTCCTCAATGTGGATGCCTAATATGAATAATTCGTTCAAGATATATGGTGGCTATGATGCAAAAACAAATAAAGTTCATATTGGCGGGATGAATTTCATGACAAAATCATCAATGGGTACCCTGGGAATTGCTAAAAGATACAGAAGAATGGCTGGTGACTTCAAGCAAACCTTGAATTACTCTGAAATATTTACCTCAATTAATTTAAAAAATGGTTTTAAAATCATTGGTAAATTACAACAAGATAATGAGTACGATATTAAAGTAGAGAGCATGTTTGGAATAGAATATGAGAACTGTTGTGTAGCTTTTAGGATCATGGCAAGTGATAAAAATCTTTCTAAATATAATGATCTTTATAATTCAAGCTATACATACCTAAATGATGCATGGGACAATATGATAAACATTGAAAATAAAAGTAGAATTAACTTTGAATTTGAACTGAAAGGCTTTAATTCATCGATAAATAAAATAGACAAGTTACTTCAAAATTCAATACTTAATTACTAGGAAATTTTTATGAAAAAACTAACGATATTCTCATTACTAATCGCGCTACCCTCTTTAGTGCTAGCAAGAGTAGAAATATTAGATAGAGTCGCTGTTATTGTTGATGATGGTTTAATCATGGAATCTCAAATTACCAAAAGTATTTTGGATGTAAAGATGAATATGCAGGCACAAAATATGCCAATGCCTCCTTTGGAAGAGATACGAGAGCAGGTTATAGAAAAGCTTATTATTGAAGAGCTTCAGCTGCAGCTTGGAGATTTATTTGGAATAAGAATAAGTGATGGTGAACTTAATCAAACGTTTAATACTATTGCTGCTAATAACCAACTTTCACTTGAAGAATTCATAATAACTATTGAAGAGGCCGGTCAATCTTATGAATCAGTAAGAGAAAAAATTCGAAATGACATGATTATTCAGAGAGTTCAAAGGGGTAAAGTTGGTAATGAAATAAATATTACTGAACAAGAATTTGAAAGTTTTATGAAAACTGACCCTTCAGTTGCCCAACTTAGACCAGAGCTATCAGTTAGACAAATATTAGTAAAAAATGAAAAGAAAGCTCAAGCTGTATTGGAAAGATTAGATGCTGATGAAAGTTTTGAGTTAATTGCAAGAGAAGTATCACTTGCAGGCAATGCGGCCTCTGGAGGCTTAATGCCATGGAGAAAAATTGCTGATATGCCAGAACCATTTAGATTAGCTCTAATGGAAGAAATTGTTGGAACAGTAAGTGCTCCTATTTCTACTGGATCGGGTTTTCATATTTTAAAGATTGAGGAAAAAAGAGGTCCTTTTGTTAAGTATGAGGATCAATGGAATGTGAGACATATTCTTCTTATGCCTACAGCTATAAGAGATTTACCTTCAACATTGGTTGAGATTGAGGATGTACGTAACCGAATAATCGCAGGTGAAGATTTTGATACGCTAGCCAAAGAGTTTTCTGAAGACGAAGGTTCGGCTCTAAACGGTGGTGACCTTGATTGGTTTGGAACTGGAATGATGGTTGAGCAATTTGAAACTGTAATGCTTGCTTCTGAAAATAATGTTTTATCTGATGTTTTTCAAACTGACTACGGTTATCATTTTCTTGAAGTTCTTGGAACTAGAAACTTTGATAAGACTACTGAGCTGATTGAAGATAGAGCCTACTCTGGACTTTACTCAAGAAAATTTGATGAAGAGCTAGAAAATACTCTTAGATCTATCAGAGCAGAGGCTTTTGTTGAAATAAAAAATCTAGATTGAAAAAGATCTTCTATTCCCCTGGTGAGCCATCTGGAATAGGTGTCGATCTTATAATTCAATTATGTCTATCAAATTACTGGGATGATTTTAAAACACCCATCATTTGTTTGGGTGATAGAAGATTGTTCGAACATAGAGCAAAACAACTAAATAAAAAAATAAAGATTACATCAATTGATGATGATAAAAATGCTGTCAAAAATAAAAAAGGTCTTCTCCAGATTATTGAAATAGCGAAATGTAAAAGTGTTATTTCTGGAAAATTAAATCCCGCTAATGCCTCATATATTATTGAAAATCTAAATTATGGGATTATGCAGGCACAAGCTAGCAAAAAAAATGCCTTGGTAACTGGGCCTATTAGTAAGAAAAATATTATAGATTCTGGAATTAAATTCTCTGGACATACGGAGTGGATTCAAGCAAAAACTAAAAGTAATGACGTCTTAATGCTGCTTTCAGCTAAACAATTGCGAGTAGCTCTGGTAACAACCCACATACCCTTAGTGAAGGTTGCTAAATCAATTACAAAAAAGAAAGTAATTGCTAAGGCGATTATTCTTAATGAAGATTTAAAATCAAAGTTAAAAGTTAAAGCCCCAAGATTAGTTATGCTTGGACTTAACCCGCATGCAGGAGAAGGCGGCACTATAGGGTCAGAAGAATCTTTAATATTAAAACCAGCTGCGGAACATTTAAGAAAAGTTGGAATTAATATCTGTGATCCTATTTCAGCTGATACTGCATTTACTCAAAATATGTTAAAAAAAACAGATGCTTATCTTGCTATGTATCACGATCAGGCACTCCCAGTTCTTAAAGCTTTAAGTTTTGGAGAGGGTATTAATATTACTCTAGGAGTTCCTATTATTAGAACTTCTGTTGACCATGGAGTTGCATTAGATATAGCTGGCTCAGGCAAAGCTAGCTTCTCATCTCTTCAAAATGCTCTGAATACTGCACAATCAATGATCTGATGAATCAAAGAGATAAAAGAAGAAAATTTGGACAAAACTATCTAATAGATCCTGCAATATTGTATGAAATGGAGGAATCTATAAATCCTCAACCCAATGATAAATTTATTGAAATTGGCCCAGGTATGGGAGCGTTAACTAAGTTGCTTAATAAAGAATTTGTTCACATAACTGCGATTGATATCGATAGAGATAATATCGCCCACTTAGAAAAATCTTTTCATGGCCCAGCGGAATATAATTTTATACAAAGTGATATTTTGAGAAGTGACTTTGCATTTCTTGATTCAAATGATCATAGGGTTGTAGGAAATCTTCCCTACAATATATCTACACAAATTATTATTAAACTGATTAACTATTTTACTCAAATTAAAGATATGCATTTTTTAATTCAAAGAGAGGTTGCTGAAAAAATTACTGGAAGCCCCGGATCTAAAGATTGGGGTAAATTAGGTATCAAGCTTTCAGCTTTTTTCCAAACCGAGATTCTTTTTGATGTTCCGCCAGAAGCTTTTGATATAAAACCTAAAGTCACTTCAAGCTTTATTCGAATGTCTCCCCTTACAAAAAGTTTGGTAAATAATGATGAAATGAAAAACTTCTTTGAAGTAGTTGATCTTTCATTTATGTCACGACGTAAAAATATTAAAAATAATCTTAAAAGCAAAGATTTAGACTGGGATAGTCTTCAAATCAATAATCAGCTGAGACCTGAGGATTTAACTCTAGAGTCCTTCTTAAAGATTACCAGAGAGATTGCTAAAATTTAATTATGTCTACTTATGTGATTGGTGATGTTCAAGGGTGCTTTAAAGAGCTTTTAAAGCTCACAAAAAAGATTGAATTCAATCCTTTAAAAGATACTCTTATTTTTGCAGGAGATCTTGTTAATAGAGGTCCTCAATCTTTGGAAGTATTAGATTTTTGTCTTAAAAATAAGAAATCCATAAAAGTAGTGTTGGGAAATCATGACCTTTATCTTCTTAGCTTAATTAATAAGAATCAAAAAAAAGCTAAAACTTTAAGTCCTATTTTGAAATCCAAGGATGCATCTAAATACTTTGATTGGCTGGTAAAAAAACCAATGTTATTAAAAATAAAAATTAAGAAAACTCATGAAACTTTTTGGATTTCTCATGCAGGCATTCCATATTTTTGGAGTTTAACTAAGGCACAAAAATTGAGCAGAGAGCTATCAAAGAGTTTACGAAGTGATCCATCTTTTGTGCTGAATAATATGTGGGGTGATAGACCAAACAAGTGGAATGATAATTTGAAAGGTGCGAAACGATTAAGATTAATAATTAATTGTTTTACTCGAATGCGTTATTTGGATATGCAGGGTGGTCTTAATTTAAAAACTAAAGATACTGGGCCTAAAAAAGAATTAGAGCCTTGGTTTGTTAAATCAAAAAAGCTTTTAAAAAGTTCAGATGAATATATTGTTTTTGGGCATTGGGCTGCGCTTAATGGAAAAACTAAAATAAAAAATATAATAGGCTTGGACACTGGCTGTGTTTGGGGTGGAAAATTAACTGCTATTCGATTAGAAGATAAAAAAATATTTGCTGTGAAGGGATGATGAAAATATACCAAGTAGGTGGTTCTATAAGAGATGAGCTCTTGAGGGAAAAGCCTAAAGATAAAGATTGGCTTGTAGTTGGATCTTCTCCAGAAGAGATGATTGCAGCAGGCTATAAACCTATTGGTAAAGATTTTCCTGTATTTATACACCCTATTTCAAAAGAAGAATATGCATTAGCTAGAACTGAAAAGAAAAGTGGCTATGGCTATAAGGGATTTACTTTTTATTTTGGTAAAGACGTTACCTTAGAAGAGGATCTTTCTAGAAGAGATTTTACAATGAATGCAATTGCAAAAGACGAAGATGGAAAACTAATAGATCCATTTAATGGGCTAAAAGATATCAAAGCAGGAATATTTCGTCATGTATCTGATGCTTTTTTAGAAGATCCGTTAAGGGCCATAAGAATAGCTCGTTTTAAAACCTACAATCATCTAAAGGATTTTAAAATAGATGACTTGACGCAAAAGATGTTACTAAAAATAAGTGCTTCTGGGGAATTAGAGAAACTTTCAAAAGATAGAGTTTGGATTGAAATAGAGAGATCTCTTCAGTCTCCAAATGCATCTATGTTTTTTAGGTTACTTATTGATTTTAAATTACATGAGCCATGGCTTAGTAACTTATCAAACTCAGAATGTAATAACCAAACCTCAGCAGAGATTAAGTGGGCTGAACTTGAATCAAAAAATAATTTTCAGCTTGGAGAGTCTCTTCCTGTTCCTAATAATTTTAAAATACATGTTCAGCTTCTCAAAGCTCTACTTGAGTGCCAACAAGAGTCTCCTGAAGACAATCTTATTAAGAGCATAGAAAGGATCAATTTTCACAGGAATATGAATGAAATTAACGCTCTGCTTGAATTAGAGGCATTGAGTAAAAATAGAGATTTCATTTCTAAGCTTGGCAAAAACATGCTTGAAGAAGACTTTACTGCTTTAAAAGAAGCTGGCAAGGATGAGGTTAGAAATGTTAAATTGCATCTTATAAAACAAGCTATAAAAAAAACTTATGCATAAAGTAGTTCTTATTACAGGCGCCGCACATAGAATTGGTAGAGAGACAGCAAAGGTCTTTGCCGAGGATGGTTGGAATGTAATTATACATTTTAATAGTTCACTTAAAGCTGCCGCAGATCTTGCTGCAGAATTTAATGCAAAGAGATCAGGTAGTGCATGCATTATTCAGGCTGATTTAGATATTGACGCAGATGTTGAGAGACTTGTAAGTGAATCCAAGGAGGCATATGGTCGAATGGATGCTTTAATTAATAATGCATCAAGTTTTTACTCTACCCCCCTTCCAGATATTTCATATGAAGATTGGGATAAATTAATTGGGAGTAACTTAAAAGGTCCTTTATTTATTACCAAAGGATTAGCTCCTATGTTAGAGGAAGCGAAAGGTTCTGTGATAAATATTACAGATATTAATATTGATAAAGGTCTGCCTGGTTTCTCGATTTATTCAGCTGCTAAAGGCGGCCTTAAAGCAATTACAAAAGTATTAGCAAAAGAATTAGCTCCTAATATTAGAGTTAATGCAGTGGCTCCCGGAGCAATATTGGAGCCACCTGGAAAATCATGGAGCGAAGAAGAGCTGGCAAAGATTGTTTCTAAAATTCCTTTAAATAGGATTGGAGATGAAGGTGATATAGCAAATACTGTAAAATTTATAGTTGATTCAAAATATATTACTGGCCAAACCATAAATGTTGATGGAGGAAGATCTTTAGCATGACAAAAAAAGATGTATTTACAGGAGCTGAATTCACAGGCACTAAAGAAGTATCTGAAAATTTAAAATTTGATCAAGAGAAATTGCAGCAGTGGATGGATGCAAACATTCGATCTAGTGGAAAAATATTACAAGTTGAGCAATTTAATGGTGGTCAAAGTAATCCAACTTATAAAATTACAACAGAAAATAAAAAACTTGTACTAAGAAGAAAACCTCCTGGAAAACTTCTACCTTCTGCTCATGCTGTTGATAGAGAATATAGAGTGATTAGTGCGCTTGCAGAAACTAATGTGCCAGTTCCTAAAACTTATGGACTGTGTGATGATTCTGATGTGGTTGGGACACCTTTTTTTGTAATGGATTTTCTTGAGGGTGAAGTGTATTGGGACCATATGCTACCTTTAGCTTCAAATGAGGAAAGAATAAAGATATATCAGCAGAAAAATAAGGTATTAGCTAACCTGCATTCAGTAGATTACAAGGCTGTAGGTTTAGAAACTTATGGAAAACCTGGAAACTATGTAGCAAGACAGGTAAGCAGATGGACAACTCAATATCTAGCTTCGGAAACAGAGTCAATTCCTGAAATGAATAAGCTTATAGAGTGGTTACCAGAAAATATTCCTAATGATGATGAGACAACTATCGTTCATGGTGATTTTAGACTCGATAATATGATTTATAAAAACCATGAAGTTATTGGTGTTCTAGATTGGGAGTTATCAACTCTTGGTCACCCTATTGCTGACTTTAGTTACCATTGTTTAACTTGGAGAACCTTACCAGGGATGCAAGACCTTAAACTTCTTAAAGAGCTAGGTATTCCATCTGAGGTTGAATACCGTGATATGTATTCAGAGAATACAGGCAAAGACTTATCTGCAAATTGGGAATTTTATATGGTATTTAATATTTTTAAGGTTGCAGCAATTTGTCAAGGAATCCTAGGCAGAGTTAGAGATGGGACTGCATCAAATAAGCATGCAGAAGCCAGAGGTATGCAAGTCTTTCCTTTATCTGCTGGGGCCTGGAGTATTGTTGAGGCCTACTTTAAATAAAGCGAATGCTTCTATCTTTTTTTAAAAAAGAATAGCGTAATACCTGAAATAGAAGAGACAAGCGCAAGTATAGAAAATAATCTTAATAAGAAATTATTTATATTATCTCTTTCATCATAATCCATAATATGGAGTGACCATAAAAGGTCCCACATCCGCCATGAATCAGAACGAATAGCTGAAATATCCCCACTCATTGGATTTATATAAATACTAGTATTGTCATCTGTTTTGGTTAGTACTTTGTAAATTGGAAGATCTCTTCCTCTATACTCAGAACCAGAAATTTCTTCAGTAATTAAAATAGCTTCTATAGGCTTAAGTGTTGTCTTTGTTTCAGCAATCACAATAGCTTGTTGAGGTGAAAGTGCTTCTAAAATTTTACCTTCTGGATATGTCTTATAAAGAACATCGCCATTTTTAATAGAAGCTATAACCTGCTGACCCAATCTATCAAATATTCTATATTCTGCTTGGCCTGCAAGGCGATACTGCTCTCCCCTTACTGATTCAATTTTATTGAAGGCAAAATAAATCCCCGATACAGTCCAGAGTAAAAGTTGAATAGCTATGAAGATGCTTAAATACCTATGTAAGCCTCTTATGAATTTCTTGGTTCCCAAATCTACAGAATTTATTTAAAAGTGTTTCACAACAGAGCATATATCTCTATCTTAGAAGATTCAATTTAAATTATTTCTTTTAATGGCTCTGAGACAAATGAATATTTCTCAATCTCATCACTTTCAAATAAAATTTCGTCTTCTTCTATTTGAAGAACTATATCTATATCCAAAGTCCTTGCGCTAAACTTTGGGACATCTCTTTTTCTCCCTGATTGGTCTTCAATCTCTTTTAACTTTACATTCAAATCATCAAAGGATAATTCACATTCCCCAGACATAACTAAATTTAAGAAATCGTCGCCTTCAAATCCCTCTGCTTTGGTTTGATGAATAGATGAGCATTCAACTGCATCTAAGATCTGTTGTAATTTTTGTATTGCAAGAATTAAGTTAGCTTCTGCATTAATATTGCTTCCAAGAGAAAGGTAGTATTTCATCATCTGTATATAATTAGACCCACATCCTTGGCGCCTCTAAGCGCGCCAGGCTTAGATACTCTTAGCTTTATAGACTTGACTCCATACTCATCCTTGACCAAAGCAGCGATGCTCTCAGCAAGCGTTTCTTGGAGTTGAAAAGATGATTCTTCAACAAACTTAATAACTCCTTTGGTGATAGCTTTATAGTCGATAGTATCTTCGATTGAATCTGTTGCTGCAGCTTTTTTACAATCAAAAGGGAATTCCATATCGATACTAACTTCTTGTTTTACTTTACGCTCCCAATCAAAAATACCAATAATTGTTTCGATTCGTAAATCTTTAATATAAATTATATCTTCCATTTTTATACCTCGTTTAAGGGCCATCTAGGTCTGGCATTTGAATTGCCCTGAGTAGATGCATCAGGCGTCTTTAATGAACCCAAGTAAGCAATCATTGCTGCATTATCAGTACAGTGTTTCATAGCAGGATATCTTACCTTGATATTAAATTCATCTTCTAGCTTACTCATTTCTGCACGTAACAATCCATTTGCAGCAACCCCTCCAGCAAGAATTAATGTATCTCTGTTAGTTTGAATGAGTGATTTTTTAATTTTTGAGACCAAGACATCTATAGCTGCTCTTTGAAAAGAAGCTGCAATATCTGGAATATGCTCATCAAGATTTTCGAGATCTCGAATTGAATAGAGAACTGCTGTCTTTAAGCCGCTAAAACTAAGATTTAAATTATCACTATGGATCATGGGTCTTGGATAATTAAACTTTTTAGGATCTCCCTCTTTAGCAACTCTTTCTATGTGAGGCCCTCCTGGATATGGAAGATTTAGAAGCTTGCCTACCTTATCAAAAGCTTCTCCCACCGCATCATCCTGAGATTCTCCTAGAATTGTGTAATCACCAAGGCCTTTTACATCAATAATTAATGAGTGGCCACCTGAGACTAACAAGGAAATAAAAGGAAATGCTATGTCATCGAAATCTAAAGCAGGAGCCATAAGATGAGCTTCAAGATGATGAACTGGTATCGTTGGTATTCCAAGGCCAGCTGATAGGCCATGAGCAAAGCTCTCACCAACCAATAAAGCTCCAAGTAAACCTGGACCTGAGGTATATGCAATTTGATCAATTTCAGAAATATTTCTTTCGCCTAGCGCGTCCTCTAAGACAGAAATTATTTTTAAACAATGGTCTCTTGAGGCTAATTCAGGGACAACTCCACCATACTCAGCATGCATATCAATCTGACTAAATACCGATTCTCCAACAATCCCATCCACGCTATCGTAGACGGCAACAGCCGTTTCATCGCATGAGGTTTCAATTCCTAAAGTTAACATAAAAAAAGTTTTGCAAATTTCCTAATAACAGCCTAAACTACGCGACTAATTATGC
>CAYFJC010000022.1:0-19716 GCA_964343355.1 uncultured Gammaproteobacteria bacterium | reverse complement strand
GTCTCTTAGCATTTGATAACTAGAAGTTTGAACATGATAATCATTATCAAAATCTCCTTGCCACTGGTAAATACCAGCAGTAAAGTTATGAGGACCATCAAAATCAGAAACTAAAGATATCTCAGACTGTCTAGTTACACCATCGGCTTGAGCACACTCTACAGCTTCAGAACCCATAGTAGTAGAAGCAGGGAAACATTCAAACTGAACATCCCATGCAGGAACTGCACCTAAAGCAGTCATAAAGCCTTCAGTAGCCATTGAGTGATCGTTATCATCAATGTGCTGATAATCTCTTGTTGAGTATGAATATTTAGCTTTAACAGTCATGTTAGTAAGCTCTCTTACATATTCAATTTGAGTATTTTCAACAACCTGAGTTCTTTTAGGATCCCAGTTTTTACGTACTGTATCAATACTAGCTGGCGCCATTCCAACTGCGCTTGCATATGGATCATAGTTAACACTAGGAGATAAGAATGTTAGAAGATCAATTAGACCACCAATTGTTCCAGCAACGTGATAAGGCTCATTTAGATTACCTTTTTCAAAAGGACTACAACCGTAGAAAGCATCTCTTGCACAATATGTACCAGCAACATTTAATCTATTATCATCTGATGAATATTGCGCTGTATTAAACCTAATCATACTATCATTAGGAAGATCAACATCGACTGAAAGACGCACACCATATGCATCTCTGCCATCAATATCGTTGCCAGTTCCAGTATTTTTAATCCAACCATCTTTTACAAATGAAGAATAAGCAAGACGTGTTCTTACATTATCTCCAAAAGGTAAATTCATAGCAGTACTGACTCTTTCAGAGCCATAATTACCTAATTCAAAGTTTGCATAACCACCCACTTCTGCAGTAGGTCTAGCAGTTACTAAGTTAATAAGACCACCAACAGCATTTCTTCCAAATAAAGTACCCTGAGGTCCTGCAAGTACTTCTACTTGTTGAACATCAAGAAAACCAATTTCACCGAATGCACTTCCGTTTATACCATGACCATTTATAGCCATTTGGACAGAAGCGGTAGTTCCAGCTCCGATAGCTGCACCAGCTGTTCCACGAACACCAGCTCCAGATCCAGATCCAATACCGTGGGCATAACTAAAGCCAGGCATATAATCTGATAAATCAGCAAGTTCAGTAATTTGACTCTCAGCAAGAGCGCCAACATCAAAAGCTTGAACTGAAAGAGCAAGATTCTGAATTGATTCTTCTCTTCTTGTAGCAGTTACAACAACTTCTTCTACTTCTTGAGCAGAAACGTTAAAAGAACCAAACGCAGTAAAGCTTATTACAAAGCTTAATAATAGTTTAGACAAAATTTTCATAAGTAATCCTCTAAAAATGAAATATTAGTTGTATATAATATATGGATATATTACTTATTGCTATTTATTTGACTAATTAATTTGTATTAAAAAATATCAAAAAACCTTTAATAATAAGTCTTTAGAGGCTATTTATTGGATATAAGAATTAAAAAAAAAACTAATTTTTACCTAATTTCTTAATATATCTATCTTTTAGGCGAGAAGATCTAGTTGTTAGGTCAATTTGCTTACCATTTATAAAGACATAAGTAGGAATAGAAGAGGGCTCTAAAGGATCAGATTCCCATATAACAATATCTGCAGAATTACCTTTTTTAAGAGATCCTCTATTTTTAATTCCAAAGACATCTGCTACATTTTTAGATAATCCGCTTATAGCATCCTCATAATTCATTCCATAAGCAACAGCATTTCCAGCTCCTTGTCTTATAAGGTGATAATTATGAGATCTTGCTGAATCAAACATTATGGTTATTCCTGCTTTATTTAAAATAGATGCAAGTTCTAATGAGCTAGATAATTCATCGAATGAATTGGGTATGTTGTCCATAGGATTAATAATGACTGGTATTTTACTTTTAGCTAACTCATCTAACACCAATGGAGCATCCTCTATTCCTGCAAGGATTAAGTTCAAATCATACTTATTCTTAATATCTATTAAATGTTTTATATCCGTTGCTCTATTGGTTTCTATAATAAGCGGCAATTTTTTATTGGCTAACTTATCTAAAGCAGCAATATCTTGGAGGTGGAGTTCAAAAAATTCTGCCAAAGGTGATTCCAAAACTTTCTCATAGTTTTTAGTTTTAGCGAGCTTTCCTAATGTAATAAGATTTTCTAACATATCTAGATCTTCACTTCGCGATCCTGATGAAGCGCCGATTTTTCCAAGCATTACCATGTCTTGTTTGCCTGAGATGTTCATATTGCCATCTAAAATAAAATAAGAGCCCATGCCAGCAAGAGGCATTGAGGTTTGTTGAGGTAGAGTAATTACCGAAGTAAGTCCATTAGATCTATTCCATGGAATAAGAGTTGAATTTGGATTAAATCCTCTAAAAATACTAAAGCCCATATTAAGATAATCCGATTCATCATCTCTAGTTACGTCAAGCGCCCCTATCTCAACTATTCCAATAGCTGTCATAGGAGCTATAAAACCAGGAGTAATTATCTTTCCCTTGGCATCTATTGTATTTTCAGCTGTAATATTCAAATCACCTATGGACTTAATTAAACCATCTTTAATGTAAAGATCACCGACAAAGGCTTTAGATCCATCACCAATGTGAATAGTCCCATTTTTAATTAGCAGGTCACTAGCATTAATAACCAAAGGACTTATTAGTAGTAAAGCGGTTAATAATTTTAAATTTTTCATTGTGTTCTACTCTTATTAGGTTTGATAATTCCAAGATCAAAATCAGATACTGGTTTTAAAGATGGCTGACTTCTATCAAACATTAGATTTCCATCAATAAAAACTTTTTGAGCAATTGCATAAACGCTGAATGGATTTTGATTCCATATAACCACATCAGCATTTTTACCTTCAACCAATGATCCAGTTGTATCTTCAATGCCAGCTGCTTTTGCTGGATTTGAAGTAATCCACTTTATAGCTCTAGCTTTTGAAATATCAAAACCAGCTCGATTACCTGCTGCTAATGCCTTTGCTGCTTCTTGATTCAGATGCTGAATACCAATAGCATCATCAGAGTGAACAACTGCACAGCCTGTTCCATTTCTAGCTTGATCAATAATAGCTATGTTTTCTTGAACCATGTCATAAGCTTCATGTTTAAAGCCCCACCAGTCTGCCCACATAGCACCACAAATATTATTATCAGCAAGCAAGTCAGCAATTTTATATGCTTCAACCGCATGATGAAATGCAGTTATCTTGTAGCCAAATTCTTTAGCTATATCTATCATCATTGCCATTTCTTCAGCTCTATAGCAATGGTTTTGAACTAAGATTTCTCCATTAAGAACTCCAGCCAATGTATCCAATTCTAAGTCCCTAGTAGGGGGACTAACTATTTCTTTAGCTTCATCTGATTTAGATTCATATGAATTCATATTTTCGCTATACTTTGCTGCCTTGATCCAAGCTTTTCTGTAACCAGCAATATTACCCATCCTGGTTGATGGAGCTTGTCTTCTACTTCCATAAACTCTTTTAGGATTTTCCCCGCAAGCCATTTTTAAAGAATGAGGTGCTTCGGGAAACTTCATCCCTTGAATGGTATTACTTTGAATATTTTTAAATGTAGTTCCTCTGCCGCCAATTAAATTTGCAGAACCAGGTAAAACATGAAAAGTTGTTATTCCACCTTGAAGAGCTAAAGAGAATTGAGGATCCTGTGTCCAGACTGAATGTTCAGCCCAAACATCTGCTGTTACTGGACTTGTAGATTCATTTCCATCAGAACTAGTTTTCACCCCAGGTGCTGAATAAACTCCCATGTGAGAATGTAGATCAATAATTCCTGGAGTTACCCACATATCCGAAAGATCATAGATAGCTACATTTTCTATGTCCGAATCAAGGTTGGGCCCTATAGCTTTAATTTTTCCATCTTGAATGAGTAAATCATAATCAATAAATTCATTGCCTTCACCATCATAGATGTTTGCATTTTTTAATAATGATGTTGCTGAGGGCTCAGCTATATAAGTTGAATCAAATGGAGCGGCTTCAATAGTAATACAAAAAAGAAGAGCGCCAAGAGTAAAAATTTTATTATTTATTTTCATGCTGATTAAATTAACATATTCAACTCACACCTTTCAATATCAATCTTATAAATTTAAATGGTGACCACCATCAAGAATTAAAAGCTGGCCTGTTGCATTTTTATTAAGCTCAGTAAAAGCCATAATAGAATCTGCAATACTAGCAGGACTAGCAACTGATTTTAGAGGAACTGAAGATTCAAGATGATCTTTAGCAGAGTTATAGGTCTCTTCACCAAGTCCATTTTTTAACCATTCACCCTCTATAAAGCCTGGGCAGACAGCATTAACTCTTATTGGACCTAAGTTTCTTGCCATTGAAATGGTCATAGTATTTAAAGCACCTTTTGATGCTGCATAAGCCATAGAGCTTCCAATACCCTTAATACCAGCTACAGACGATACATTGGTAATACTTGGATTGGAGCTTTGCATTAAATATTTTTTTGCAGCTTTCACCATTTGGAAGGGACCTATTAAATTGACTGCATATATTTTTTGGAAGTCCTCTGCATTAAGCTGATCTAGATCCGAATGATCCCATGCAAATTTACTAGTGCCAGCATTATTAATCAATGCATCAATTCGGCCCCACTTATTAATAGTTTGATTAATAGTATCTTTGCAGTCAGCATCCTTCGAAACATCTGCTTGAATTGCTAAAGCCTCAACATTATGCTCTTCACAGGCACTTGCAATTTCATTAGCTTCTTTAATAGTACTGGAGCATGTAATAGTGATGTTCCATCCTCTTGATGCTAATAATAATGCAGTTGCAGCCCCAACGCCTCGACTAGCTCCAGTGATTACTGCAACCGGTTTTTGTGACACATTATCCATAGTTTATAAATCAGAATTTGTAGCTTTAGCTATAGCTCTAAACATAGCTATATGAGCAGCTTTTGAATATTCTCTTTCAGCTGTAAACCTATGATTTGAGGAAGTTTTTGTTATAACTACATTGCTAATAGGATCAACATATATATATTGGTTATAGACGCCAGCAGCAGTGAAATCTGTATCAGGAAAACCAGGAACCCACCATTGATATCCATAGCCCCAATCATTGGATGAAAGGTCTCCAGCATTTGGTTTTAAATGCGCCGCATCCATAACATGTGAAGCATTAACCCAATCGCTAGGAATAACTTGTTCATCATCCCATTTACCATTATTTAAATATAAAAGGCCAAATTTTGCATAATCTCTTAAAGTTGCATTTAATCCACCTAAAGCCATATCCACATCTTCGTTATCAGATAAATAATAGGCTTCATCTTCCATACCTATTTTTTCCCAAATATTTTTTTGGAGATATTCTCTTAAAGGCATGCCTGTAACTTCTATAAGTAAGAAACCTAGCATTTGAGAATCAATACTTACATAGTGATTATAACTACCTTGCTCTTTGTGATTAGTCAGCGTCTTAGCAAAATCTCTAAATGATGTCCCCAATGCAACAGCTCTTCCAAATTTATTTATATCTGAATTTGGATCAGCATAATCCTCATTAAATAAAACTCCAGAAGACATCTGAAGAATATTTTTTATCTTTATACCCTCATAACCTGTTCCCTTAAAATCAGGGAGATACTTAGTGATAGGATCATTGATGTCATCTATTAATCCATCATTTAAAGCAATCCCAACGAGCGCAGACAAGAATGATTTAGCAACAGACCATGATATATGTTTTGATGTTGAAGTATTACCATTAAAATAATCCTCAAAGACAACCTTATTATCTTTAATTATTAAAAGACCATCAGTTCTAAAATACTTTAGAGCTTCCTCTAAGTTTTGATCTTTTCCCTCAAATGCATAGGTTTCAGGAAGCGCAAATAATTCATCGGATCTTGGTAGAGCTTTTGCCTTACTGGATGCTTTCATGGGCTCAGAGGTTATAAAAAGTTCACCCATATTAGTGAAATTATATGCAATCTTATCTTCATCATATAGATGCGTTATTTTATAAACTCTTAAGGCACCTGGACCATAAATAAAAGCAATAATAGCGATGATGAGTAAAAGAATAATTGAAATAGTTTTCATAGGTCTCCTTAATTAAAAGTATTTATTATATTAAATATAATGTCGTTATAGCTGGTTATTTTTTATTCCCATATTTGAACATAATCCTCTAGATCATGAATTGGAATAGTTTTACTCTTTCCAGCAGTTGTTCCGGTATATATATACCCAATAACCTGAGCAGAAGCAGCAAGCTCTAGGCGTTTTGAAATAAGTTCATTAAACGCAAAAGTTCCTGTTCTCCATATAGCTCCATAGCCCATTGCATTTAGTGCTAAAAGTATATTTTGTCCAGCACATCCAGTTGAGATAATTTGCTCAACAGCTGGCACTTTAGGATGATCTTTTGGACTTGAAATTAGAACTATTATCATAGGCGCTCGGAAGGGTGCCTCGGTATATTTTGTAACCTGTATATCAGTTAATTCGTCATTCAATTCTCTTGCAGTTTCTAAAAATATTTTTGATAATTTATTTCTGCCATCTCCAGTAATTTGAATAAATTGTGAAGGTCTAAGCCAAGCATGGTCAGGGGCTCTTAAGGCAGCCTCAAAGACAGTATTCATCTCATCAGTAGAAGGACAGGGATCGCATAATTCTCTTGCTGAGTTTCTGGTTGTAATATTTTTTAAAGCATCCATTTCTTTAAGAATTATATAACTTTTTTTGGTTTAGGTTTTCTCTAATATCTGTATGGTATTTTTTAGTAATTTTGTAACCTGAATAAAAGAATGCTGCTATTAAACCCCAAATCATTGCAAAAGGGCCATCCAGAAGACCTAAGTTAAAAAGCATGGATTCAGTAATCTCTTCGCCGCTTCCATATGTAGGGAAATTAATAACATCCAAAGCAATACCTGCAACCATGGCCCCAAGACCACCAGAAGCTTTAGCAAAGAAGGATCTTGCAGAATAGAATATGCCTTCTTGACGATATCCTGTTAAGAGCTCATGTTCGTCACAAATATCAGCTAAAGCAGACATAACGCTAATATTCAGTATAGAGCCAGCTGCAGCAGCAACCGATCCAAGAATAATTATAAAAATAACTAGATCCCAAGAAGCGGCATCAGGAGCTAATCCAAATAGACTAAGAATAACTGCTAACGACCAAAAAAAACTTAAAACTATGGCTGATAAAACTATGATTAGAGGCTTTTCAAATAATAAATGAAGCCTAGCAGTAATTAAAAAACCTACAGCATAGCCAAAAACATTATTAAGAATTAACCAACCGGTTTGAATGGGGCTTAATTTCCAATAAAAGGTATACATATAAAGTCCGAGACCCTCATGAGTTCCTATAAGTATTGAAAGAAAAAATATACCCAAAAGAAGCTGAAGATAATTTCTGTTTTTTAAAACTCTGGCAATGTCTTTAAAAAACCTAGATAAATTATTTTTACTTTTTCTTTCTTTAGGTTGTTTTAAATTGGGTAACTGATCTAGTGTGAAATATGCTGAACTTGTCAGAGCAATTCCAACCAAAATACAGCTAAAAGTTACTATAGGAGGATAGGCATCTCTGGATAACTGACCCAATTCAAAACCATCTATATTTGGAAAGATAAAAAACCAAACATACACATGCATAATAATTACACCTGCATAAGACAGAACATTGTTAAAGCTCATTATTTTAGATCTTTCAATATAATCATCTGAGAGTTCAGCACCTAAAGCTAAGTGTGGAATAGTGAAGAGCGTAATACTAAGCTTTAATAAAATAGTAAAACAAGCGAACCATACAAATATTGCATACTGACTCATATCTTCTGGAGGTGTAAATATAAAATATATACAAGCTATAACTGGAAGGGGTGCTGCAAACATAAAGGGATGCCTTCTTCCCAGCTTTGATCGAAAATTATCTGATATTGATCCAACCAAAGGATCAGAGATAGCATCAAATATAACTGCTATAAAAATAGCCAATCCAGTTAAAATACCGGATAGACCTATAACCTGGTTATAAAAAAAGAATGCCAATGATGCCAGCATCCACAAAACACTCGCCTCACCAATGGCACCAATTCCATATGATAATTTAGTATTTAATTTAACTGGTGACATAGTATCAAAATATCATGCTAGATTATTTCGACTAAGTCTAATAGGTTAGTAATGTATTTTTTTTAACATGAATTATTTATTAACCTAAAAATTATGTATTATTAACTTAGTTAATAAATTTAAAAATTATGTGGATACAAATAATTGGAATAGCAGTCTTGGTAATCATTTCATATCTTATTGTTAAAAGACTCTCAAATACTGAGAAATCTCTTCCCAACGAAACTGAATCTCTTGAAGAGAATCTAGTATTTGAAGAAGACATGTCAGAAGATGAATTAGATACAATTGATAAAAGTATCAACGATTAAATTATAGATTTGATTATGGAATTTATTAAAGCGATATTTATAAGCCTTGCAATACTTGCAGTATCAGTTGGCATCATCCACTTTTTATTAAAAAAATTATTTAAAAATTATGACACTAAAGTCGTTTGGCTATGGCTCATATTTATAGTGACCTGGATAGACTTAATCGGAGTCTATATGTCCTGGTGGCGTATCACCTGATTCTCTTAAATCTTTAAGTAAATTCCTGCAAGCAAAAACCATAATAAATGCAAAAGGCACTCCTGTAATAACTACAGAGGTCTGTAAGGCAGTTAAGCCTCCAGCATAGAGAAGAACAGCAGCTACCACACCCAGTAAAATTGCCCATGTAACTCTAGATATCATTGGTGAATCATCATGAATATCAGATTGATCTTCAGATGAAAGCATAGATGCTACTAAGGCACCTGAATCCGATGAAGTAACAAAGAAAGTAACAATTAATACCAAAGAGATAATAGATAATGGTTGAGCAAAAGGATAAACATCATACAAAGTAAATAATGCAACAGGCATATTACTAGCAACAATCTGACTTATATCACTAGTGTTATTGATAACCTGATAGATTGCTGCATTTCCAAAAACACCCATCCAAATAAAGACAATAAAAGAAGGAACAAATAAAACACCAACTATAAATTCCTTAATAGTTCTTCCGTAGGAAATTCTAGCAATAAATAAAGAAACAAAAGGGGCCCATGAAAACCACCATGTGTAATAAAATAAAGTCCATCCATTTTGCCAAGAACTTGTACTGTAAACCTCAGTCCATGTTGCTGATTGAAGTATGGTGTTTAAGTAAGCACCAAAATTTTGCACTAATGCATTAAGTATAAAAACAGTAGGACCAAATATGAAGACCAATAAAAGTAATCCAGTAGCAATAATCATATTAACCTGAGATAGCTTTTTAATTCCGGCATTCAGTCCAAGCGACACACTTGTTAATCCTAAAAGTGTTATAAAAATTATAATGTAGACCTTATTGGTGAAAGTTTCTTCAATTCCAAATATATGAGCCATACCTGCACTTATTTGCACAGTCCCAAGACCAAGAGATGTAGTGACACCAAAAACTGTAGTTAAAATAGCCACAACATCAATTGCAACTGCAAGTGGCTTATTAGACGCTACTTTTTCTCCAAGCAGAGAACTGACTCTAAATGGCAATTTTTTATTATAAGAGGCATAAGCAAAACATAAGCCTAGTGATGAATAGACAGCCCATCCATGCAGACCCCAATGAAGATTAGCAAGATTAATGGCTTTGCTGGCATTAAAAGAATTATCGCCCTCTATCATTCCTGGAAAAGAACTCATGTGCATTAAAGGCTCAGCAACACCATAAAAGAGAAGACCAATACCAAGGCCGGCACTAAAGAGCATAGCTATCCAATTAACATAAGTATAAGAAGGAGTCGCATCGGGACCACCAAGCCTAATATTTTTGTATTTTGTAAATAATAGATAGATAGTAAAAACAAGAAATCCATTGGCAAGAAGTATTATCATCCATCCAAGATAATCAGATAAAAATGACTGAATCTGCAAAAAGACAGCCTCAGAAACATCTGAATTTGTTGAAACAATTCCGGTGATTAAAAGAATAAGTGAAACGGATAAAAGGAATCTAGATTTACTGATATTTTGCATTTTTATATTATTTAATTTTTAGAGTGATACAACTATAACGAATTTATAGAAAATTAGAAAAACTTTCTATTCTTGATAAAAGGACGAATGTCGCCAAAAACTTGATATATATATCTCTAATGTTATAGTCCAACAAGACTAATTTAATGAAATTGCTGGTCTTTAAACAAGCTAAACTTCCCAGGGGGGTATCTAGGGCAACCTAGATTTAAAAAGTCGAACTTATTTATTTTCGGTAGTTTCCATAATAAGGAGCTGATATGAAGAATTTAACCGACTTATATTCTAAAGAATATATATCTAATATAAAAACTAACGTAGCTTTAGGCGTACTAGGAACAGTTGCAGCAATAATGCCGCAAACTGGTATTTCACAAGAGCGAGTTATCGAAGAAATTGTGGTTTCTGCTCAGAAGAAAGATGAAAATGCTTCTGATGTGCCACTTACTGTAACAGCCTTAACAGGAGAGACACTAGATGAAATGAATGTCTCTAACTTTGATGAATATATTGAATATTTACCAAATGTTACTAACGGCGGAAGAGGACCTGGACAATCAACTATATATATAAGAGGAATGGCTGTAGATCCAGTTAATGTATTCTTATCAGCAGCTCAGGGATCGACTCCTAATGTTGCTTTATATTTAGATGAGCAACCAGTCACTGTTCCAGGAAGAAACTTAGATATTTATGTAGCTGATATGGAACGTATCGAAGTGTTGCCTGGACCTCAAGGAACTCTATACGGTGCTAGCTCACAAGCAGGTACTATAAGACTTATTACTAACAAGCCAAAATACAACGAATCTGAAGCTGGTATTAATGCGAGTCTTTTCGGAACTTCTGAAGGAGAGGCAAGTAACTCTTTTGATGCTTTCGTTAATATTCCAATGATTGATGATGTTTGGGCTGTTAGAGGTGTTTTCTACAGATCGGACTTAGGTGGTTATATTGATAATGTTCCTGGAACACTTACTTTATCCCCAAATAACCCTGCATACCCTGGAGCAGGATCAACATATACTACAACTGATAACGCTGCATTAGTCGAAGAAGATTTCAATGATGCTTCTTATCAAGGTTTTAGACTTTCATCAGCTTTAACGCTTAATGAAAACTGGGACATGTTAGTTACTCACATTGATCAAGAGATTAATGCTGATGGTGTGTTTGATTACGATCCAGCAGTTGGAGATCTTCAAGTACAAAGATTCCAGCCTGATACTCTTGAGGATGCTTTCACTCAGACTTCTATGACTTTAGAAGGAAGAATGGGAACTCTTGATGTTCTATACACAGGTTCATATCTTGAAAGACAAGTTAATCAATTAGTTGATTACAGTGGATATGGAAATGTTGGTTCATACCTGCCTTATTACATATGTAATTACGCTTCAGCAACATCACCTTCATATAGTGCTTGTGGTAATGCTGATGTTCTAGTCACACTTGATGATCAAAATGAAAGAACAACTCATGAATTTAGAATAGCTTCTAATGAAAATAGCGAGCTTCCTTTCTCATATACAGCTGGTGTGTTTATTGATGAAAGTATTCTAATGACAATTAATGAGTACAGCTACAATGGTGCTATTTCTCCTGAAGGTCAGGATTCTTATGCTTTATACCAAGAAAACTGTCCAATCCCAGGAGCATGGGCTAGAGATGAGTCATGTAGACCAGCTCAAACTAGGTTCTATAACGATATCATGAGAACCGAGGAGCAAACTTCATTCTTTGGTGAAGTTACTTTCCCAGTTACTGATAAAGTAGACTTCATGTTTGGAATGCGTAAGTATGACATGGACATTGACTTTAGGGGTCAGTCTAAGTTTGGTTATAGAGGAAGCAACGTCTCTAATGGTAGAGATTATGATGCAGCTCCTCATGGAACTGATTTACTAAATCAGAGTGATACTGTTACTAAATTCACAGCAAGTTATAAGCCAGATGAAGATACTTTAATGTATTTCACAAGATCTGAAGGCTTTAGACCTGGTGGATGGAACAGGGGTGGATTGCTATCATCTAGAAATCCTGCTTTCCCAGATGTACCATTAACTTATGGTTCTGATGACACTATTAACACAGAAGTCGGGATTAAGACTTTGTTAATGGATGGATCTTTAAGACTTAATGCCTCATGGTATAACGTTGAATGGACTGATATTCAGGTATCAAGATTTGATCCAGTTAATGTTTCTATTCTTACTTTCATAGAAAATGCAGCAGATGCAGATGTTAGTGGTCTGGAAGCAGATATTCTTTGGTATCCTTCTAATGAAAAATGGACTGTAATGGCAGCTTTCTCAACAAATGATACTGAAATCACAAACATTAAAGCTCAGATTGTAGAGCTAGCTCCTGTAGGAAGTGCGTTACCATTAGCGCCTGAAGTACAGTGGAATGTTAGAGCAAGACGTGATTCCGAATTCATGGGTAACGCAGCTTATACTCAAATTGCAGTTAAAAATGCAGGTGAGTCATTTAGTTCTCTAGAAGCTGACAAACGTTATCAGCAAGATGCATACAGAGTTGTTGATCTTGCCTACGGATTTGAGATGAATGGAGCAGATTGGGAATTTTTCGTAAGAAACTTAACTGATGAAAGAGCTCAACTATATTTCAACGATCAGGATGATATTCCAAGAATATCTACTAATCGTCCTAGAAATATGGGTCTTAGAGTCTCAATGAAATTCTAATAGAATTGAATTTAAAAAGGGTGCAATTGCACCCTTTTTTTTATATTATCAATTGATAATAATAGGAATTAATATTGTCAAATATCGATACATCACCTCCAACTAACGAGATTCAAAACCTCGTCGCTGGTGGTCAATTTCAAGAAGCTCTTGATAAGCTTAATAAAGATAATACTCAAGTAAGCAAGCGCGACTATTACTACTTTAAATCAGTTTGTTACCGATACTTAAAGCAATCTGATAAAGCTTTATTATCATTAGATCAATTAGTTAAATATTTTCCAAATTACGCCAGAGCCTATCAAGAACTTGGCTATATCTATTCTGTTCAAGGCGATGATAAAAAAGCCTTAAGAGCTTTTCTTAGAGCAGTCAGATTAAATGATTCATTACATGCATCCTGGTTATCAATTATTAAGTTTGCCGAGGGTAATGAAAAACTTCTCGAAATGTGCGATACAAATATTTATTATTTAAAGAACCTACCTCCAGAATTAAAAACTGTTTTAAGTTATACCAACGAAGGCAAGCTAGCAAAAGCCGATCATATCTGTAGAGATTATCTTCAAAAAAAACCACATGATGTAGAAGCAATGCGATTACTTGCAAATATTGCTTTAGAGTTATACATATATGAAGATGCTGAGTTTTTACTAGAGAGTTGCTTGGTCTTTGATCCTGACAATATAAAAGTTAAACATGACTACATCACTGCCTTACTAAAAAGACAAAAGTATGGTTTAGCCTTGGCTACTGCCAAGGAGCTTTACACCTCTAATCCTGAACAACTAGTTGCAATGAAGCTTTATGCAACAACTTTATTTAGAGCAGACATGTATGATCAGGCTATTGATCTATATGAAACTATCATAGATCTTGAGCCATTTAATACAGATATAATGTTGGCGATGGGCCATTTATATAAAACAGCTGGTCAAATAGACAAGTCTATTGAATCTTATATAAATGCCTTTGGAAGAGATAAATATTTTGGAGATTCATATTGGAGTTTGGCTAATTTAAAAACCTATAAGTTTACTGATGAGCAAATTCAATCGCTCCAAGAAATGGTTAAAGATGAGTTTGTCCCAGATGAGGAAAAGGTTTTTATGTATTTCTCTTTAGGTAAGGCTTATGAGGATATGGGTAAATACAAAGAATCATTTGATTTTTATAAGTCTGGTAATGAATACCAAAGATCTAATTCTTCATATAGCAAAGAGGATTTTTCAGAAGAGTGTAAGAATCAAATCAGTGTCTGCAACAGGGACTTATTTGAGGTTAAAAAAGATTGGGGATGTGAAGCTAAGGATCCCATTTTTATATTAGGGCTTCCAAGAGCAGGCTCAACATTAACTGAGCAAATACTAGCATCTCATTCTATGGTAGAGGGAACACATGAGCTGCCTAATATTCTAGCTATTGCTCATAAGTTAAACCTCAGACAAGCCCAAGAAGAAGAGTCTAGATATCCTGATATTTTACTGAGCCTCTCTGAGCCACAATTAAAGACTATAGGCGAAAGTTATATAAGTGATTCTGAGATCTTTAGAACTGATAAGCCTTACTTTATCGATAAAATGCCAAATAATTTTAGACATATCGGCCTTATTAACTTAATTCTTCCTAATGCAAAGATTATAGATATTAGAAGGGACTCAATGGCTGGTTGTTTTTCATGCTACAAGCAGCTCTTTGCTGAAGGTCAGGAATTTACTTATGGATTAGATGACTTGGCATCTTACTACAATGATTACGTTGAATTGATGGATCATTGGCAAGAAGTTTTACCTAATAAAATATTATCAGTTCAATACGAAGATCTTGTTGGAGATCTTGAGAACTCTGTTAGAAGAATTCTTGATTACTGTGAATTACCTTTTGAGCAGGACTGCGTAGAGTTCTATAAATCCAAGAGAGCAGTTAAAACACCAAGTGCTGAGCAGGTTAGACAACCTATATTTAAAGAAGGTTTAGATTACTGGAAGAACTATGAACCTTATCTCTCAGACTTAGCTAAAAACTTAAAATATTAGTATTGAAACAATGAATGCAAAAAGTTTTCACAAAGCTATTGTGCTCATTATTTTTTATCAGTAATATAAATTACAAATTATAAGGAACATCATCATGAGAGTCTTTCAAGCACTTACTTTAGCTTCATTTTTAGTATCAACATCATTATCTGCAGCCGCACTTGATTCTAGTGATCAGCAAAAAATTATTGATCATTTTAATGCTTATGTTGATGACGGAAAAATTCCACATGTCTCAATTTTAGTTAAACAAGATAATAAAGAGATTTTTAGACACGTTTATGGAAAATCAGACATAGCTTCCAATAGGGTTGCTGATAAAGATACTATTTATAGAATTTACTCTATGTCTAAACCTATAACAGGTGTTGCGATAATGCAGCTTCTTGAAAATGGCAAACTGCGATTAAATGATAAAGTTTCAAAATATATTCCAGCATTTAAAAATACTAAAGTTTTAAATACTAAATTTCAAGATTATGTTGTAAAACCAAAACGTGAAATTACTATTAGAGATCTGCTAACACACACAAGCGGTTTAACTTATAGTTGGGCAGGGGAAGGTCCCGTTCATCAGATTTATAGAAAATATAATATACGTCCTTACTTTTTTGGCTCTTTGGACGCTAAACTTGCAAAATTTCCTGGGAATACCTGCGAATTTGCCTCTATAGCAGCATCAGCGCCGTTGCTCCATAATCCTGGAGAGGATTGGTCATATGGTATTAATATGGATGTATTAGGCTGTGTTGTTGAGGTTGTAAGCGGAATGTCTTTTGCTGATTATTTAGATAAAAATATTTTCAAACCTTTAAAAATGAATAGTACTGGTTTTTCAGTGAAATCGACTGATAAGAAATCCTTTACATCATTGTATACATCAGGTGCTTTTAGTACAGATGGTGAGATAGTTGGCCCATTAGGAGCTAACTATAGCGATCTTGAGTTTTCAAAGTCACTTAGATCGATTGATGCATTCGATAAATCTCCTTACTTATCAGATACCAGTAAGCTTTATGATGGAGGCTCTGGACTTGTCGCTTCTATAGATGACTATAGTGTTTTCTCTGAGATGCTTTTAAATAATGGTGAGCTTAATGGTGTAAGAATTTTAAGCGAGGCGTCAGTTAAATTAATGTCTAGAAATCATCTTAATCTTGATGATCCTGATGCTGCCTCTTTTGGTGTATCCGGCCTTGGATTTGGACTTACGGTTGGTGTGCTTGAAGATGCTGGACAAGCCGGGATGTTTGGTCCTGATGGTCAATATTTCTGGGGTGGAGCTGCCAGTACAACTTTTTGGATTGATCCTGAGACAAAAATAACAGCAGTTCTAATGACTCAATTCATGCCTTCGGATAAATATCCTTTAAGAGAAGATCTGAGAGCATTATTGTATTCAGGAATATCTAACTAACTCACTATGTCCTTTTTTAAAAATCTTGTTAAATACATGGATGATTATCTTGTCTATCTAATAATTATTTTATTAGCTGTAATATTCTTTACTTTAAATTGATAGATCTTTTTTATACTTAAAGTATGACAATCATCAACGCGTCTAATCTTGTTAAAACATACAAGGACCCAGATACACCCTCTATGTTATTTAATGCTGTAGATGGGATTTCTTTAGCTATTGAATCTGGTGAGATATATGGGATTCTAGGACCTAACGGTGCTGGCAAAACAACAACTCTTGAAATGTTAGAAGGCTTAAAAGATATTGATCAAGGATCTGCTTTTATTAACTCCATTAATGTTCAGGATGAACCCTATAAAGTTAAGCAAATTATAGGCGTTCAACTTCAAGCTAATGAGTACTTTGATAATATGAGCTTAGCTGAACTTCTAAATCTATTTAGCGCTTTATACGACATAAATAATGATCCAATTGAGCTTCTTAAAAAAGTTAATCTAGAAGATAAAGCTAAAGCTAATGCTAATGAACTTTCGGGCGGTCAAAAGCAGCGATTTTCTATTGCTTGCGCACTAGTTAACAACCCCTTGGTACTTTTTTTAGATGAGCCAACTACTGGATTAGATCCTCAGGCTAAGAGAAGTTTATGGGATCTTGTGCTTGATCTAAATAAAACAGGAATGACGATAGTTTTAACCACGCATAATATGGAAGAGGCTGAAACCTTATGTCAAAGAATAGCTATTATGGATTATGGAAAGATTATCGCTGAAGATACACCGGAAAACCTAATTCTAAAACATGCTCCAGATAAACCTAAAGAGGTTGTGCGTGGAAATATGGAAGATGTATTTATAGCATTAACAGGTCACGGGTTAAGAGATTAAGATGTTTAATAAACCTCAAATATATTTAACAAAAGTTTTTATACAAATCTTTTTAAGAAATAAACAATATATTATTTTTAGTCTTATTTTACCCATCGTTATTTTGGGAATTGTTGGTTTAGATGGAGGAGAGCGTGATCCTATTGATATAGGTTTAGTTGATAACTCTGAATCGAATCTTTCTGAAAAATTCATTACAAGCCTTGAATCAAATAATCTATTCAATGTAGTAGAGGGCGTTGAGGATTTATTAAGAAATGATTTGATTAATGGCGACTTGATGATGGTATTAATTATTCCTAGTGATATGGATAATCAATCAGAAATTACTAATATCAAGCTTTTAGTTGATAAGTCGCAAATTCAATTTATTCAAACTATAGAGCCTATTCTCAACCAATCTTTATTGTCTATTGAAAGAGAGATTACCGGAAATGCTCCTATGTTTGGTTTGTTTGTTGAGGATGTAAAATCTAGATCTCAAAGCTATATTGATTTTCTTTTACCTGGAATCATGGCCTTTATGTTGATGAACTTAAGCATTGCCGGAAGTGGTTTTAATGTAGTTGAATTTAGAAGAAGAGGTATTTTAAAGCGTTTGTTTGTTACACCAATAAAACCCTTAGATTTTGTTATCGCTATTGTTTTAGCTCGAATGGTTATTGTATTAGGTCAACTTAGTTTTATTTTTGGCTTCGCCTTGCTTGCCTTGGATGCAAATATAGTTGGAAGTATTTTTAGTTTATATGTGGTCATTATGCTTGGTGTCATTATGTTTTTAACTTTAGGATTTTCTATTGGTAGCTTAGCTAAAACTCAAGAAAGTGTGGGTGTCCTTGCAACCTTATTTATTTATCCGCAGCTTGTTTTATCTGGGGTATTTTTCCCACTAGAAACACTACCTGAATATATTCAACCTTTTGCTCAAATGTTACCTCTTAGTATCGTTGCTGATGCTATGAGATCTATTGCAAGTGATGGGTTGGGCTTAATTGATATCTATTTAAATTTTATAGGAATAGGTGTATGGATTGCTATTGGAGCTCTCATATCTACTAAATTATTTGTTTGGAAAGAGGTTGCAGGGTAGCAATGATTAAAAAATTTATAATTGTCATATTAAGTTTAGCGCTTGTAATGTTTTTTATATTTCCGATAGTTTTCAAGTTTTTTTATTCTGCTCAACTTGATAAATTATCGAGTGTTATTGAAACATCAGTTGGTCCTATTGAGTACCGATTAACAGGGGAGAAGGGTCCAGTTATTTTATTTATTCACGGAACGCCTGGTGGCCATGATCAAACAATGAATGCTTCAGATCATTTTAGAGTTCTAACACCATCAAGACCTGGATACTTAAGAACACCATTATCAGCTGGCAAATCTCCGCTAGAGCAAGCTCAAGCTTTTAAAGCTTTATTGGACGCATTAAAAATTAAAAAGGTAGTTGTTATTGGAGTGTCTGGGGGAGGCCCATCATCTATGGAATTTGCTGCAGCTTATCCTAATTCAACGCTTGGTTTAATTGCTTTAGAAGCTGTAAGTTTTTCTGAAGATTTTAGCGAAGAAGATTTAGAATTGATAGAAGCCTCTGACAGAGCTGTACTTTTTTCATTATTACTCGTCAAAGCTCTTGGAGCAGAATTTGCAGCAACTTCAATGTTTCCTAGTGTAGCTAATCAAGAAAAAGCTCTTTCTAGTCCTGAGAATATAAAACTCTTAAATGATTTAATGTGGACTTCTTGGCCTCCAAGCCCGCGAAATGAGGGTGCTATTAATGATCTTAAGCAATTTAACAAATTAGCACTTCCTTTAACTTCTATAAAAGTACCTACTATAGTTATTCATGGAGATGAGGACATTAATGTAGATATAGAACAGGCAAAATTTACAACGAAGAGCATACAAGATGCAAAACTATTTATTATTAAAGGCGCTGATCATTTTATGTTTGTAACTCATGCAGATGAGATTGATGTGATTGTTAATGATTTTATAAGCAGGGTTACGCTTTAACTGGCGGAGAGACAGGGATTCGAACCCTGGAAGGAGTTGCCCCCTTGCTAGTTTTCAAGACTAGTGCATTCAACCGCTCTGCCATCTCTCCAACGCTAAGACTCGCTATTTTAAAGTATTTATAAGGTATGTCTATTCTTAATTATTTTAGTTTATACTTTTATATATGAAGATTTTAAGAAACTTTTATCAAAGATATGGAGATCGTATAGAGGTTGCATTATTTGCATTGGGGATAATGATAATTCTAGCCGTACTTCAAAACTTTTTTTTGGGTGATAATATAAGCAGTATGTATTAATGTTTTTTAAACCTACTAAGGGATAGTTGATCCTAATTTTTATTGCAATGATTTGCGGGGCTCTCTCTAATTATTTATAAAGCCAATATGAGCGTCTTACAACTTCTAAATATCGACTTAATTAGCCATTGCCGCTTCGTTATAGGCAGATATTAGTATTT
>CAYFJC010000021.1:0-19895 GCA_964343355.1 uncultured Gammaproteobacteria bacterium | reverse complement strand
CGGTCCATCTGTGTGAGTTATTTTCATAATTTTCCCTTAATTGTTCTTAAATCTGAAGGTATCTATATTACCTTGCCCCATATTCTATAGGAATTTCTAATTTTTAAAAAGCTCAGTCAGCTCCTCAAGTAAAACTTCACCTAACTCTTCTGCTCTATTAATAGTGATCGCTCTTTTATAATATTTCGAAACATCGTGACCAATGCCTATTGCCAAGAGTTCAATCTTATTATCTTCTTCAATTAAGTTAATAATAGTTCGCAAATGATCATCTAAAAATAAAGGATGGTTAGTTGAAAGGCTAGAGTCATCGACTGGAGCACCATCAGAAATAACAATAAGTATTTTTCTTTCTTCTGGTCTTTTTAGTAACTTTTGAAAACTCCAAGATAAAGCTTCCCCATCAATATTCTCTTTAAGTAAGCCCTCTCGTAACATAACTCCAAAGTATCGTCTTGCTCTTCTCCAAGAATTATCTGCATTCTTAAAAATAATATGCCTAATATCATTTAATCTTCCAGGATTTCCAGGACTTCCATTAGCTAACCAAAGTTTTTTAGATTCACCACCTTTCCAGTTTTTAGTAGTAAATCCTAATACTTCAGTCTTAATAGAGCACCTTTCGAGCGTGCTACCAATAATATCAGCACAGATAGCAGCTAGACTTATAGATCTACCTCGCATAGATCCAGAACTATCTATCAAGAGACTCACAACAGTATTTTTAAAATCTTTTTCAGTTTCTTCTTTAAAACTTAGAGGAGCACCAGGCTCAGTTACAACTCTACTTAGTCTTGCAGTATCCAGCACACCTTCCTCTAGATTAAAATTCCAACTCGTATTTTGCTTAGATAAAAGAAGTCTTTGTAACCTATTAGCTAATTTGCCTATAGTAGTTAGATGAGGCTTTATAAGATTATCTAATTGGTTTCTTAAACGTAAAGCCTCTTCTCTAGTAGAGAGATCTTTTGCTTCGATAATTTCATCAAATTTTGTAGTAAAAATTGAGTAGGGGATTTGAGTTTTTTCTGTTTCGATGTCGTTATAGCTTCCAGAAAGTTCGATTTCCTCCTCAATAGATTTAGCATCCATGTCTATAGATGCTTCTTGTAAAAGATCATCATCCACATCATCAACAGCATCTAAAGTCTCACTAACATTTTCTGATTCAATCTCCATGCCTGATTCGGTTAGCTCTGCATTGTCTTGCTCCATTGATCCTGGAGATTCAACATCATCCTCTTCTTCCATTGAATCATTGGAATGCTCTTTTAATAAATTGAGTTGACGTAATAGATTTAAAGATTCTTTTTCAAAAGCAGCCTGATCATCAAGATTTTTAATAAAATTATCATGAAGAGTTAAGTTATCTTCTGGTAAAAATACACTTTTAAAGTTACTAACAATTTCCTTAGCTGCACCAGAGAATTTATAGCCACTTACATGTTTGAGCCATAGATTTACAGCAAAAGGCATTTGGTTTTGAATTTTTTCGTTTATTAATTCAGAACTCTTTTGCTCAATATAAGAAATAATATTTTGTTTAGCGCCTTTATATTTTTTGCCACCTAATATTTCAACTCTTGATAGTTCGAGTTCTTTAAAGATTTCTCTAGCATCTTTTTTTAAAGGCAATTCTTCTAAATCTTGATGATAAAGATTCCAAAACGCTTGAAAGTCTGCCTCACCCCTCCATGCACTTATTTTTGCTGAAGAGCGCGGCGCTGATGTTAGAGATATTTCTCCTAGATTAGGAGACCTATTAGAGGTTGTATTTTTTGAAGCTAACTCTTTATTTTTTGAAATAGCTTTTGCAGAGGATATTGCTGCAATATGAAGGTTTTCTCTATCCTTTACCCAGGCCATGTTTATTTTGTATGAGGGTTGTGACTTTCCTCAAGGTCTTCACCAAAACAACGTTGAAAATATTCAGCGATAATTGGTTTTTCGGTATCATCACATTTATTAAGAAAGGTAATAGAGAAAGATTTTTTAATATCTTGAAAAATTACCCAATTTTCTGCCCACGAAATAACGGTTCTTGGAGACATTAATGTTGAAATATCACCATTAGCAAAACCTTCACGAGTTAGTGTTGCTAATTGAATCATTTGAGTTAAAAGTTTTTTATTTTTTGCAGATTTAAAACTTTTTAATTTAGAGCTCACAACATTAAATTCTTGCTTCTCAGATAAATAGTTGAGTGTAGTTAAGATATGCCATCTATCCATTTGGCCCTGATTAATCTGCTGAGTTCCGTGATAGAGGCCGGTAACATCGCCAAGTCCAACTGTATTAGTGGTAGCGAAAAGTCTAAAGGATGGATGTGGAGATAAAACTTTATTTTGATCAAGCAAAGTAAGCTTACCTTCAACTTCTAATATTCTTTGGATTACAAACATCACGTCAGGTCTTCCAGCATCATATTCATCAAAAACTAAAGCTACTGGATTTTGGATAGACCAAGGAAGCAAGCCTTCTTTAAAATCAGTTACTTGCTTTCCATCCTGAAGCTTAATGACATCCTTGCCCAACAAATCAATTCTAGATATATGACTATCTAAATTAATTCTAAGACAGGGCCAATTTAGCCTAGCTGCAACTTGTTCTATATGCGTTGACTTTCCTGTTCCATGAAAACCTTGAATCATGACTCTTCGGTTGTGCTCAAATCCAGCAAGAATTGCTAATGTTGTTTCAGGATCAAATTTATATGATTTATCTACCTCAGGGACCCATTGAGTCCTTTCTTTATATGCTGCAACTGTAAGTTCTGATGCAAATCCAAACACATCAGATACCTTTACTTTAATATCAGCTTTTTTAGGTAATTCTATTTTTTCGTCTATTATCATAATTTTTCTTTTTTGAAGGTAAGTATCCTACCTTTTGGCAATGCAAAGTTCTAGTTTTTTGTTAATCATTGTAAGATTGATATTATTATAAAACAGCTCATCACAATATGGATAAAAAATCAGACAACTCACTCCCACTTTTAGAAGATAGATTAAGTCTATTCAAGCTTAATAAGATAGATAGAGATATTTTTACTTGGACTGGTCAAAGTGTTGGTTGGGCAAGAATTTTTGGTGGTCAAGTAATGGCTCAGACACTTATAGCAGCCTATGAAACGATTGAAAAAAAACATTTAGCTCATTCATTTCATGGATATTTTTTAAGACCAGGGCAGATGGATAAGCCAATAGTCTTTGATGTTGATAGAATTAGAGATGGAAGAAGCTTTTCAACTAGAAGGGTTCGAGCAATCCAAGATGGAGAAGCTATATTTAACTCATCAATATCTTTTCAAAAAAGAGAAAAAGGCTTAACTCATCAAATTGATATGCCTGATGTTCCAGGCCCAGAAGGGCTCTTAAATGAATGGGAGCATAGAAAAAAAATAAGTCATAAAATTGATAAAAAATACTTACCTATGTTCTTAAGAGAAAGAGAAATTGAGATGAGGCCAGTTGAAGATCAAGATTTTTTGAATCCAAAGAAAGCTCCTCCTTATAAAAATACATGGATGAAGCCTGATGGAGCAATGCCAAAAGATGAAAAAATTCATCAAGCACTTCTGTTATATGCATCTGATATGGGTTTGTTGGGCACAGCTAATAATCCTCATGGATTAAATTTCATGTCTCCACTTCTGCAAAGTGCTAGTTTGGATCATGCTACTTGGTTTCATAGTAAATTAGATTTTAGTGACTGGCTTTTGTATCATATAGATAGCCCTGTATCAGGTAATTCTAGAGGTTTTTCTAGAGGATCTATCTATAACAAAAAGGGTCAACTTGTTGCTTCTTGTGTCCAAGAGGGCCTTATGCGTTTATGGGATAAGCCTAAAGCAAAAAAGTAGATTTATAACTCTCTAACGGTATCGGTTACAAATTTTATTTTATCTGGATCAATGTCAGGTGTAATACCATGCCCTAGGTTAAAAATATAACCAGGATAGTCTTTAAACTTATCCAGCATAATTTTAAGTTCGTTATAAATAACTGAATTTTCTTCCTTTAAAATCAAAGGATTAAGGTTGCCCTGTATAGCAGTATTGCCTTTTAGAATATGAATTGAATCTTCAATAGATTCATCCCAATACAAACTAATACACTCAGGCTTGCAGGCGCTTAGTTGCTCAATCCCACCCTTTGGTTGACGAGCAAATATAATCACAGGGGTATCTTTAGTAACATCATCTTCTTTAAGTTGTTCAACAAGATCATTAATATAATTAAGTGAAAATATTTTATAGTCCTCTTTGCCCAAGAGGCCTGCCCAAGAATCAAAGATTTGGATTGCATCAATACCTGCCAATACCTGCTCTTTTAAATATTCAAAACAAGCATCTGTATATACCTTTAAAAGATGTTGAGTTTCCTTAGGATTCTCAGAAATAAAATTCCTTGTAAAGGCAAAATCTTTTGATGAGCCTCCTTCTATAGAATAAGCAGCAAGAGTCCAAGGACTTCCACAAAAACCTATTAAAGGAAGACTGGTTGGAAGGGCGCCCCTAATATTACTGACACACTTATAAACATAGGAAAGTTCTTGAGGGTCAAACGAGGGTAAATTAGCTATAGCTTTAATATTTCTTATGGGGTTATTAAAAACAGGACCTTCTCCCTCTTTAAATTCAACACCTAGATTAAAAGCATCAGGAATGGTCAAGATATCTGAAAACAGTATGCTTGCGTCAAGATTAAATCTATCAATAGGTTGCAAAGCTAGCTCACAACAGACATCTGGATTCTTACACATATCTAGAAAATTTTTAAATTTTGATCTTACAGCTCTATATTCTGGCAGGTATCTTCCTGCTTGACGCATATACCAAATAGGAGGTACTGGATTAGTTTTTTTGTTTAAAGCTCTTAAAAATAAGGATTGATCTAACATTATGATACGTATTCTATGATGCTTTTAGCCGCTTCGCGACCTTCCCATATGGCAGTCACTACCAAGTCTGATCCTCTCACCATATCACCACCAGAAAATATCTTGTTATTAGAGGTTTGAAATTTATATTCTTGATCTTCTGCTGCTAATACAAGTCCATTATTTTGAGTATTGATATTGAAGTCTTTAAACCACTCAGAGGGACTAGCTCGAAAACCAAAAGCTATAATCACTGCATCAGCTTCTATAATAGTTTCAGATCCAGGAATAGGAATTGGAACTCTTCTTCCATTTTGATCAGGCTCACCCAATTCTGTTCTTACTACTTTTATACCTTCAACATCCTTATTGCCCATAATTTCTATTGGCTGGATATTAAATTGGAATTCAACTCCCTCTTCTTTTGCATTTGTAACTTCTCTTTTAGAGCCTGGCATATTTTTTTCATCTCTTCTATATAAGCATTTAACCGATTTTGCTCCCTGTCTCACAGCTGTCCTATTGCAATCCATTGCTGTGTCTCCACCACCAAGTACAACAACATTTTTACCTTTTAGATTAATAAAATTTTCTTTATCCTTTTCTATTTTTAATAATCTATTGGTACTAGAAATTAAATAATCTAGAGCTTTAAATACATTGGGTAGCTTTTCACCCTTAAAGCCACCTTCTAACGATGTATAGGTACCCATGCCTAGAAAAACAGCATCGTAATTTTCATAAAGCTCTTTAAACTGAATATCTTTACCCACTTCCTTACCTAAAAAGAATTCAACACCCATGCCTTCTAAAATTTCCCTTCTTTTTTGGACAACCTTTTTCTCCAATTTGAACTCAGGTATTCCAAAAGTTAATAAACCACCAATTTCTTCATATTTATCATAGACATGACTTTTAACGCCAGATCTTGTTAAAACATCTGCACAAGCAATACCCGCTGGGCCTGCTCCGATAATAGCCACTTTTTTATCTGTCCATGTTCTGTATGACATATCAGGCTTCCATCCCATCTCAAATGCTTTATCAGTGATATATTTCTCAGTTGAACCAATTGTTACCGCACCAAAACCATCATTAAGTGTGCATGCGCCTTCACACAATCTATCTTGCGGGCATACTCTTCCACACATCTCAGGCAAACTATTTGTTTGATGACATAATTCAGCAGCCTCAATAATATTCCCTTCATTAACAAGTTTTAGCCAATCAGGGATATAGTTATGGACTGGGCACTTCCATTCACAATAGGGGTTTCCGCAGTCTAAACATCTATGAGCTTGGCTAGAAACTTCAGTTTGATTATATTCACCATATATCTCAACAAAACTAATCTTTCTTTCTTCTAGACTCTTTTTTTGCGGATCAAATCTTCCTACTTCAAGAAATTGAAAGTCATTATCAAGCTCTTCATGTTCGATATATTGACTTCTCGCACCCAATTCTTCTGATGTAATTTTAATATTAGGTATTTCAGTTTGATACAAACTATCCCTCCAAGCATAGAGCTCTATTTCTGCATCAGCTCGAGAAATAATAGGCGCAAAAGATTTTGTTAAATATTTTTTATTAAACCTAATTTTTCCATAAAAGTATGGAGAACGCGGTTGCGTGAAGAGCATCAAACCTTTTTCTAGTTTGTATTGTTTGTTTTTTTGAGTCATTTAAGTATGACACAGTATGACACTTTTATGATATTATCAACAATTAACTCACACCATTAACATAAATGCCCGGACTATATAAAAATAATAGTTTTAAAGATAACTGCGGTTTTGGTTTAATTACTAATCGTAATGGCATTAGATCTCATTCTGTAATTACTAAATCTATTAGTGCGCTGAAAAGTATGACGCATCGTGGCGGCATAGGCTCAGATGGAAAAACAGGAGATGGTTGTGGTCTTCTTTTTAATCTAGATCATGATTTTTTTAGAGATTCAATTCTTAAAGAGCAGAAGCTTGTTTTGCCAAAATATTTTGCTGTAGCTCAAATATTTCTAGACTCTTCTTTGAAAGAGCTTCTTCCTAAATTAAATAATATTTTAAAAAAAGAAGGCTTAAGATTAGATACAACCAGACTCGTTCCTGTTGATGTTGATATTCTAGGACCTATCGCTTTAGATTGCTTACCAAAAATATACCAACTTTTTATATCACCAATACAAGATAGTCTTTCAGAAGAATTATTTGAATCGGCTCTTTTGCAGGCAAGAAAATTTATTGAAGTTATATTTGATGATGATGAATTATTGTATGTATGCAGCATGTCTAGCCATACAATTGTTTATAAAGGCTTAATGCTACCAGATGCCATAGACTTATTTTACAAAGACTTACGTCAAAAGAACTTTGTAGCATCAATTTGTGTTTTTCATCAAAGATTTTCTACCAATACTAGCCCAAGATGGCACTTAGCTCAGCCTTTTAGGTTGTTAGCACATAATGGTGAAATTAACGCAATCAGAGGAAATAGAAATTGGGCAAAAGCAAGAAAACCAAGATTTATTACTCCTTTAATACCAAAATTATCACAGTTCAAACATTTAATAAATGAAACTGGTTCTGATTCATCTTCTTTAGATAATATGGTGGAGTTATTAGCAAAAGGTGGAATTAATATATTTAGAGCTATAAGAATGGTTCTTCCTCCTGCATGGCAGAATGGGCAAATTCTTGATGCAGAAATAAAATCATTTCATGAATATAACTCTATGCATATGGAAGCATGGGATGGCCCCGCAGGAATAGTAATGACCGATGGGAAGTGGGCTATCTGTGTTTTAGATAGAAATGGGCTAAGACCTGCAAGATATCAAATAGATGAAGAAGGCCTAATCACAGTTGCTTCGGAGACTGGTGTTAATCCAACGGATGAATCCTCTATCCTCACAAAAGGAAGAGTCAAGCCTGGTGGAATATTAGCTATTAATACTGAAACTGGTGAACTTCATGATGAAGAATATATAGACAATTATCTCAAAACTCAGAATCCTTACAGAGAGTGGTTAAAGAAACATGCTGTGTATATTGAATCTTCTTTAAATGATTTTGGCGGTCCTGGCTTAAAAAAAATATCACAAAAGGATTTTACAACTGCATCAAAACTATTTCTTTTATTTAAAGAAGAGCGAAGCTCGGTTATAAAACCCTTGGCTGTTGATTCTCAAGAAGGCACTGGCTCAATGGGCGATGATACCGCCTTAGCGGTCATGTCAAAAATGCATAGACAAATATATGACTTTTTTAGACAACAATTTGCTCAAGTAACCAATCCCCCAATTGATTCTTTAAGAGAAAAAAGTGTTATGTCTCTTGAAACATGCTTTGGTCCTGAATTAAATGTATATGAAGAAACGGCTGAGCATGCAAAAAGATTAATCACATCCTCACCATTACTCTCGCATAGAAAACTAGCTACGATATTAGAAAATAAATATTTTAAAGTTGCTGAATTTTCCTTATCTTTTGATAAATCACTAAGTCTTAAAAAAGCAATAAAATTACTAAAGACTGATGTTGTAAATGCTGTTAAGTCTGGCGCATCAATTATCCACTTAGATGAGCATCTTCCAAAGGAGGGGCAGCTCCCTCTTAATGCTTTATTGGGTTTAGGAGCTGTTCATCAAGAGCTTGTTAGGCTTGGGTTAAGAGCAGATGCAAATCTGATTGTTAGTTCAGCATCTGCTCGAGATACCCATCATATTGCATGCTTGATTGGTTTTGGAGCCACAGCAGTATTTCCATGGCTTGCTTATCAAAGTATCTTAGATTTAACTCACAGAAATGAGTTGAAGGGTGATGCAAACGAGAATTGCGCAAGATACAGAAAAGGAGTTAATAAAGGCTTATTAAAAATAATTTCAAAAATGGGAATTTCTACCATATCCAGTTATAGAGGCTCGCAACTTTTTGAAATAGTTGGCTTAAATACTCAAATTGTTGAAACTTGCTTTACCAATACCACTAGTAGAATTGAGGGAAAAAGTTTTAAAGATTTAGATAAATCACTTAGAAAGTTAGATGATTATGCCAGATCCAATCTATCAGATATGAATGTTGGTGGCTTATTAAAATACATTCATGGCGGCGAATATCATACATACAATCCGGAGATAGTTAAAAAACTTCAAGAGGCGGTTTCTTCAAATTCAATTGATTTATATCAAGAGTATTCCAAACTTGTAGATACAAGACCGCCAGCAATGCTAAGAGATTTACTAGAAGTAAAAAAAGAAAAGCCAATTTCTATAAAAAGTGTAGAAAATCAAAAATCAATCTTAACAAGATTTGATTCAGCTGGAATGAGTCTAGGTGCCTTATCCCCTGATGCTCATGAAACTCTAGCTCAAGCAATGAATTCCATAGGCGGTAGGTCAAATTCTGGAGAGGGTGGCGAAGCTGTCGAGAGATATGGCACAGACAAGATGTCTAAAATTAAACAAATAGCTTCAGGAAGATTTGGTGTCACGCCTCATTACTTAGTTAATGCTGAAGTGCTACAAATTAAAATTGCGCAAGGGGCTAAGCCTGGCGAGGGTGGTCAATTGCCAGGTGGAAAAGTAAATAAATTAATTGCTAAATTGAGATATTCTACTCCAGGAGTTACTTTAATATCTCCTCCACCTCATCATGATATTTACTCAATCGAAGACTTAGCGCAGCTTATTTATGATCTTAAAGAAGTAAATCCAAAAGCCTTAGTTTCTGTAAAACTAGTATCAGAGCCAGGAGTAGGGACCATTGCTGCAGGAGTAGCTAAAGCCTATGCAGATTTAATTACCATATCAGGCCATGATGGAGGAACGGGAGCAAGCCCCTTATCTTCAATCAGATATGCTGGCTCACCATGGGAACTTGGTTTAGCAGAGGCTCATCAAGCTTTACGCGAAAGTGGCTTAAGAGGAAATATTAGACTCCAAACAGACGGGGGAATGAAAACTGGACTAGATGTAATTAAAGCTGCCGTTCTTGGAGCAGAATCATTTGGTTTTGGAACAGGTCCAATGATAGCTATGGGATGCAAATACTTGAGAATATGCCATCTTAATAACTGTGCAACAGGCGTTGCCACCCAAAGAAAAGACATTATTAATCATCATTTTATTGGCGAGAAAGAAAAAGTTGTAAATTATTTTAAATTTATAGCCGATGATGTGCGAAAACATTTAAGTGAAATGGGGGTTTCTAAATTAGAAAATATTATTGGCCAAACAGAGTACTTAAATGTAATTAAAGATATGGAATCTCAGTATAAAAAAGTAAATCTTGAAGATCTGCTGTATCAAAATAAAACTATTAAAGAGCCTTATTATTGCCAAGTAAAACAAAATGATCCATGGGACAAAGGCACTCTAGCTAAAAAAATATTAAAAGATATAAAGCCATTTATTAAAGCAGGCAAAACAGAATCATTTGATTACAAAATAATGAATACAGATAGATCTGTAGGCGCATCTGCATCTGGCTTTATAGCTAGTTCATTTGGTGAATCTGGATTAGAGAAACCAATTACTCTTAACTTTAAAGGCTCTGCAGGCCAAAGTTTCGGTTGTTGGAATGCAAGTGGTTTAAATATAGTTTTAGATGGAGATGCTAATGACTATGTTGGAAAAGGAATGAATGGTGGGAAAATAGTCATTAAAAATACAAGTCATTACGCACAAAGTAGTGAAACAACTTTAGTTGGCAATACTTGTTTATATGGTGCCACAGGTGGAGAAGTGTATGTTGCTGGCTCAGCTGGTGAAAGATTTGCAGTTAGAAATTCAGGAGCAAAAGCTACAATTGAGGGAGCTGGAGATCATTGTTGCGAATATATGACAGGTGGGCAGGTTACCGTTTTAGGCCCAGTAGGTAGAAATTTTGGTGCTGGTATGACAGGCGGCTTTGCGTATGTTTTAGATGAGGACAGAACCTTCTTTGATAAATGTAACAGGGGTCTTGTAAATATAGATAGAATTATTAATGAGGAGATGGAATCTCATAGAAAACATTTAAAAGAAATTATATTAAAACACTATCAAGAAACTAACAGTTTAAGATCCAAAGAAATATATGATGATTTTGATAAATACGAGCAACTTTTTTGGCTAGTCTCGCCAGCAGCACTCAATGTTAAAGATTTATTAAAAGCTACTACAGCGAATGCCGCATAATTTATTTTTTAAAGGCTTTTGATAAATTTAGATTGTTAAATTGATTTGTTTTAAAAGCATTACCTACTTTATCAAGTAATATTAAATTTAACTTACCCTTAGACACCTTCTTATCATTCATCAGATAGGGTTTTAATTCTGCATATGTATATTTTTTAAAATCTGCATTCAATTCCAATGAGGTAATTAAATATTTAATTTCATCTAAATCTTTTTCATTAATATAATTTTCAAGATAGGAGATTTCTGAAGCAATCACCATTCCTAAAACAACAGCTTCCCCATGTGAAATTCCTTTATAACTATTTTTAGCTTCAATTGCATGACCAAAAGTGTGGCCAAAATTAAGCAAAGCCCTGACTCCATTTTCTTTTTCATCTTGTGTAACTATTTTTGCTTTAGTCTTAATTGATTCATAGATGACCTCTTCAAGGATTTTAAGATTTCTAGAAAGAACTAAATCTGTATTAGATTTTAAAATTTTATGAAGTTTTTTATTTAAAATAAATGCATATTTTATAACTTCACCTAAACCAGATTTGTATTCTTTGTCTGATAAAGTTTTTAGATAATCTAATGATATGAGTACTTTTTTAGGATTATAAAAAGCTCCAACTAGATTTTTTCCCTGCGCAATATTTATTGCCGTCTTACCACCAACTGAAGAATCAACTTGTGATAAAAGTGTTGTAGGAATCTGAATAAAATCTATACCTCGAAGGTATGCAGAGGCAACAAAACCAGTAATATCTCCAACCATTCCTCCCCCAAGAGCAACCAAACAGTCTGTTCTATCAAACTTAAGAGACGCTAGGTTTTCTAGAATTAAATTGAAAGATTTTAGTGACTTAGATTTCTCTCCAGCAGGAAGAATGTAGACATGAACTTTTTTAGAGTTTGAAATAAGTTTCTTTATTTCAAGTAAATATTTCTTAGGAAGACCATCATCAGAAACTATAAGTATTTTGTTATATGGTTTTATTGCAAGAGAGATATTTCTTTTAGATATTGGTTTATCTAAGATTTCAACCTCATAATTAGTAGGTTTTTTACCAACTAGAATAGATTTAGCCATAATTCTTAACTAATTTAATAATTTCATTAGCGACTTCTTGACTACTTCTGTTTGAGGTTTCCACGATATAGTCTGCAACACTTTGATATAAACTTTCTCTTTTTTCATGAAGATCAGTTAAGATTTTTCTTGGATCTCCATCTTTAAGAAGAGGTCTGTCTTTATCTTTAGAAGTTCTGTCTAGTTGAACATCAATTGGTGTATCTAAATAAAAAACTGTTCCTCTTGCAGACAAAAGGTCTCTATTTGCATCAGATAGAATGATACCTCCACCTGTTGAAAGAACAATAGAATTCATTCCAGCTAGATCATTTAATACAGCACTTTCCCTTTTTCTAAAACCTTCTTCACCCTCAAGATCAAATATCCAATCGATAGTTACACCTGTACCTTTTTCTATTTCATCATCTGTATCTAAAAAAGACAAAAATAATTCACTAGCAATGATCTTGCCAACTGTTGATTTTCCTGATCCCATAGGACCGACTATAAAAATATTCATATTATGGAAAGGATTTTAACATTGAACTCTATAAAATAGTCTTTTAGCGTGATAAAAGATATATTCGTTAATATCTTATATTAAAATATGAATAATCAATTTTGAAAGTTATGGCAAAAGTAATTAAGTTTTTATTCTGGTCTAGCATAGCTATTACTAGTCTTGGAATATTAATAACATTAAGTGCTTTTCTTTATTTAAAACCTGATTTACCTGAGATCAGTTTAGTAAATCAATCTCAACTTCAAATACCCTTAAAGATTTATACTGAGGATGCTGTCCTTATTGGCGAGTTTGGAGAGAAAAAAAGAAGACCAATTAGTTTTGATGAAATACCAGATAATCTTAAAAATGCTTTTTTAGCTGCAGAAGATAATGGATTCTTTCAACATCAAGGAATCAGTTACACAGGAATTCTTAGATCCTTTGTAAGATGTATTGGTCCAAATGGATGCTTTGGTGGTGGTGGAACTATTACTATGCAGGTTGTAAGAGGTTATGTATTAACAAGAGATCAAACGGTCATAAGAAAATTAAAAGAAATTTTTCTTGCCTATCAACTTGAAAGCTCAGCTAATAAAAATGAAATTTTTGAACTTTATGTCAATAGTATATTTTTAGGAAATAGATCCTATGGAATTGAATCTGCTGCTGATACCTATTTTGGCAAAACCTCTAAAGAACTTACCCTTGCAGAAAGCGCATTGATTGCTTCATTAGCCCAGCTTCCATCAAGAGTAAATCCTATAAGAGCTCCAGAAAGAACGAAATCAAGACGAAATTGGATTCTTGGAAGAATGCTAAAGCTAAAGTATATAAGTAATGAGGAGTACTTTTTGGCAGTATCTGAGCCTGTAAATATTTCAAAAAATATTAAATCTTATGATCTAGATTCAAGACACTTAGCCGAATTAATTCGACAAGAGGTTATTAATAGATATGGTTTAAGAGCCTACAGCGAAGGCTGGAAAGTTTATTCAACAATAGATTCAAAACTTCAGAGTAAAGCCATAGAAAGCATATCAGAAAGATTATCAGAATATGATAAAAGGCACGGATGGCGTCCAAAAAATAATTATTTAGATATATTTTCTATAGAGGATTTAGATGCTTTATCAAATCTTAATTATTCTCCTCTTACAGAAGGGCTGGATGAAAGCTTTAATTTCTTAGACATAAATGACACTCTAATTACTAGAGTAAGAAATACTTTCGATTCTAATATTTTTATACACTCCCATCAAAGAGGGATAGTTATTGATGTTAACGAAGATAATTTTATATATTTAAATGAAGATCTTAAAATTGTAGCTCTTAACTGGAATGATGAAATTTATAAATGGGCAAGAAGATATATATCTATTAATTCAAGAGGATCTGCACCACAGAATTTTTATGATTTAATTAAACCTGGTGATTTCATTTATCTTAAAGCTACGCAAGATAGTATTTTTTTAGATCAAATTCCTTTAGCCGAGGCTGCACTTATTTCTATAAACCCAATTACAGGAAGTATTTCAAGTTATGTGGGAGGATCTTCTTTTAATGATGGCCTTTTTGACAGAGTTAGACTGTCGTTTCCTCAAACTGGCTCAAGCTTTAAACCTTTTGTTTATGCGTCTGCCTTTGCAAATAATTATAATCCATCATCTCTTATTAACGATGCTCCAATTATATTTAATGATGAGAATCTCGAAAGTTTCTGGAGACCAGAAAATTATACTGGAAAGTTTTACGGACCCACTAGATTAAGAGAGGGGTTAGTTCAATCTCTAAATATTGTATCTATTAAGCTTTTAAGGGAATTAGGTATTTCAAAAGCAAATAATTATATATCTAAGTTTGGTTTTGAAAGAGACAGACTTCCAAATGATTTATCTCTAGCTCTTGGATCAGGAAATTTTTCACCAGCTGAAGTAGCAAGATCTTATGGGGTAATAGCTAATGATGGCTATTTGGTGGATTTACACTATGTATCAAAAATTGTGGATAGAAATGGAAATCAGATTTTTTTACATAAAAATCTTGATGAGGATAAGTCAAAAGATATAACTTCTAATATGACAGCATTTCCCTGGTTAAATACGACAGAGCTAGAAGCAAAAAAGCCCTATAGCCTTCTTAAAGAGGTATCTAATTCTGAGAGGGTTATAGACGAAAGAGTAGCGCATATTGTTAAAGATATTCTGAAGGAGCATACTCGAAGAGGATCCACTGGTCGTAAAACTAGTATCTTAAAAAGATCAGATATTGCAGGAAAAACAGGAACAACTAATGATGCAAAAAGTACTTGGTTTTCAGGATTTCAGGATGATCTTGTAACAACTGTTTGGGTTGGTACTGATGATTTTACTTCACTTGGTGATGATGAATATGGATCAAGTATCGCTCTTCCAATTTGGGTTGATTTTATGAGTTTAGCATTAGAGAATTTACCTGAATCAGAAGTTAAAATTCCAAGTGGCATATCTTATGTGAGGGTTAATAAATCAACAGGAGAAATTGCAAATTCTGATGATATAAATACTTATTTTGAATTATTTCTTAACGAGAACATCCCTAATTAATCTTTAAAAGTTGCTAAGACTGCCAATGTCCAAATATTTTCAGAATAACTTGAAGGTGCTTCTTTAAATTTAGAGCGTATATATCTTGATACAGTTCCTTCTAACAAAGTAATGATTAATTGAGAAGATATTCCTGGTTGCGCAATAAGTTTATTAGCATCCTCGGCCAATATTTGCTTAATATTTAACTCCAATCTCTCAAAAAATTGATTCACTGCATCTGTTACATTTTGCTCATCAGCACTAAGCGCTTCCCTAGATAAAATCCTTGCAAAACCTTTATTCTTTTCAAGGAATATAATAAAAAAAAGAAATATATTTTTTATTTTCTCTTCAGAACTTAATTCTGTTTTTCTAATTTCAGAACATTTAGAAAAGATAGCATCATCACAAAACCCAAAGAGCTCTGAAAATATTGATCTTTTGCTAGGAAAATGTCTATACAGAGCTGCTTCAGTTATCCCTGATTTTTCAGCTAAAATAGCTGTGGTTACTTTTGATAAGTTTCTTTCCTCTAGTAGCCCAGCTAGTGATTGAAGTATTATTTGTTTTCTGTCAGCTTTCAATTTTTGAAATATAAGTTTTAATTCATTCTAATGCATAGTTGCATCAATTTCAGGACATATTCTTTTAAATTCATTCATAAAATTTTCTTGTATTGTATTAAGATCATTTTCACTAGAACCTTCAAACCTTAATACCAGTTTAGGAGTTGTATTTGATGCCCTTAATAAACCCCATCCATTACTAAATTCAATTCTTAAACCATCAATTGTTATTTTTTTCCCATCCAGAGAGCATTCCTCAGCAAACCTTTTAACAATTTCAAACTTACTATCATCACTAGCATAGATATTAAGTTCAGGAGTAGAAAATGACTTTGGCAATTCAGAGATCATCTCCTCTATTGAGGAATCTGATCTATCAATTAGATCTATTATTCTTACTCCTGCATAGTGACCATCATCAAATCCATACCAGTCATCATTAAAAAATATATGACCACTCATTTCTCCAGCAAGCAGGGCATTCGTTTCTCTAAGTTTATTTTTTATATGGAAATGGCCAGTAGGTGACATAATTGGCTCACCACCATTCACCTTAATAATTTCTGCAAGTGAGTTTGAGCACTTCACATCAAATATAATTTGACCGCCATTGTTTTTAGCTAATACATCTTTAGCAAAAAGCATCATAATTTTATCTGGAAAAACTACATTACCCACTTCAGTAACCAATCCAACTCTATCGCCATCACCATCAAATGCAAGACCAAGATCAGCATTTTCTAACTTAACAGATTTAATTAAGTCCTGAAGGTTTGCAAGTTTTCCTGGATCAGGATGATGATTGGGAAAATTGCCATCAATTTCAGAGAACAGATTAATTACATTGCAGCCTAGTCTTTTAAATAATTCAGGAGCAACACATCCAGCAGCACCATTACCGCAATCAATTACAACTTTTAAATTTTCAGGTTTATTTAATGTTATTTTTTGTAAAACGTCATCTATATAATCTTCAATAATATCTAAGTTAATTATTTCTTCTTTGATTCCATTAAAATCAAGAATAGATTTGGTCAATGATAATATTTCAGTACCTGAAACAGGTTTATTATTAATTACCATCTTAATCCCATTATCATCTTTGGGGTTATGACTACCAGTGATCATAATACCGCTCTTGGAATCACTTTTCTTAGCTGCATAATACAAAATAGGACTTGTAACTAATCCGATATTTGTCACTGCGATACCTGATCTAGCTAAAGAGTTGCACATAGAATCTAATAAAGTCTCTCCAGACAATCTTCCATCTCTTCCCACTGAAATTTGTGAAACACCTTCTTCTTTACATTTTAAAGCTATAGCTTGCCCAATAAGAGAAATTACACCTTCATTAATTTCCGAAGGGTAAGTGCCCCTAATATCATATTCTCGAAATATAGATTCAATAACATTCATATTCATCCTTTAGTATTTAGCTCTAGTTTGTCATAATACTTTACCTAAATTAACTCACAACAAATGTTTGTAAATACTGAAACAAAATTTATATGGAAAAATGGATCTTTTCAGGCATGGAATGATTCAAATATTCATATTCTTACCCATACACTTCACTATGGATTAGGCGTATTTGAAGGGGTTAGAGCCTATAGCACATCTAAGGGGCCAGCAATATTTCGCTTAGATGATCACACTGATAGACTATTTTCTGCCGCAGATAAGGTAAATATTGAAATACCATGCTCAAAAAATGAAATCAACGATGTTCAAAAAGCTATTTTCTCTAAAAATAACTTAGAAGAAGGCTATATAAGACCCATGATTTATCTAGGAAGTGAGTCAATGGGACTTAGAGCAACAGATTTATCAGTAAATACTGCAGTTGCAGCTTGGGAGTGGCCATCCTATATGAGCCCTGAGTCTAAAGAGGGTGGTATCTCAATCATTAAATCTCCTTTTCCACAATATTCGAATCCTCTATATTCTGGTAATAAGATTATGGGAAGCTATATTAATTCTATAATGGCTCTTCAGGATGCTATAAAGAAAGGAGCTGATGAAGCACTTTTAATGGATGAAAATGGTTTTATCTCAGAAGGTAGTGGAGAAAATATATTTATCATAAAAAATGATGAAATATACACACCAAAAATAGAGCATTGTTTAAACGGAATAACTAGACAATCTGTAATAACTATAGCCGAGGATTTTGGCATAAATGTTATTGAAAAAGATCTCACTTATGAAGACCTAAGTTATGCAGATGAGGCATTTTTTACTGGAACAGCTGTTGAAATAACTCCAGTAACAAAAATTGATTCAAAACCAATTGGAACTGGTGCTAGAGGACCAATTACTAAAAAGCTCCAAGAGACATATAGCCTCATAGTAACTGGTCAAAGTGATCAATATAACTCTTGGCTTACATTTACCAACTCCTAGAAATTTGAAATCTCTAAAGATACTTATCTTAAGTTATAGAAGTGCCCCATTTGGGGGTGGGCAGGGAATCTATGTAAAAGATTTATCTAAAGCTCTTTTAGAGCTGGGTCATGATGTAACACTTTTATCAGGACCTCCTTATCCTCATTTAGATAAAAATATAAAACTAATCAAATCCCCTGGTTTAAATTTATTTGAAACTTTTAATTTTAAAGATAGGTTTTTTAAATTCATAAACCATAAAAATAAAACTCTTACAGATGTATACGAATTCATGTCTGTTCTTGCTGGGGGCTTCCCAGAAATGAGAACTTTCGGTGTTAGAGCTAGAAAGCATATTTTAAAAAATAAATATGACTTAGTTATTGATAACCAGTCGATAAGTTATGCCATGGAGTACATTCAAATTACTACTCCCTTAATAGAGATTATTCATCATCCAATTACAATGGATTTGAAGCATGAGTTAGAAGCAAATAATAATTTTATTTATAAAATATCAAGACTTAGGTGGTACTCATTTTTAAAAATGCAAAAAAAAGTAGCTCCTTTACTTAAGAATATTATTACTGTTTCTGAGAGTTCTAAGCGAGATATAAGTGCTGATTTTAAGGTTAAACCTCAGAATATTTCAGTTATACATAATGCTGTAGATTCTAATATATTTAGACCTTATCCTGACATAAAAAGGGTACCCCATAGATTGATTACAACAGCAAGTGCTGATGTCCCTCTAAAAGGTTTGGATTTTACCCTTCATGCATTAGCAACCTTGGTTCAAGACTTCAATGATATAGAGTTGTTAGTTATTGGAGCTCCACGAGAGGGAGGGCATACAGAAAGATTGATCAAAAAATTGAATCTTAATGAAAGAGTTACATTTAAAACTGGAATTACAAAAGATCAAATTGCCCAAGAATATGCCAAAAGCTCAGTCGCTATAGTGAGTTCTCTATATGAAGGCTTTGGGTACCCTGTTGCTGAAGCTATGTCATGCTCCACCCCTTTAATTGCTACAGATATAGCATCAATTCCAGAAATAACGGCTGATTATGCAATATTAATTCCCCCAAAGAATCCTGCGGCTATCAATGATTCCATCAGAAAAATATTTCTTAAACCTAATCTGTATAATGAAATAGCAGATAGAGGCAGGCAGCATATTAAAGCCAAATTTAATTGGTTATTTATTGGCAAACAATACGAAGAATTAATGGATAAAGTTATAAAAAACCATAAAACAATTATTAAAGGCAATAATGCTAACTTTTGATTTCAACAAAATTCATATTCCAGATGGCGCAAAGGTTCTAGATCTTGGTTGTGGAGAGGGAAGGCATATATTTGGGATAATGGATAAATATCCTAATGCTTATTGTGTTGGATTAGATCTTCACACCGAATCTTTAAAAATTGCTCAAGAGGGTGCAGAATATTTTGAATCTATATCTAATGAAGGAGTAGGTTTCACCATGGCTTCTGGTTATCAGATGCCTTTTGCTGACTCTTCATTTGATATGGTTGTTTGCTCTGAGGTGCTTGAACATTTAATTAATTACGAAGACGCTTTGGATGAAATTCAGAGAATATTAAAACCAGGTGGTTATTTCTTGCCTAGCTTTCCCGCCTATTGGCCTGAAAGAGTATGTTGGATGCTTTCAGAAGACTATCACAATATGCCAGGTGGTCATGTAAGAATTTTTAAGAAAAAACAAGCAATCGATACAATTTCAAGCCATGG
>CAYFJC010000020.1:14129-21242 GCA_964343355.1 uncultured Gammaproteobacteria bacterium | reverse complement strand
TGATGCAATTGGTAAATGATTTACCTCATTTTATTTTAGTTGGTATTGATTATGTAAGTGATGGTTTGAATGATTTTATGAGTCTCAGGAACAGAGATCTAACTCCAACCAATGATTCTGTTTGGATGACTAATCAAAAAGATTTGTACAAGATATTTGGAGATTTACCTGAGGTAGATGCTGGAGGTGCAAAAGAGTTCTTAGAATTTATAAATAATAAAGTTAAGCCACTCATAAACGATAATTATCATACCGATGAGTCGGACCAAACTTATTGTGGATTTTCTTTAGGTGGTTTATTTGGTCTTTTTACTTTGTTCACTTCTCCTCAATCGTTCAATAGATACGTAATAGGGAGTCCTTCTATTTGGTGGGATAATAGGCATATTTTAGAAGTCGAAAAGGAGTATTCAAAGAACAATAAAAGCTTACCAACTAAAGTATTCTTATCAATTGGCAGTCTAGAAGAAGAACCAGAAGGAATAGATTTTAAAATGGTTACAAATGTAAAATCTTTATCCAAAACTTTAAAAAAGAGAAATTACAAAGGGTTAAATATAAATACCGTCATACTGGAAGACGAGACTCATTGTTCGGGTATTGCGGCGACTTTGAATCGAGGTCTGAGGGATGTCTTTTCTTAGTATCTAGCTGATAGTGAGGATTCTAAAAATCAGTTTTTTTTACAGGCTAAGTCTTTTTAAATTAAGTTAATTTTTCGCTCAGGATCATCAACCATTACATCAAAATCTTTGAATGAAGAAACATATTTATGTATTTGCCTTCTATGATTTGCAAGTAATGAGTCTTCTTCATCACTATATTCATCTAAAAACTTCTCAGCTATTAATTCGTCGGTAATCTCATTAACGGTTAAACCATCCATGTAAAGAAACTCAGCTGCGCTTCTTATACATAGGTCTTTGTAGGTAATAGCTTTTAGCGACCTAACATGTTTCTTAAGAGAATCCATATCAGAGAATACTTGGTCAACACTAACACTAGAAGGATCTTCATCATTATTTGAGGCTCTAGCAAGAGTTATTGTTCTCAATAGTTGGTATTGGGGTTCAAACGAGTTTTTCATTAAATATATAAAGAGTTCTGCCTGCTCGTCTTCAGTAAACCCAAGATAAGGATAAAGCTTAGAATGATTATGCAAACGAACACAATAACCATAAAGATCTTTCAAGAATTGATCTATTTCATGCTCATCAGCGTTAAATATTGGAACATCCTCAGGGACTACTTTTTGCGTTTCATCAAACTCCTGATCAAAATTCATTTAGTTAAAGCTTCCAACTCTTCTGCTTTAGCTAGCCAGGTTTTTTCAATATCTTCAATTTGATCTGTTAACTCTATTTGATTCTTTAATAAATTTTGCAAATCATCTCTACCATCAATATTGTATAACTCCGGATCGGCCAGCTCTTCATTAACTTCTTTTAATTTCCTATTTAAACGCTCATTACGCTTATCTAATTTAGATATTTCTGATTTTAAAAATCTAATGTTTTGAGAATTATCTTTTTCTACTAACTTTTCAACTTTAACCTCTTTATTGCCTTTCTTGGCTTTTGGGTTATTCATATTAAGTATGTAATCTTTATAGTCATCAAGATTACCATCAAATATCTCAACCCTTCCCTTATCCACTAAATAAAAAGTATCAACTGAACTACTTAAAAGATGTCTATCATGAGATATGAGTAAAATTGCACCTTTAAAGGACTGAAGTGCCATCGTTAGTGCGTGACGCATTTCCATGTCCAAATGATTGGTAGGTTCGTCCATTAATAAAATATTAGGTTTTTTAAATGCAATAATTGCAAAAGCTAATCTAGCCTTCTCACCACCCGAAAATAACTTAATTGGATCTTTTACCTTATCGCCTTTAAAGTTAAACCCACCTAAATAGGTTCTTATTTCCTTTTCATTTATATTTCCGTCAATTTTTTGGATATGTTGAAATGCAGATATTGATAAGTCCAAGTCATCAACTTGATGCTGAGAAAAATAACCAACTGTAAAATTTACTCCCTTCTCACGCTCACCAGATAATATTGGAATACTACCAACTAAACTTTTAATAAACGTTGATTTACCAGCACCATTGGGTCCTAGTAGGCCAATTCGATCGCCTGGGCATATAGTTATATCAATATCTTTTAAAATAACCTCTTCATAGCCAAGAGAGGCCTCATTAAGCCTTACTAAAGGGTTAGATATCTTATCTGTCTCTGGAATCGTAAATTTAAAAGGAGAGTCTATATGAGCTGGAGCTATTAACTCCATTTTCTCCAATGCCTTAACTCGACTTTGAGCTTGTTTTGCTTTTGTGGCTTTTGCTTTAAATCTTCTAACAAAACTCTGCATATGCTCAATTTCTTTTTGCTGTTTTACGTAGTTACTTTGTATTTCAGACATTCTTTCAGCTCTAATCAATTCAAATTGAGAATAATTACCCTTATATAGCTCAATGGATTGCCTGTATAGATGTGCAACTGAGCCCACACAATCGTCTAAAAATTCTCTGTCATGTGAGATTAATAGCAAAGCCCCTTTGTAATTATTAATCCAGCTAGCAAGCCAAAGTATGGCATCTAAATCAAGATGATTTGTAGGTTCATCTAACAGCATTAAATCTGATGGCTGCATTAGAGTTTTAGCTAAATTTAATCTTACTCTCCAACCGCCTGAAAAATCTTTTAATGATTTCCCAAAGTCCTCTGATGCAAAACCCAAACCAACCATAAGCTGCTCAGCTTTAGATTTAGCAGAATAACCATCTAATGCAGTATAGGTCTCATATAAATCACCTAATAAATCAAATTTTTCATTCTTCTCAGCATCATCAATTTGATTTTTAATTTCAATAAGCTTCGCATCTCCGGACAGCACATATTCAAGAGCAATCTCATCATTGGATGGAACCTCTTGAGCTAAATAAGAAATTCTAAGACCTTCAGGATAGGAAATCGTGCTTTGATCAACATCAATTTCTTTTCTAATGATCTTAAAGAGACTGGTCTTCCCGGTACCATTGGCACCAATTAAACCAACCTTATGTTTGTGATGGATAGTTAGCGAGACATCGTCAAAAAGTGTTTTACCACCTAATACGAGCTCTAAATTATTAAATGAAAGCATGATATAAAAATATAGTTAAAAGATATCGATTAAAAAATTATCTACGTCTTTTGGAATTAAATCTTTTCTTAAAGCCTCTTTGGTTATTAACTTTCTTTTTAGCGACTTCATGATTGGTAATTGGTATTGAATGATCTGGCTCAAAACCATCTATTATTTTTCTATCTAAAGTTTGCTCAAGGAGTCTTTCAATATCCTGTAATAAATTAAATTCATCTGCACTTACTAATGATATAGCTTTACCAAACTTTCCAGCTCTTCCGGTTCGGCCAATTCTATGGACATAATCCTTTGCTACAGTAGGAACATCAAAATTTATTACTTGCTGCATATTTGGTATATCAATACCTCTAGCGGCAACATCTGTTGCAACTAAAATGCGAATTCTATTATTTTTGAATGAATCTAACGCCTTCATTCTATTATTTTGTGTCTTATTGCCATGTATAGCAGCAGCTTTTATATCAACTTTAAGTAGTTGTTTGGTTAGACGATCTGCTCCATGCTTAGTTCTAGTAAAAACAAGAGCCTGTTTCCAGTTTTCTGTCTCTATCAGCTCAATTAAAAGTTCAGCTTTTCTAGATTTATCAACAGGATGAACGTAATGATCTACGTTAGCTGCAGTTTCATTATCACTCGTAACGGATATTTCTGTAGGGTTATCAACCAATTCGTTTGCTAGTTTTCTAAATGAATTCGAAAAAGTAGCTGTAAACATAAGATTTTGTCTTTTTTCTGGCAATAAACTAATAATTTTTTTAATATCGTGAATAAAGCCCATATCGAGCATCTGATCCGCTTCATCTAATACTAAGATTTCTACTTTATTAAAATTTACTGATTTTTGATTATATAAATCAAGCAAACGACCAGGTGTAGCAACAAGTATATCAACACCCTTTTTAAGTTTAAGCTGTTGATTATGAATTCTAGCGCCTCCATATACAGCAGTTGATCTTAAATCTAGGTTACCTCCATATGTAAGTACATTTTCTCTTACCTGAGCAGCTAACTCTCTGGTTGGAGTGATAATAAGAGCTCTTACATGATGACCTTTGTGATCATTTTTTGGATGAGAAAGGATATTTAATATAGGTAGAGTAAAACTAGCAGTTTTACCGGTCCCCGTCTGTGCTGAAGCCATAACGTCTTTACCCTCAAGGATTGCAGGAATAGACTTTTCTTGAATGGGTGTTGGGTCTTTGTAGCCTTTGTGTGATAAAGCCTTGAGAATAGGCTCCGATAGCCCTAGATTTTTAAATGACATAAATGTGCAAAAAGTGTTACGTGCAGGTTATAGAGATACCTAAATAAGTCAATGTTTATTGGCTAATAACTAATGAATCACTAGCTACAACTATATTGCCATTAAAGCTTTCTTTAACATCTTTTATAATAGAAAGATCATTCGAGCCCCAATATAAAATGTGGGAAAGTACTAACGTATCTATATCTAATTTATCAGCAATTAATCCAATCTCTTTTGAAGATGTATGGTGCGCTTGATGATAAATTTTCCAATCATCTGTTTTGGTTAAAAAGCCTTCGCTCGAATAAACTTCATGTACAAGTATTTGGGCACCTTGAGCAAATTTGTTTAAATTTATACTTGGAGCTGTATCACCAGAAAAAACAATTTTTTTATCTTTAGTTTTAAAAACAAAACCATATGAATTGTTAAGGTCACCATGGTTATTAACAAAAGCTTCAACACGAACGTTTTTATCCATATAGATTAAGCCTTCCGTGATTTCATGTGCATTAATTTTAAAACCCTCAGGATTGGAGGGTTGAGATCCATTAATTCTGTAATCTATATCTAATTTATATGCTGCTAATAAATGTTTGGACATATTTTTTAATCCCTGAGGTCCATATAACTCAAGAGGCTCCTCTCTTCCCATAATCCAAGGCGTAAGAACTAAATCAGCTAGACCTCCTGAATGATCAGAGTGGATATGTGTTAAAAATGCTATTTTAAGATTTTTAGCATTCAGTTGATTAAATTCTCCACCATATTCAGTACTTAAAACAGAGGCACTTCTAACAACCCCATATCCAAAATCTACTAAATATACATCCTCATCAACAATAACCGCATATGCAGAACCAGATCTTTCTGGATCTGGGTTTGGAGTCCCTGAACCAAGAACAATTAAATGAGTTTCTGCCTCAACAAGAATAGTAAAAAGTATTAGTAATGAGTAAAGTGCTTTCATTATTCAGTTCTTTGCTTATCTCTTATAGATCTAAATTCATTATCTTCATACCAGTTAGGCCATTGATTAGAGTTAGCTAGCTCAAATGAGACATTAAATATAGTATCTACTGTTTGCTCTATACCACTCATCTCCCAATCATTTGTATATTCATCTGAGGGTTGATGATAATCGTTAAGGGTATAGTCGTATGAAAGTTTAAAAGCAGCCTCTCTTCCGCCATCAACTAAATCTGCACCATTATTTGAATAAAGCATTGGGACACCTTTTTTAGCAAAACTAATATGATCAGATCTATAAAAAAAACCTTTTTCAGGTGAAGGGTCTGGATTTATATATCTATTGTTTTTAATGAGCTCAGTTTCAAGCAAGTCCTCAAGTTCAGAAGCTCCATAACCCACAACAACCATATCATTTGACTTACCTGATGGGAAAATAGCATCAAAATTAAATCCAGCTACAATATCCTTTAAGGGAATTGGAGAATTGTTAGCGAAATATTCAGAACCTAGAAGTCCAGATTCTTCAAGAGTAACTGATAAAAATAATAAAGATCTATCGGTATCTATACTTGAGAATCGTCTTGATAATTCCAATAGAGCAGCAACACCAGTCGCATTATCAACAGCTCCATTATAAATATTATCATTACCACTAAGATCAGCATCATCTTTACCAATGTGATCCCAATGAGCAGTAAATAGAACATATTCATCTGGTCTTGTAGTACCCTTTTTTACCGCAGCTATATTATGAGATTTAAAATAATTCACACTGTTATAAATATCAGAATTTAGTTCTAATCCTCTTAAATTAAATGGTTTAAAGGTTTTAGTTAGTGCTATTTCTTGAAGTGATTCTAAATTAAAACCAGTGAATTGTAATAGTCGATTTAAGGTATCCTTGTGAATCCAGCTCTCTAGTTGTAGAGGAAGAGCTTCTTTTGAATTTCTTTGAAGTGATAACTGGGATCCAGACCATGAAGACTCAACAACTGACCATGGGTAAGAGGCTGGCTCTTCATCGTGAATAATAATTGCAGCTGCAGCGCCTTGTCTTGCTGCTTCTTCAAATTTATATGTCCATCTACCGTAGTAAGTCATTGATCTGCCATTAAATAATCTAGGGCTCCCAGTAGCAAAACCAGGATCATTTATAAGCATGACTACTGTTTTACCCTTAACATCTATCCCATCGTAATCATTCCAATTGTGCTCTGGGGCAACAATTCCATAACCAACAAATACAAGGTCACTTGCTCTAATTTTTTCATAATCTGAAGTTCGCTTTGTCCAAAAAACAACATCTTCACCAGGAGTAAGTTTTTCATCAACATTTCTAAAAGCTATTGAAAAGAATGAATCAGGCTTTTGTTTTATATTAACAGCCGGAACTTCTAAGAAATAACTTCTATTGATTGGATCTAAGTTATTATCCCTAAAAGCCTTAGAAATAAAGTTTTTAGTAAGCTTGCCACCTTCTGTTCCAGGCGCCCTTCCGCCATACTCATCAGATGCCAATATGGCTATTGAATCTTCAAGTGATAATGGCTGAATGACTTCTTTTTTAGGTGAACATGAAATTATTAAAACTAATAAAAAACTGATGCCTATTGTCCTTTTCATTATTGATCCTTCTTTAGTTAAATCTAAGTTAATTCTACTTTGCATTCTATATAATTATAAGATTAAATAGGCAAACGAAATAATCATTGTAATAATTTTTTTTAATTAGCATTTAATTA
>CAYFJC010000020.1:0-14029 GCA_964343355.1 uncultured Gammaproteobacteria bacterium | reverse complement strand
CAAGCCGAATTAGATGTACCTGATATAGAGTATGAAACTTTTACTCTTAGCAATGGATTAACAGTTGTAGTTCATGAGGATCGAAAAGTTCCTATGGTAGCTATAAATGTTTGGTATCACGTAGGTTCAAAAAATGAAAAGGTCGGTAAAACAGGTTTTGCTCATTTATTTGAACATTTAATGTTTAATGGGACTGAAAATTACAATGCTGAGTACTTTGAACCTTTTGAAAAAATAGGTGCAACAGATCAAAATGGAACCACTAATAGCGATAGAACTAATTATTTTCAAAATGTTCCAACTAATGCTCTTGATTTAGCTTTATGGATGGAATCAGAAAGAATGGGTCATATTCTCGATGTTATTGATGAAGATAAGCTAAATGAACAAAGAGGTGTTGTTCAGAATGAAAAAAGACAGGGAGAAAATGCTCCCTACGGAAAAGCATTTAATTCTATAAATGAAGGCGCATTCCCTAAAGGGCATCCTTACTCGTGGTCAGTCATTGGCTCAATGGATGATTTAAATGCAGCAACTCTTGATGATGTTAAAGAGTGGTTTGAGACCTATTACGGACCTACTAATGCAGTCATTGCCTTAGCTGGTGATATTGATCTAGAAACTGCTAAAAGAAAAGTTGAAGAATACTTTGGTGACATTCAAGGCGGACCTCCTCTAACCAAACCAAAAAAATGGATTGCAAAAAGAAATGAACAAACTAGAGAGGTTATGCAAGACAATGTACCTCAAACAAGAATATATAAAGTATGGAATGTTGCTGAAGATGGTACCGATGAAGCTATAGCTTTAGAGCTTGCATCATCAACGCTAACAGGAAGTAAAAATAGCCCTATGTATCAAGAGCTTGTATATAAAAGCGGTTTAGCCACAAGCGTTTCATCATTCTACTACGGTAGAGAAATAGCTGGTTTATTTATAATTACAGCAACTGTAGCACCAGGTCAAGATGCAAAAGAGGTAGAAAGCGTAATGGATTCAACCTTAGATAAATATTTACAAAAAGGACCAAATGCTAAACTCCTTAAAGATATCAAAACATCAACTATCTCTAACTATACATTTGGCCTTCAAAGAATTGGTGGTTTCGGTGGTAAGTCAGATATTTTAGCTACTTATCAGACTTTATATGGGGATCCTGGTGCTTTTAGAGATCAGCTACGAACTTATTTAGATACTCCTGCTAAAGTTATAAAAGAAGCTTCAAATAAATGGTTAACCTCAGGAGACTATGTTCTTACAATAGTTCCTGCTGCCAAAACATCTGTTGTTAAATCTACTGTTGATAGAAGTAAAGGTATTCCCTACCCAACTGAAAAATTATCTTACTCCTTTCCAAAAATCCAAAGTACGGTATTGAAGAATGGTTCAAAGTTAGTTCTAGCAGAAAGAAATAGCTCACCTTTAGTTGAATTAGAGATTGTTTTTAATAAAGGATACGCTGTTGAGACTAATGACAAACTCGGTCTTGTTAATTTTACTATGAGTATGGTTGACGAAGGTACTGAAAATTACTCCTCTCTTGAATATGCTGAAAAACAAGAAAGTCTAGGATCTAGTATTTCATTTGGATCCTCAATTGATACTACCTATGCATCAATGTCATCATTAAAGGTAAACCTAGAGTCAACATTGGACTTACTTAAAGAAGGATTACTTAATGCAAATTTTCCTCAAGTTGAACTTGATAAAGTTAAAAAACGTTGGTTAGCTGGAATTGATCAAGAGCTTAATAGTCCTGCATCAATGGCTAATAGAGAGATTAGAGCATTAGTTTATGGCTCTAACCATCCTTATGCAAAAGCTTCTAGCTCTGGTATCAAATCAACAGTTGAAACTTTTACAAGAGATGATCTTGTTGGAATGTATCTAAAATTAACAAATCCAAGTGATGCCACTTTTATTGTTACTGGTGATATTAGCTTAAATGAAGCTGCTGGAATGTTAAATGCTAAATTTTCAAGTTGGACTTCTGATGACATTTCTTCTGAAGACGTAGACCTATTTACTGTTGAAGATCAAACATCTCCTAGGGTATTTTTAATAGATAAGCCTGGTGCAATTCAGTCATATATTCTTGCTGCCCAATTATTACCTCCAACTAATTCAGATGATGATATCTTGATTGATTACATGAATTATGCAATTGCTGGAAGTTTCACTTCACGATTGAATATGAATTTAAGAGAAGATAAGAGTTGGTCTTATGGTGTTAGAACATCAACTGGTTATTCGCAAGGTCAAAGACTTATGAGAATGACTGCACCTGTTCAAACAGATAAAACTGCACCTGCAGTATTAGAAATTTTACGTGAGTATGACGAGTACATAAATACTACTCCTGTAAATGCAGAAGAGTTATCTAAAATAAAACAAGCACGAACACTGCGTTTACCTGGTCAATTTGAAACATTAAGCGCCCTGCTCGGTGGAATTGAAGATATTGTTAAATATGACAGAGATTTTGATTATTTAGATACCATTGCTGATCAAAGAAATTCTATCAAACTTGAGGATGTTCAGTCAGCATCAACCAAGTATTTAAATACTAACAAGTGGACTTGGGTCATTGTTGGTGACCTTAAACAAATTGAAGCACCAATAAGAGAACTTAATATTGGTACTGTAGAAATTATTAATAACTAATTTTTATGTCATATCCACCTATTAGCGAAACTGCTCTTAATACTTTGATTAAGGGTAATGCCTATGAGCCCCATTATTCTTATGAGAGCCCTATTGATTTGTATGACATACATCAGTTTACTAATGGGCAGCCTTTTAGTGCTTATGATGAGCTAAGAGAAAATAGTCCTATTTACTTTCAAAATCCACCTGAGTGGGATGTAGAGCCAGGTGCTTGGATGCTCACCTCTTATAAAGACATTATGGAGGTTTCATCAAACCCAGCAATCTTCTCCTCACAGGCAGCTACAGGCAACTTAATGACATTAGGCAATCCTGAAACCAGACATCCTAAATTATGGCAGACTTCTATAGATCATATGCTTAATCTTGATGGGTCTTTTCATCTCGATTTAAGAAGAGAGCACATGCCTTTTTTCAAACCAGGATATGTAGATGAGCTGCATAAAAAAGTAGAAATTAAAGTTGAATTTTTGCTTGATGCTATAGCTAAAGCCGGTCAATCCAATCTTGTTAAAGATTTATCACAACAGATACCAATTTTTACATTATCTGAAGTTTTAGGAATACCTGAAGAAGATAGACATAAATTATCAACCTGGATGGAGTTTTTAGAATTAGCTCAATATTTTGCTGCAGAAGGAATGAAAAAGACACAAGGTAAAACTGAAGAAATGGAAGTTGATACTTCAATGATCGAGTTATTTGAAAATATGATTGGTGAAATGTTTGAATATGGAAAACATATTCTTCAAGAAAAAAGATTAAATCCAAAGAATGATCTTTTATCAGCTATAGCTAATGCTGAGCTCGGTGGTGCAAAATTAAGTCAAGAGTATCTTGATGGCTCATGGTTACTAATAATCTTTGCAGGCAATGACACGACTAGAAATTCTATAAGTGGAGCTATTAAACTTTTAACTGAATTTCCTGAACAGAAAAAGAAGTTATTAAATAATTTAGATCTTCTCCCAAACTTTGCTCAAGAAACTATTCGAATGGTCTCTCCAGTAATACATATGAGAAGAACAACAACTTGTGAGACTACCTTAGGTAATCAGAAATTAGGAAAAGGTGAAAAAGTAATTATGTGGTATGGAGCAGCTAATAGAGATCCATCCATTTTTTCAAATCCTAATGTATTTGATATAGAGCGTGAAAATGCTGCAAAGCATTTAGCATTTGGAATGGGAAGACATACATGTATTGGTAAGCCAGTAGCTTTAATGCAATTAAAAGAAGTTTATAAACAAATTCTTACTAGATTTCCTGATATGCATATGGATGGAGATTGGAAGGTTGCGCCAAATAATTTTGTACATGCAATTCAAGAAATGCCAGTTAGTTTTACTCCAGAGAAATAATCTCACCAGGCTTAGGTATTACAAATAAATTTTTTAGATTAAGTCTATTTAATTCATCTTTTAATTGAATTGGTGGATCTAAAACCGGTTCATCGGTTAACGTAAAGGTTCCCCAGTGCATTCCTATTGCAAGACTCGTCTGTAAATCGATGGCAGCCTGAACTGATTCTTGAGGGTTAAGATGGCTATCTTTCATAATAGATCTAGGTTCATAGGCTCCAATCGGAATAAAGGCCACGTCAGGAGAACCTAGTTCATTATTTATAGTTATAAAATCATAGGTGTAACCTGTATCACCTAGATGAATTAACTTTAATGTATCACTTTCAAACCACCAGCCGCCCCATAGCATTTTATTTTTATCAAATGGTGTTCTTGATGACCAGTGATGAACAGGTACAAAAGTTATTAGTGAGTCTTTTATAGTTATGGTGTCCCACCAGTTCATTTCTACAACATTTTTAATACCTGAGGACTTAAGCAATTTACCAAGGTTCATTGGAACTAAAAATAAAGTATCACTATTAATCTCATATAATTTTACCAATGAAGGTAAATCAAGATGATCATAATGAGCATGGCTAACAGTAACAACATCAATAGGTGGGAGCTTCTTAATATTAATTGCTGGCGGGATCAGCCGCTTTGGTCCAATAAAGGAAAATGGAGATGCTCTTTCAGAAAATATAGGATCTGTAAGTATATTAATATTATTGTTATTTATTAAAAAACTAGCATGACCTATCCAGACTGCATAAGCATTTTCAGGTGGGTTGATAGTATTATTGAATTCATTGCTTACTTCTATAGCTATTTTTTCAGGATTATTGCCATTGAATTGCCATTTTAAAAAGTCTTTAAAAGTACTATCTTCACCATGTATATTATGATTATTTTTAAATAGCTCTTGGGTTAATGCATTATTAACAAAAAGAAATAGGGTCAATAAAATTAAAGGTTTGAAGTTTATTTTAAAAAGATTAAACAGAATGAATTTTTTGTTTAGGAATTGAATTTTTAATATCTGTAATATTATTATATTTATCAAAATACACTAGCGTAGGTTTATGAAGAGCAATCTCTTCAGAATCCAAAGATGCATAACTGCAAATAATTAATATATCGTTCATGGATACTTTATGAGCCGCAGCACCATTAACAGATATGGTTCTAGAATTCTTTTCAGCTAATATTAAATATGTTGAGAACCTCTCTCCATTTGTAACATTGTATATATCTACTTTTTCAAATTCACTCATACCAGAAACTTCTAAAAAATTAGAATCCACAGCACAAGAACCCTCATAATCTAACTCAACCTGAGTTACATTTACACGATGTAATTTAGCTCTTAAGAATGTTTGTTTCATAGTAAAAAAAGAATTATGAATTAATTGACGACCAAACTCAAACTTTGATCAGATTTTACTAAAAATAATATTATCAATAAGTCTCACATTGCCAAGATATGCAGCTATAGCAATAAGAATATTATCAGTAGTGTCATTTATTTTACATAAAGTTGCAGCATCAACTGCTTCAAGATAATCTATTTTAAAGCCTAGATTTTCTAGATTCTTGGTAGCCTGGTCAGTTAATGTAATTAAATTATTTAAGGTGTAATTTGTCTTTATTAAACTAAGCTCTATAAAGATATTTCTAGCAAGTTTTACCTCATCTGTATTTAATAAATTATTACGAGATGACAGTGCTAAACCAGAATTACTTCTTTCAGTTAAGCAACCAGTGATTATAAGATTGGGGAAAAATGAAGCTGCATGATTTTTAATGAGAAGGTATTGCTGATAATCTTTTAAACCAAAATAAGCTATTTTTGGATCTATTATTTTAAATAGTTTATTTACAATGGTCAGTACACCATCAAAATGACCAGGTCTAGATTTACCACATAATGTATAAGACAAGTCTGGCGCTTTTATTAAATCAAGATTATTTAAGATTGCGTTATCTGGAATATATACGAGATCACATCCAGCTTGCTCTAAAAGCTCAAGATCTAGTTCAATTGATTTAGGATAGTTTTTTAAATCATCTGGATCATTGAACTGTAAAGGGTTTATGAAAATAGACACAACAACAAAATTTAATTCTGATTTGGCATTTTTAACTAGGGCTAAATGGCCATCATGTAAATTCCCCATAGTCGCAATGAAAGCTATATCACTATGCTTTGAAAAACTATATTCAGTTGACCTAACTACTATCAAGGCTAAAAAAAGGTATGTTCTTTGGCAGGAAAAATTCCAGATTTAACTGAAATGTCATAGAGCTGGATTGCTTCTTTAATCGAACCAGCTTCACTCATAAAATCTTTAACAAATTTTGGAGGTTTTTCTAAGCATGAAATACCAAGTAAATCATGAATAACCATGATCTGACCATCAGTTTTAGCTCCAGCACCAATTCCAATAACGGGGATATTTAATTGTGATGTTATAGATTCAGCTAATGCATCAGGAACACACTCGAGAAGCAGCATTGCTGCTCCAGCGGATTCTAAAGCCTTAGCCTCCGCAATCATTAGATCATGCTTATCTGTGTCTCTACCTTGAACAAAATATCCCCCGATTCTATTTATAGCTTGAGGAGTTAAGCCAATGTGAGCACAAACAGGTATTCCTCTTTCAGCTAATGTATTTGCCATTTTACATATCCACTCACCACCTTCAATTTTTATTGAGTGTGCGCCGCTTTGCATTAATTTTGTTGCATTTTCAAAACCCAGATCATCTGTGGAATAACTCATAAATGGCATATCAGCCATTATATGGGAGCTGTTATTGCCCTTTACTACACATTCAAGATGATAAACTAATTGATCCATAGTTACTGGCAAGGTGCTATCGTGACCTTGCACAACCATGCCCAAACTATCTCCAACTAGTATCACGTCAATACCTGAATCACTAATAACTGATGCCATAGTCGATTCATAAGCTGTTAAGCAGGTGAACTTCTTTGATTCACTTTTTAGTTTATTTAAACTTGCTATTGTGGTTAAAGGTTTGTTGTTTTGAGATGACATAATTTAATTTATAATTAAAGATTCAATAGATTTTATAATCTGTTTTGCAATTTTAAGTTTTGAAGTCTTGGAAAGTTTTATTACATCATTAGTAGTAATAAGATGAACTTCATTATCATTTGAATCAAAGCCTATTTCTTTATTTGAAACATCGTTACAAATAATCATATCTAAATTCTTTTTTAAGAGTTTAATTTTTGCATTTTCAATGACATTATCTGTTTCTGCACTAAATCCTATGACTAGTTTATCCGTCATATGATCAGAAGCATATTGTAAAATATCCGGATTCTTCATTAGTTTCAAAGATATTTCTTCATCATCCGTTTTCTTAATTTTTAATTTTTCAAAATTAACAGGCTTGAAGTCAGCAACAGCTGCACAGCCAATAAAAATATCAATTTGATCAGTTAAAGCTTTTACCTCTGCAAGCATTTCATCAGCAGTATTTATATTAATTAATTTAATCCCATCAAAAGGCATAATATTTACTGGTCCACTAACTAAACTAACATCAGCGCCTGCAAGATATGCTGCTTCGGCAAGAGCATAGCCCATTTTTCCAGAGCTCTTGTTTGTTAGATATCTAACTGGATCGATAGCTTCCTTGGTAGGACCTGCTGTAATAAGAATTTTTTTTCCGTTTAATAAAGAGGAGGTAAATGATTCAGCTATTTTTGTAGCAATAAAATCAGGCTCTGACATTCTGCCTTCACCTATGTCACCACATGCCTGCTCTCCACTATCTGGACCAATAAATAAAACATCTTTTAATTTGAGTGTTGCTAGGTTCATTTGAGTAACTTTATCTTCCCACATTTTTACATTCATAGCAGGTGCTATAAAAAGTTGCGCATCAGAGGCAAGAATAACAGCACTCATTAAGTCATTTGCCCTTCCTTGAGCTAATCTAGACAGGGATTCAGCAGTACATGGAGCAATTAAAATAACATCTGCCCATTTAGCTAACTCTATGTGACCCATGCCAAGCTCAGCCTCCTCATCGAGGAGTGAGTAATGTACTTGGTTCCCTGAAACAGCTTGAAGAGTTAAAGGTGTTACAAATTCTTGAGCAGACTTTGTCATAATGATTCTTACATCAGCTCTATTTTTTTTAAATAAGCGTGTAAGTTCAGCAGTTTTATATGCAGCTATTCCGCCTGTAACACAAAGTAGAATTTTTTTATTTGAAAGCCTAATCATATTTATTGCTAAAAACAGCTTATAGATATGCAATCATAGACTTTTTAAGATGAATATCAATTTCCATAAGACCTTAAGTTAAGAAATAATTCCTACAAACCTAGTTATAATCCAGTAAAAACCCATACCTCCAAGTGCATAAGATCCTAAAGATGCAGACTGATTATAAAAATTATATTTATGAGCTAGCCATATAAAAAACCCAAAGAAAGGAATTAGGGCAAGCTGCCCTGCTTCAATTCCTAAATTAAAGAATAGTAATGATAAAAGCATTTGATCATTAGCTATACCTATATCACTTAGTGCGCTTGCAAATCCAAGGCCATGCAAAAGCCCAAAGCAAAAAGCCATTATCCATGGTGTTTTTTTAAGTTTATGTGAGTTATTAATTTCTAATGCTAAGTAAACAATGGTTAAAGCTATTAAAACCTCAACAGTAGCTTGAGGTAATGAAATAATATCAAAAACGGATAATCCTAAAGTAATACTATGTGCAATAGTAAAGGCGGTAACTGTTTTAATAACATTGAGTAAACCTGTAACTAAAAATAACAACCCTAAAATAAATAAGATGTGATCAATGCCACTAAAGAGATGATCAATGCCTAACGTAAAATAAGTAGTCGGATAATTTTGAGCTTGAATAGGTATGAGTATTGTTGATGACTTTAAATTCATTAATCCCTCAAAAATATCATCATTTAAAAAATTAATTGTAATTAAAGCATCAGTTAAAACACTCAGGTTTATAACTTCAATAGAGTGACCTTTTAAAGATGAATCACAGTTAAGTATAATTTTTTCAATTAAATACTTTCCTTGGGGATAAGGCGATTGAGCTTCAACAGAACAGTGTTCTGGAAATATAATTTCTGCTCTTTGGCCTATATTTTTTAATGGATACATCCATTTTGCATCATAGCTATATTCAGCAGTAGTAGTTGCATCTATGACTAAGTGAGCTGGATTAAACTCGTGAGATTCTATATCAATGACAACAAATAAGAACAAATAAACAAGAAGTTTATTCATTAAAATTCTAAATCAGGATTAATAATAATTTTATATTCAGATTTTATTTGATCAATATAAGTCGTTACTGCAGATTCTTTTTGGGCAGCTAGCAAATCAACCTCAACCTGATTGAGCACTTCAGTAATTAAAGGAAAATACCCTGGCTTTGAGTCTTTTAAAAGAACTATATGATGCCCAAACGAACTCTTAAAAGGACCTGACCATTCATCTTGAGAAAGTTCATTAAAATTAGAACTGAAAATTTTTCCAAAATTTCTTGATATTTCGTCTTTATTTTGATCAATAAAGTTTTTACCTAAAAAAAATGGGTCTGCCTTGATCTTACTGCTTGAGCTTAAGACTAATTTAATTGCTGCATTTGATCTGGCTTTAGAATCATTTTCAGCTGAAAAGTAATAATGCGTAAAACTAAAAGTTGGCTGAATATAGTAGTTATTCTTATTAAGTTCGTAAAAATTTATAAGAGCCTCATTGGTTGGTTGATCGGTGAGTGTTTCTTGTTTTAAAAAAGTGATCTTTTGAGCTAATCTTCTTTTAATAATTCTATCCTCTTTATCTAAGCCTAATAGCAAAGCCTCTCTATATAGAATCTCTTCTTCAATTAAATTATTAATAATTCTAGCTATTTCATCTTCAGTTGGATTTCTACCAACTTGGGATTTCCATGCGCTTATAAGACTAGTGATCTCTTGATCAGAGATGTAAATATTTTTAGCATTATCATCAGGATTTAACCCTATATCAATAAGATATACTAGTAATCCAATACTAAAAAATATAAATATTTTGGCTTTCAATTTAGATAAAAAATTAAGTAAAAATTGACTTAATTAGTCCCAACTGCCGTATTCTTCTTTAAGAACAGCCATTGATCCACCTAGTGGATTTACTATAATCTTAGATGCAGCTGGCACATACCAAATAGGAGATGACCATGCTCTCTCTTGAATAGTTTCATGAAGATCTTCTCTGGGCTTAAATCCAGCCTTGATTGCATCCCATGTTGACCATCTACAGGTTGGATTCTCTAAAACTCTCACATAGTAAAAGGACTTAGCACTTGAATCAAAATCAGGATCATTCCAAACTGTTTTTAATTCCGATGCTCCTGCGTCTTGACTAATAGAGCAATCATTAATATTAACTCTAGCGCCATTATCAGGACATCTATTGGAAATTGGATCAACACTCATACCATCAGAACATGCAACATCGTAGACTTTCTCATACGGTGTTCCGCTATTCATATCAATCCAGCCTTTTATAATTTGAATTCTTTGCAATGCAGCACCGTTCTTATCTCTTTGTGCCCAAACAAGGAAGTCAGGGGCTTTATTGCCCTCATTCATCAAGTCTGATCCCATAGTCACGCCTTTAGCGTAAGCTTCACTCACCAGCGAGTCTGCATTCAAATCAATTGAAGATAAGTCATAACCTGCAAAGAAACGAACTGCTATTCTAGATCCGGTTGTTGCAAAGGTCTCTTTTCGTTTAAAAGCTTTAAAAATTGAATCACGAGTATTTTCCTCCGCCCAGGCCCCTGCTAATCCTGAGGCTCCCCATTGTGTAAAACCAGTATTGGCAAAAGTGCCCTGCTCTAATTCAATTGTGCTTACAGGCTGATTTAATGAGCTCGAGTATTCTTCTAATAATTTATTCTCTGCTTCATTAATTGGAATACTTCCTCGATTTGAAGCTGTGCTATCTAACAGACCAATCTTAGACCAATAATTTGATTCATCAAATGCTCCTGCGCCTGTATGTGTATCAGTTGAACCAATTAAGCCAAATTTGTATGGATTTCCTTGATTGCTAAAATCTAAAGTTAAACCATCTTGATAGGCTTGTCTTACGTATGAACCTGAAGGCTTGCTGTATGTTGGAGGTCGACTACCTACTCTTTTGTCCATAATCTCAAAATCTGCCCATTCGTCATCTGGTGATAACAATGGATGAGTATCTGACGTTCCTTTAACCTGAGTGATTTCAACAACTGGCTCATTTCTCATTCTCTTTTCAGCATATGCTTTATTTATAGCATTACCTTTAAAGGTTTCCATTTCAAACATCTGACCATTTGAACCATTACTATTATGAGGCATTGAGATTGTATCTATACCTTTATCTCTTAATCCATCCTGCCAGGTCCATAAATCCTCAGGATTTAAAGAATCAATTCTTGTCCAGGGTCTGATTGAGGCTGTTGATGAATTAAAAATAACATTTCTGTGAAGATTACCGCCTTCTGTATCTGTGGAGGTTGTAAATTCATAACCGATAAAGGCTGTAAAGTGACCAGGATCATTGTGCTCATTAGCTGATCTAGCAATATCTGACCAAGCTGATTTATGAATATCATAATCAAATGATCTTAATGCTCTTTGGGTATTTTTAGTAAACCATGCCTTTAAGGTTTCTGGATGCCACCATGGATTTGGTTGAATTATTGCCGCACTTAAAACTGAACTAAATATATTAGATCTTTCAGCACCTGATGTAACAGTAAGATTTTCAGGCCTATTAAGATTATTAAATGGTTTAGCAAAATCTAATTGTGAGATATCTGTAGAAGTATCCGCATAGGCTTGGATCATTCCCATATAAAAACCATGGTCAGTTACAGAATAAAAATCTAAAGGTTCACGTAATTTCATCTCAAAACCTAATGGATGCGAGATTCCTTGGCCTTTTGCATACTTATAGGCATCATCAGGTGAAGCAGTTACACCAAATACATATGCATCAAAAGAATATTTAGTATGGACATGAACGTCACCAAAATAAGCATTTCTCTCTGGATTGGCTGCAGGCATAGCTTTGCTTGATGCCGGCTTCTCAACTGAGTAATCAACTAACTCTAATGCTGAATCTGATTGAGTTAACTTAAATAAATTTAATAAAGGTCGTGAGTCATAGAGATCAACATATAGTAATCCTAGGACTAGAATAAAGAGTAAAGGTGTTCCAATTAAAATTTTTCTTATATATGTATTTTTTTTCATCATGTTTCCTGTAATTTATTAAATTCTAACATCTAAATATAAATTGTCATTGATTATGTCAATTGATTTTATATTGCCCAGTCAGACTTAATTAAATCTGAAGCTTTTTCACCAATCATAATTGTTGGTGCATTGGTATTTCCACCTACCAGAGTTGGCATAATTGATGCATCAACAACTCTCAAATTTGAAATTTTATGAACCTTAAGTTCATTATTAACAACACTCATTTCATCACTTCCCATTTTACAAGTACCAACTGGATGATAAACCGTATCAGCCTCTTCTCGCATTGCTTGTTCTATATCAGCATCATCATTAATATCTACAGGCCTAGAGGCATCTTCTTGTATATATTTTTTAAAGGGCTCTGTATTAAGAACTTTCATCATAATCTTATAACCATCAATCATATCTCTCATATCATCTGGATGACTTAAAAACTTAGGATCTATAAGAGGATCAGCAAAAGGATCAGCTGACTCAAGCGTAACCTCGCCTCTCGATTTAGGCCTTAATAAGCATGAATGGCAACTCAAACCAGTGCCCCAAACAGAAGTTCTTCCATGATCTACGACCATAGCTGGAGCATAATGAAATTGAATATTTGGAGCTTCCAAGTCATCATTGGTTTTAATAAAAGCGCCCGCCTCTGCAATAGTTGAAGTAAATACTCCAGTTTTCATTATTAAGTATTTTATAATTTCTAAAGGAAATTTAAAAAAGATTGTCTTTAAGTTAAATCCTATTAAATTCATTGAGTTATAGTTATGTACGGTTAGATAATCAATATGATCTTGAAGATTCTTGCCAACTCCAGGAAGATCAACTAAATGATCAATGCCGTGTCTCGTAATTTCATTAGCTGGTCCGACACCAGATCGTAATAATATTTGAGGAGATCCGAAAGCTCCTGAGGAAAGAATAACTTCTTTGGTAGCATGAAATGTAAAGGTATTGTTGTCTGTATCTATACACTCAACGCCTTTAGCTGAATTGTCTTCAATAAGAATTTTGTTTACATGGGTATCTGTTAGTACAGTTAAATTTTCTCTTTTAAGTGCAGGTACAAGATAAGCTTTAGCCGCACTACATCTTTTTCCGTTAATTTGAGTAGTTTGATAAAAACCAAAACCCTCTTGGTCTTCTCCATTAAAATCATCATTGTAGTTAAATAGTGCTGATCCAGCTTCTACGAAAGATTCACATGATTCTGGCTGATGACGAATCTTACTTACATTTAAAGGTCCGTTCTGGCCATGGTACTTATTATCATGCTCCTCATTATGCTCAGCTTTAATAAAGTAAGGTAATACCTCATCGTAAGACCATCCATCATTTCCAAGCTCAGACCAATGATCATAGTCCCAACGATGACCTCTTACATACAACATTGCATTAATAGAGCTCGAACCACCTAAAGTTTTACCTCTTGGCTGAAAACCCTTTCTATGCTCTTTAGTTTCATTAGACATTTTATGCATACCGCCAGCTGAATCAACAGCTACAGAAGCCGGTTCAGTGACAGTTACTTTTTCAAATGCTTTTTGAGGAACAGTGTCATATGCCCAACTATATTTACTTTTAGCTCCAAGAAAGGCAAAACCGAGAGGAACATGTAATCTAGGATCACTATCTTTTGATCCAGCTTCAATTAAACAAACTGAAACATCTGGATTAGCACTTAATCTATTTGCTAAAACACAGCCAGCAGA
>CAYFJC010000019.1:0-22522 GCA_964343355.1 uncultured Gammaproteobacteria bacterium | reverse complement strand
AAAAGTTCTATTTAACAAGATTTAAAAGAATCATTTTTTATATATATACAATTAAGAATATGCTCTCTAGAGATTTCAATCCAGTAGTTGTTAAAATTAAATGGTGGGTCTGGGTGGACTCGAACCACCGACCTCACCCTTATCAGGGGTGCGCTCTAACCAAGCTGAGCTACAGACCCATTATTTTATGCATCTGCATATAATGGAAGATGGATTATAAATACTTTTATGATTGATGTCTCCTCATCCTAAATATTTTTTATGACAATCCAAGTTTCTTTGATTTACGAAAACTGTTTATTGAAAATGGAATGCTCAATAAATAAACAATAGCTAATATAGAAATAAATACCCATAAAAAATTTATTAACAGCAACACTATAGTAAAAAATATAATAAGGGTCGGAAGAGAATGCGCTCTCTTTATTTGAAATGAAGAATTTTTAAGAGAATATGTTGGGATGTTGCTCACTAATAAAAAAGCAATTACAAAAGTATAAAAAGCTAATAAGTTTGAGTAGTTAGTCCACCAATTAAAGCCAATAAAGGAATGTGCAACCGGTAACAAAATTAATATCGCTCCTGCTGGAGTCGGAACTCCTTTGAAAAACCTTTGCAGGCTAGGCTCTAAATTTGAATTATTATCAATATTAAAAAGCGCCAATCTCAGACAGGAAAAGATAATAAAAAGCAGAAGAGATAACCAGCTTACTAGACCCATTTCACTCATTAAACTCATATATAACAATAAACTCGGTGCTATACCAAAATTTACAAAATCTGCTAAAGAGTCAAGCTGTGCTCCTAATTCAGAATGTGCTTTTAATAAAGATGCCATCAATCCATCGAGCAGATCGCATACTGCAGCAATAAGGATACATATTAAGCTAGCTTGATATTGTCCTTCAAGAGCAAATCGCATAGAAGTAATTCCAAAACAAAGCCCTGAAAGCGTTATTAAATTTGGAATCAAAGCGCGGATGGCTGGTTTTTTCATAACCTAGTTATAAAGATGCAAGCACTGACTCTCCAGCCACAACTTTTTGATTTAAACTGCAATCAATCTGAGTATTAATAGGAAAATAAATATCAACCCTTGATCCAAATCTAATTAAACCAAATCTCTCACCTGCACTAAGGGTATGCCCATCTTTAATAAAGCTCAAAATTCTTCTAGCAATTAAACCTGCAATTTGAACAACGACTATCTCGACATTATCTTTGGTTTGAATAACCAAAGCATTCCTTTCATTTTTTTCACTAGCTTTATCTAAACTTGCATTCAAAAAACTTCCTTTCGTATAAGCAATTTTTGTCACTTTGCCTGCGATTGGGCTTCTGTTTACATGGACATTAAAGACATTCATGAAAACACAAACTCTTTTCATAATTACAGGCTCTAATTCAGATTCTAATGGCGGTAAAGATTCATCTATTAAACAAATAACTCCATCTGCAGGACTATATATAGTTCCTGGGATAGAAGGAGTAACTCTTTCAGGATCTCTAAAGAACCATATTATAAATAAAGTAATTAGGCACCCAAGAACTGCAAGAGGAATCCAGATAAAAAAGAATAAAACTGATATACATAAAGCAATTAAAGCGAACCTCCATCCCTCAGGATGAATAAATGATAGAAATTTATTTTTTGATAAAGACATAGTTCTTCCCTAGAGCTCGCCCTTATTTCTCATATCTTTTCTAATTTTTGTAGCGCTAATATCAGTAATAGACTCATCAAAAGTTTCTTCTTCAAAAACATAACCAACGCCGCGACCATAAGTAATATTTACAATATTAGGTACAAGCATGATCTCGTATTCTCTGCCTCTTTCAAAACCATCTACCTTGAGACCGTCTTCTATATTTTTACAAACAGTATTCCAATCAAAAGGATTATCAGCTTGACCATCTCCGCCTGAAGCACCTTGAACATCTCTTACCTGAATGGCGACTTGTCCAGTTTTAGCAACACATCTTTTAAATAAAGCTTGATGGCCGTCATGCCATGGCTGCCATCTTCCGAGCATTTGTACAGTTGGTTGTTTCCAATCAAACATTTTTTAAAATCTCCTTAGCAATATCTTCATGATTATGATCATTCCATTCAGTAATATGAAAACTTACATTTTCAGGATTTTGAAATAATTTATTAGTATCTTCGTATCTACCTTCTTTAATAGTATCCATCCACACAACAATATCTGCATCAAAGTTCTCTCTCGTTTCTTGAGTTGGACATACAAAGTCACACACAACACATCTACCATGTAATTTTTCAAAATCAGCAAAGCTTCGCATTCTAAGAGACTGTCTTCTTCTGCCTTCATCTGAAAAATCCCAATCATTTGCCATTTCTCTAACCTTATCAGCGTTATACCAAGCAGCACTTAAAAGGGGCACTAATCGTTCAGTAAGATATGTTTTACCACTTCCAGGCAAGCCCATTACTAACACTTTCATAATTGAGTCCTTGAATTTAATTTATTTAACGGCATCTGAATCAGAACTCTTTAAAGATGAATATAAACTGAAGTATATATAGACCCATGGAAATACAAATGTATATTCAACAACACCTGCAAGAATAAGTTGAAGTATTGAACTCCCTCCACCTGCCGCCATTGGTAAAGCAGAAATAACAATCATGCCTAGGGCCGAGCTTAATGCAAAAAATGTAAAAGTTAAAAAAAATAAAATAGTTCCATGCTCATCTGTTACTTCCCAAGATTTAGTAATAGAGTCCCTAACGCCTGTTCCTTCAAACATAACGTAAGCTGGAGTTAATCCCAGTCTTCCTGCCAAATAAAACCCAGGAAGAATTAACATTAGAAATCCTAGCGAAAAGATAAGATAACAAAGCATTAGAGCTCCAAGCAATGGGAAAAACTTTTTAAAACCAATAAATAAAGCATCAAATGGTTTTATATCCTTGCCTGTTGTTAAAGCATCAAATGCCACAAAGACTCCACCTGTAAAAGATATACTCAAAATAATAGAAATAAAGGATAGAAGGGTAATAGGCATCGAGTTAGTTTCAAAATATAGCCCAATATCATCCATATTTCCTGCTTCTAATAACAAGGTTGCATCGGTTAAGTAATATGCAGTAATGACCTCAACTAAAAAGACAGGAAAAGCTAAGACTGCAAGAAATTGCCAGTGAGTAAATGCAAATTGCCAAGCTGATTTAAATTGGTTCATAATGGTAAAAAAATTTATATAAAAAATTATGAGAAATATTATAGTCTACGGTTTTTTCTTTGTCCTCTTCAGTTGCTCAACTGAGAATACAACAGAAAATAATTTAATTACTTATCCTGATACAAAAACAGTTCCTTTTATTGAAACTTTACACGGAACTGAGATATCAGATCCTTATAGATGGTTAGAAGATTTCACTAGCGATGAAGCAAACGCTTGGGTTGCCAAACAAAACGCTTTCACTCAGACCTTTATTAAAGAGACAAAAATAAAGACTGCTATAAAAGAAGATCTCTCTAAAATATGGGTTAGCGATTCTATAAGTACACCCTTTAAAAAAGAAGGCAAAACTTTTTACTATGTTAATAATGGAGAGTGGCAGCAAAGTAAGTTAATGATGAAAGCCTGTGATGCTTGTGACGAAGAGGTTTTACTTGATCCCAATAAGTTCTCAGATGATGGAACAGTTTCACTTGGTAATATCAGCATCAGTCCGAATGCAGAATATATGGCTTACTCTATATCAGACGGCGGCTCTGATTGGAAAAGTTGGAAGATACTGACAATAGCAGATAAATCTTTGCTTGAAGATGATCTTTTATGGACAAAATTCTCTAATGCTGTTTGGGAGAATGATAATTCTGGATTCTATTACTTAAAATATGATGAGCCAGACGGAGAAGCTCTTCTTGAAGTTAATGAAGCCCCTCAACTTTTATTTCACACTCTTAATACCGCTCAATCTAAAGATAAATTAATTTATAAAAATTCTGAAAAACCTAGATGGAGTTTTGGAATAAGCGTTATTAAAGATACTGCTTATAAAATCTTATCAATTGGAGAAGGAACAGATGAAAGAAATAGAGTTTATGTTCAGCTAGAAGCTAATGGAGAATTTATCCCTTTAATTGATGAACTTATTGGTGCCTATAATTTAATATCATCAAAAGATAATATTTTATGGTTTTACACTACTGATAACGCTCCAAATGGGAAAGTTGTTAAGTTAGAAATTAATGAAGATCAAAGCATGGAATGGTCAGAAGTTATTGCTGAAACAAAGAATTCAATTTCGAACGTGAATGTAATAAATAATTCTTTTGCTGTGATCTATCTTGAAGATACGCTTTCTCTGGTAAATTTTTATAATTTAGATGGCTCCTTCAGCCATAAACTTAAAGGTAATTTTAAAGGGAGCATTGGGGGCTTTAGTGGAAATATAGATGATACGGAAACTTATTTTAGTTATACAAATTTCACAACTCCGTCTCAAATACACAAAATGGATCTAGCTAAGAATTCTAGCGAACTATTTTGGGCGCAAGAGTTACCAGATTTTAATACTTCAGATTACACATCAGAATTAAAATTTTATAAATCTAAGGACGGAACAAAAATACCTCTACATGTTAGTTATAAAAAAAGCAGTAAGCTTAATTCTTCAACACCTGTCCTGCTTTATGGTTATGGAGGATTCAATATTTCAATCTTACCTAGATTTTCAAAGAGTTATTTAGCTTGGATGAATCAAGGTGGTGTTGTAGCTGTTGCTAACCTTAGGGGTGGTGGTGAGTATGGAGAGGCTTGGCACGCAGATGGAATGCTGCTGAATAAACAAAATGTTTTTGATGATTTTGCATTTGCGGCAAAGTATCTTCATAAATCTAAAATTGGCTCGACCTCAACGACTGCTATTCAGGGTGGATCTAATGGGGGCTTGTTGGTTGCTGCTACTATGCTGCAAAATCCAAAGCTATTTGCTGCAGCTATTCCTCAAGTAGGAGTTCTAGATATGCTTAGATTTAATAAATTTACTATTGGCTGGGCTTGGGAGAGTGATTATGGTTCTCCAGAAAAAACCAATGAGTTTTATAATCTACTGTCCTATTCCCCATATCATAATATTGAAAACGGTGAGTGCTATCCTCCTACACTTGTAACAACTTCAAAGAGAGACGATAGAGTTGTTCCATCTCACTCATTTAAATTTGCTGCTAGACTTCAAGCATCACAAGGTTGTGAAAACCCAATTCTTATTAGAATAGAAGATAGGGCTGGTCATGGTGCAGGAACTCCAAAAGATAAAAAGATAGAACAAATTTCGGATGTATATGGATTTGCATTATCCTCAATGAATTAATTCTTTTAAAGACAGATTACATATAGTTAATGCAAACCATAATAGTTTAGAATTTAGACATATTAAATTTTGAATTATTGAATTATGATCAGAGAAGTAATTTTTTTTATGGGAGAGAAATATGAAAATACTATGCGTACTATATGATGATCCAAAAACAGGCATGCCTGAAAAATATGCCAGAGATGATTTACCTAAATTAGATAAGTATCCAGATGGAATGAGTCTTCCTTCACCTAAAGATTTAGATTTTACTCCAGGTGAGTTACTTGGTTGTGTATCTGGAGAACTTGGACTAAGGAAGTTCTTAGAAGACGCAGGACACACTTTAGTTGTTACCTCAGATAAGGATGGCGAGGGATGTGAAGCTGATAGAGAATTAGTTGATTCTGATATTGTTATATCGCAGCCTTTCTTTCCATACTACTTAACTAGAAAAGGCATGGAGTCAGCTCCAAATCTTAAGATGGCAATTACTGCTGGGATTGGGTCAGATCATGTTGATCTTCAAGCAGCTATGGACAATAAAGTAGATGTGGTTGAAGTAACTTACTGTAATTCAAGATCTGTTGCAGAGCATATTGTAATGATGATTCTATCGATGGTTCGTGATTACCATACACAACATAGAATAGTTAATGAAGGTGGTTGGAATATAGCTGATGCAGTTCAAAGATCCTATGATGTTGAAGGCATGCATATCGGAACTGTTGCTGCCGGAAGAATAGGCCTAGATGTTTTAAGAAAGATGAAGCCTTTTGATACACATCTTCACTATTTTGATAGACATAGACTGTCCAATGAAGTTGAGCAAGAACTCAACCTTACATTTCATGATTCAGTAGAGTCTTTAGTGGCTGCTTGTGATGTCGTCACTATTAATTGTCCTCTTCATCCAGAAACTGAAAACCTCTTTGATGATGAACTGATTGGTAAGATGAAAAGGGGCGCTACATTAATTAATACTGCCAGAGGAAAAATCTGCGATAAAGATGCTGTTGCAAGAGCTCTAGAGTCAGGACAACTAAGTGGCTATGCTGGTGATGTATGGTTCCCTCAACCTGCACCAAATGACCATGTATGGAGAACAATGCCCAACCATGGGATGACGCCTCATACATCAGGAACTTCACTGTCAGCTCAAACTAGATACGCAGCTGGTGTAAGAGAAATCTTAGAATGTTTCTTTGCTGGAGAGCCTATCAGAGATCCATACTTAATTGTTCAAGATGGAGACTTAGCTGGAATGGGAGCTCATTCATATTCTAAAGGAACTGCAACAGATGGTTCTGAGGAAGCGGCTGAATATAAAAAATAATATAGGAGTATGATCAAAATCTAATTTGATTTAATATACAAACTTAACTGCAAAGGGGTGGTCATTCTGACCTGAGATCTTAATAGGGACCCTTTGAACCTGATCCATTTAATAATGGCGGAGGAATTGCATGAATATCATCAGAACCAGTCTATTTATATCTTTATTTCTTTCTTTTTTTAGTTCTCAATTAATATCTGAAACTATCGAAGAAATTATTATTAAAGGCGATTGGCGTCAAACTACAGCAGATCAAGAAGATTCAAGCGTTTTGGTACTTAATGAGGAAACCATTAAATCTCAGCCGCTTAAACACTTCGAACAACTTTCATATTTAGTACCTAATTTAAATTTTGCTGCCAGCGATTCAAGAGCACGTTATTTTCAGATTAGGGGTATTGGCGAGAGATCTGGATATCAAGGGACTCCCAATTCATCAGTTGGTTTTTTAATAGATGATATTGACTACTCAGGCCAAGGTGGAATTGCTACAACTTTTGATCTAGATCAAATTGAAATATATAGAGGTCCCCAAGGATCTAGAATTGGTGCGAATGCTTTAGCTGGACTAATTTACATAAAAACTAAAGATCCAACAGATAAATTTGAAGGCACTAGTGAAGTGACTATAGGATCTTATGGAACTAAAAGTGCAGGTGTTGCTTTTGGTGGACCTTTTAAAGCAAATAGTGATCTTTCATACAGACTGGTTTTAAGAAAAGATAAATCTAATGGTTATAGAAAAAATTTATATCTAAATAGATCAGATACATCAAGAAAAGATGAAACCACCGCTCGCTTAAAGGTGAATTGGAAACTTGATGACAAGACATCAGTTGATTTTTTAGTTATGCAGGTTGATATGGATGACCCCGCTGATATTTGGACCTTGGATGGAAGTTTAAATACTCTCTCTGATAGACCAGGAATGGACTCACAAAAGACCAATGCTTATGGATTAAAAGTATTTCGTGCATTTGATAGGTTTGAGCTTCAAAGTCTTACTAGCTCAACAGATACTAGTGTGGTTTTTAGTTATGATGCTGACTGGGGTAATACAGACTCTCATGCACCCTATACATATGACTATTTCTCAGAGACCTTAAGAGATAGAAGCTCATTTAGCCAAGAATTTAGACTAGTTTCAGATAAAGCAGACTTTTTAGCCAATAATCTTATTGAATGGGTCGCCGGAATAAACTATTTAGAGTTAAAAGAGACAAATTTGAAATATGACGATGGTATTTACGGTGATCCATCAGATCCTTATGGTCCTTATGCCAGTGAATCAACATCCTCAAGTTCATATAAATCAGAAAACTTGTCATTTTTTGGAAATGTAGATTATCTTCTTTCAGAGTCAACGAAGATCTCGTTAGGTTTGCGAATGGAAGATTGGGAGTCAAAATATTTTGATTCTTTTGGAGAGTCTTTTAATCCATCGAATGATATGTCGGGAGGAAAAATATCTCTAATAAAAAATATAAAAACTGGATCTAATATTTTTATTAGTATTGCTAAAGGATATAAACAAGGTGGATTTAATCTTGGTTTGGGTTTGGGTGGCGATGTCACAAATAAAGATCTTACATATAATCCAGAATTTCTTACTAATTATGAAATAGGTATTAACTCAAGAATTTTAGATTCCAGATTAAATATTGAAAGTGTTCTATTTTATTCTGACAGAGAAGACCAACAAGTTTTAATATCAACTCAAATAGATCCTAAAGATCCAAATACTTTTTCCTTCTTAACTCAGAATGCTGCTGAGGGAGTTAACTATGGATTAGAAATAAATCTTGATATGGAAGTTATGACTGATATCAATATATTTGCTAATGTTGGAATCCTTAAAACCGAAATAAAAAATTGGCAGTCTCGACCTGACCTTGAGGGAAGAGCGCAAGCGCATGCTCCAGAAAAAAGTTTTGCATTTGGAATAAATTGGTCTCTTACATCAAAGACATATCTGTCAGCTGATGTGACAGGCAAGAGTGAATTTTATTACTCAGATTCTCATAATAATAAATCCAAGTCATACAACTTAATGAATATTAATTATGGCTATAAAAATAAAGATTGGAGCTATACCTTATGGGTAAGAAATGTTTTTGATACCTACTATTCAGTAAGAGGCTTTTACTTTGGAAATGAGGCGCCAAATTTTGAAGATACATTATATGAGAGGCATGGAGATCCTAGGCACGCTGGGGTGTCAGTAAGATATGATTTCTAGCTTGATTAATCCTTTTTGGTTGGAGGTAATAGCGGTAATATTTGCTATAATATATCTTTTATTAGCTGTAAAACAAGATGTAAGGTGTTGGTATGCGGCAATATTAAGTTCCAGTCTGTATTTCTTTATAATGTTATCAGCAAACCTATATATGGAAGCATATTTACAAATATTCTACATATTAATGGCAATTTATGGATGGTTCCAATGGAATAAAGTAGATGAATATAATAATAAATTTATTGTAAAAACTTGGAGTGTTAAACAGCATGTTATTGTCATTTCATCTGTATTTATATTGGCATATGTATCAGGTAGTTTATTAAATATATATACCGATGCAGCATTACCATTCATAGATGCCTTTACAACATGGGGAGCAATAATCGCTACATACATGGTGGCTAAAAAATTATTAGAAAACTGGATATATTGGTTTGTAATAGATTCAATATCAGTACTACTATTTATGTCACGTGGGTTATTCTTGACTTCAATATTATTTTTTATCTATCTTATAATTATTTATTTTGGTTATAAGTCCTGGTCAAAAATAAAATATGAAATGAATGTTTAACATACAAAAAAAACTTAATTCTGTTTCAGAGAACATAGAATTAAAAGATGAAATAAAATCAGGACCCCTTTCAAAAATTTTCATATGCAATTTTAATAATATTAAATCAATCATAAGATTTGATTTATCACTAGTATCTAAATTAAAAATAGATCGTAGTAATGAAATTAATATTCTTGAGGAAATAAGTTATTTAAATATAGCGCCAAATATTCTTTATACAAATCTTAATAAAGGAATTTTGATATGGGAATATATTCCAGGTACCGAGATATCCATAACTAAAAAAAATCATGATATTATTTTAATTGATTTAGGTAGAGTCTTAAAAAAAGTACATCAATTCAAACTAACTAAAAAAAATACAAAAGAGTTTAATCAATCAATTAGTTTCTATAAAAATTTACTTAGTAATTCATTAGATCAAAAATTAATCAATAAAGGCCTAACTCTTTATAATGAGATTATGGATGATAATTTACCTAACGTTTTTAGTCACAATGATCTAAATAAATCCAATCTTTTAATAAGCAATAAAATACATTTTTTAGATTGGGAATACGCAAGCATGAACCATCCTTATTTTGATATTGCATCCCTTGTAGTTGCTTTGAATTTAAATTCAGAAGGAATTAATAAATTATGGCAAGGTTACTCAGACAACTCATCATTTGTTGATCAGAGTAAACTGAATAGGTGGGTTAATTTCACTTATTACCTTGATTATTTGTGGAGAAGATCTATTGTCGAATTAGATGATTCTTATACTAATAGCATGCAATTAGATGAATTTGAGAGCTTTTTACTTAAATTATAGTTTTATAACTAATTTAAGAGAAAAAATACAGCTAAAGCCCCTACAACAAGCAATAGAAGTAAGTTATCGTCAAAAGTATCAATTAACTTATCTTTTGTAGGCAATCTAAGTGATCTTATATATTCCATATCCAAATATTCATTTAAAAACCCTTCTTTAGCATTACTTTGACTTAGATCTTGAGTAATACTATCTTCTTTTATGTTAGTTGTAGTTGTTATTGACTCGTTTGACATTGCTTCATGCTCCAAATTATTATTAATATTATTAGTTTCACCTGTACCCATAGCTTCTATTGATACTAATTCTGCCAGAATCTTATCTCTTTTTGCTCTAGCTATTAAAATATCAGAAGTTTCCAGTGATTTTTTAATGAAATCTTTACCAATTATCTCTGATACTTTTCTTGAAACTCTTTTCTGAATAAAATATATATCCTTATTTTTACCCCTTAAAACAAGGTATTTATCATCATTTGTACTCATAATATACCCAAGTATTACTTATTTGTACTCATAATATACTACATTCATTTTTTTAATTCAATAAAATGTACTCATATTATTATATATGTACTCATTATGGCTATAATTCTTAGTAAAAGACACTATGTACCCATAATTTTTATATATTATTTTATAAAAGATGTGCAATAATATTATTATAGTAATGAATAAAAGTTTAAAATTATGAAAGTATCTGAAGCAGTAGCATCAAGAAAGTCTATTAGAGAGTTTTTAAAAACTCCAGTTAAAAACAGCCTAATAAAAGAATTACTTGAAAAGTCAGCCAGAGCTGCAAATGGCGGGAACTTACAGCCATGGCAGATCTTTGTTATAAATAATGAAAGCATGACTGCTTTTTTAAAACATCAATCTGAATGGACTGAGCCTGAGACCTCTGCCTATGACATATACCCATCTAGCCTTAAAGAACCTTACAGAACCTCTAGATACCAGCTTGGAGAGCAAATGTATTCTTTACTTAATATTAGTAGAGAGGATAAAGAGGCGCGCTTTATGCAAGTACTAAAAAACTTTGAATTTTTTGGAGCCCCTTCTGCTATCTTCTGTTTTGTAGATAAACAAATGGGCCCACCGCAGTGGTCTGATTTAGGAATGTTTCTTCAAACCTTTATGCTTTTAGGGCAAGAGGAGGGCTTAGATACTTGTGCTCAAGAGGCGTGGTCTATGAAGCAAGAGAGTGTTAGTGACTTCTTCCAGGTTGATGATGAAACTATGTTGTTCTGCGGGATGTCTATTGGTTACAAAGACCCTGATGCTCTAATTAATCAATTAGATAGCGAACGTCGCCCTGTAGATGACTGGGCAACCTTTGTTTAAAACAATACTTTTTAATAAGGCATAAAAAAACCCGGTATAAAACCGGGTTTTAAATTCAGTTCGAATTTAGTAATTAAGCATTACTTGATTCTTTAACTGCTACATGCCAGATAACTAGACCAAATAGAATCTTGTTAACAAAGTCAGCAAGATTATAAACTAGGTTTAAGTTTTGAGCATATACACCTTCGCCACCCATTAGGTAACCAGCAGCGTATCCAGCTGGGTAAATAGCCCAACCAACTACAATGATCATCATCATTGCGTTATAAGCTGAGTTTACAGCAGGACTTGCAGTAGTTACTGCTGCCTTTCCTTCACCCATGTATAACACTTGAATCATGTATAACCATCCAAGCATACCAAGAACAAATGCAGGCCATACAGCCATTAATCCAGCTTCACCCGTGAAACCAAATCCTAACATTACAAGAGAACCACCAAGTAGTTTCTTGAATAATGATCCAGCAACATTAGTACAAGCTGCAAGGATTAGATAGAATTCAACCATTTGCAATGGAACAGTCAGTAACCAATCAATATATCTAAATACTGTTGGCGTAGCACCTGTATCAACCCAAACACCTCTCATATAGAGATAATGCCAGAATGCAATACCAGTAATTAAACCAGCAACTGTTAGCGATGTTTTCCATTTAGCACTTACTTGATCTCTTTCAACAAAGAAAAATACTGTTGATGCAAGCATAGCAGCAGTCACAAGCCAGAAAGATATTCCAACCGTATCAGTAATACTTAGATCTCCGCCACTTGCAGCGAATGATGGAAGTGCAATCGCACTCGTCAATAATAATAACAATTTCATATACTACCCCCAGTAGTTCAATAAGAAATAACATAATTTCTTAAATATTAGATGAGAATCATTCTCACCGTGAGTAAGTATAGTAAATCTAAGCAATAAACTAAAGCATTAATAAAATAACGTATCCTCCTGTTATATATAATATTTATATATATAAGATATTTTGTAGATGCTCTCTTAAAATGTTTTTGTTATATTGTTATAAACCTCATCTATTTAAATACAATATGCCATCCAAAAAAGATTCTTACTGGAATGAAAATATTCGAATATTAATATCCCTATTATCAGTATGGTTTTTAGTATCATTTGGATTTGGTATTTTATTATCTGATTGGCTTGATCAATTTCAGATTGGTGGCTTTAAACTTGGTTTCTGGTTTGCTCAACAAGGCAGTATTTATATTTTTATAATATTAATCTTCATTTATATCCATCTAATGAATAAATTAGATAAAAAATATTTTGGAGAAGAAAACTCTAAGGACGACCTCTAATGGATGTAACGCAGCTGACCTATCTATTCGTAGGTTTATCATTCGCTTTATATATTGGAATAGCGATTTGGTCTCGAGCAAAATCAACTAGTGACTTTTATGTAGCTGGCAAAGGTGTCAATCCTATTGCAAATGGAATGGCAACTGCAGCTGACTGGATGTCAGCAGCCTCATTTATCTCCATGGCTGGACTTATAGCTTTTTTAGGCAAAGATGGTTCTGTTTATTTAATGGGATGGACAGGAGGTTATGTTGTTCTAGCTCTATTATTAGCCCCTTACCTTAGAAAATTTGGACAATTTACAGTTCCTGATTTTATAGGTGAAAGATATTATTCAAAAACAGCCCGCCTAGTGGCAGTGGTTTGTCTTATTTTTGTATCTTTTACATATGTTGCCGGTCAAATGCGTGGAGTTGGAATTGTTTTCTCAAGATTCTTAGAAGTAGATATTAATCTTGGTGTAATTATAGGAATGGTAATTGTTTTCTTTTACGCAGTTCTTGGAGGCATGAAAGGTATAACTTATACCCAGGTTGCTCAATATTGTGTTTTAATTTTTGCATACTTAGTCCCGGCTATTTTTATCTCTATTCTTATCACAGGCAATCCAGTGCCTCAATTAGGTTTTGGAGATACATTGGTTGGAACTGATATATATCTTCTGGATAAATTAGATCAAGTTACTCAGGATTTAGGTTTTAATGCCTATACAGAAAACATTAAAAGCAATATAGATATTTTTTGTATTACCGCTGCTCTAATGTTCGGTACCGCAGGATTACCTCATGTTATTGTTAGATTCTTCACTGTCCCCAAGGTTAGAGATGCACGAAAATCAGCAGGTTATGCTTTAATTTTTATTGCTATTCTGTATACAACTGCTCCAGCAGTAGCAGCATTCTCGAGAGTAAATTTTATAGAATCAATTCAAGATACAAGCTATGAGTCATCCCCTGAATGGTTTAAGAATTGGGAAAGTGTTGGGCTAATAGCATGGCAGGATAAAAATGCTGATGGAGTCATTCAATATTCTGCTGGAGATGCTTTAAACGGAGGTCGTCCTAAATATACCTCTGAGCGAGGAGAGTATGGAGAAAGAAAGTTAGAGAATGAATCTAATAATACAAATACTAATGAGGTATATATTGATAAAGATATAATGGTTCTTGCAAACCCTGAGATTGCAAAATTACCTGCATGGGTTATAGCTTTAGTTGCAGCAGGAGGGTTGGCCGCCGCCTTATCAACTGCAGCTGGTTTGTTATTAGTAATATCATCATCAATATCACATGATCTTCTTAAAAAAACCTTTCGACCAAATATTACTGAAAAACAAGAATTATTATATGCAAGATGTGCGGCTGCGGTAGCTGTATTTATAGCAGGTGTATTTGGTATATATCCCCCTGCTTTTGTTGCACAAGTTGTCGCATTTGCTTTTGGTTTAGCAGCTTCAACCTTCTTCCCTGTTCTTTTTATGGGGATATTCTCAAAAAGGCTTAACAAAGAAGGTGCAATAGCTGGAATGATTTCTGGTTTGTTATTCACACTTTCATATATTATTTATTTCAAATTTCTATATACCAATCTAAATAATGCAGATTTTTGGTTTTTATCTATTTCTCCAGAGGGTATAGGTTTTGTAGGAATGATTATTAACTTTACAGTGGCCATTCTTGTATCTTCTTTTACAAAGCCACCTCCAAGAGAAGTGATAGAAATGATAGAAACAATTAGACAGCCTTAATAGGAATAAAAAATGAAATACATAACAACATTAATATTATCTTTCAGTTTTTCTTTTGTACATTCAGAATCATTGGAACTATTGGAAGTAGACGTAATTTCTTTAAAAAACTCGAGCCCTGAAAGGATTCTTTTTGTTGGTAATAGTTATCTTTACTATAACGATAGTCTTCATAATCATTTAAGAAGAATGGCAGAAGAGCAGAATCCTGAGAGAAAAGAGTTCTTTGGTTATAAGTCTGCAACCATAGGCGGCTCTAGGTTGGCGCATCATAATTTAGATCATTTACTTGATTCTAAAAATATTGGAATCAATAAACCATTTCAATTGGTTATTTTGCAAGGCGGAAGTGCAGAAGTTTTGGATAAAGCTTCAAGAAAATCTTTTAATCTAAACGCAAAAAAAATGATTGCTAAAATTAAAGATAGTGGAGGAGAGGCATTGCTTTACATGACGCATGCCTATGTTCCGCCTCATGAGTTATATGACCCAGGAATGATAGAAAAAATAAGATACACCTATATAAAAGCAGCAAATGACTATGACGCCTTGGTTGCCCCAATCGGGATTGCATATATAAATGCTTATAAAGCGAGACCTGATATACAGCTTCATAAATCTTATGATGGTAGTCATCCAGATATTCTTGGAACTTATCTTTCAGCATGTGTTCTCTATGCAACTATTTTCAAGAGACCATCTTCAGAAATTCAATATAATTACTATGGCGATATTAGTAATGAAGATCAAAAATTTCTTCAAGAAGTAGCTGATAAGACCGTCAAAGAGTTTTTTAATAGATAGTCATAGAAAACAAGAATGTATAAAAGTTTTGATATATAAATAATGTTTAGTATGATCATTGTATGAAAGTTGCTATATATCCCGGTTCATTTGATCCAATTACATTTGGACATATGGATATTATTGAAAGAGCTTGTGGCATTTTTGATAAAGTGATTCTTGCTGTAGCTGAAAGCCAATCCAAAAAGCCCTTATTTACATTAGAAGAGAGACTTAGCATGACTGAGTCAATTTATTCCGACCATCCAAAAATAGAAACAGTAAGTTTCTCAAGAAAATTAACTGTTGAGTTAGCAAGGGATCATAAAGCTTGTGCAATTATAAGAGGCCTAAGAGCAGTTGCAGATTTTGAGTATGAATTTCAGCTAGCTACCATGAATAGATCCTTAGCTCCTGATATCGAGAGTATTTTCCTGACGCCTAAAGATACTTTGATTTATGTATCTTCAAGTCTTGTAAAAGAAATTGCTGAATTAAAGGGTGATGTATCAAGGTTTGTACATCCCAATATTGATCAAGCTCTTAAAGCAAAACTTTTAGTTTAACTCTGACAACTATTGCAAAAGTATGATGCTCTTTGATTTTGAGTAATTTTACTAATTAGATCTTCACAATTTACACAAACCTCATTCTCTCTATCATATACATTGAGCTGTATCTTGAAATAACCCGCCGAACCTTCTGCTGAAAAAAAGTCTTTTAGAGTAGTTCCACCAACTTTTATTGCCTCTTTAAGAACAATCTTAGAATTATTGATAATTAAACTGCATTCAGAATTAGAGATAGTTTGAGCTACTCTTCTAGGGTCAATAGAAGATCTAAATAAAATTTCTGAAGCGTATATATTTCCAATTCCAACAACATTCTTCTGATTCATAATAAAGTTTTTTATATTCGTTTTTGAATTCTGAATTTTTTTAAATAAATAATCCTCAGAAAAAGATCTAGATAAAGGTTCAGGACCAAGGCTAGAAATTAAAAAATGATCTTTGTATGATTTAGTTACATGGATTGAACCAAATCTCCTAGGATCGTTATAGATTAATTTATTGTCTTTAAATATTAGTTCAGCATGATCATGCTTTTTAAAAAAATTATCTTTTTTATTCATTATTCTTAAGGTACCCGACATACCTAAATGAACTATTAATTGGTAATCATCAAAATCAAAGATTAGATACTTTGCCCTTCTGAAGATCTGATTAATTTTTTTACCCGATAATTTTTGACTGATATTTTTATCAACAAGCCATCTAAGATTTGGATTATGAATACTAATAGACTCTACAATCTTTTCTTCAAAAGACTTAATTGCTCTTAGTGTTGTTTCTACCTCAGGTAGCTCAGGCATTAATTTAGAAAATTATTTATATCAGCAATATTTTCAGGTTCTAAGTTTCCAGCAGCAAGCCCTAGCCTTAGATTTGAAAGAATGTAGTCATATTTTGCATTAGCTAGGTTCCTTTCAGCACTGTATAGATTTTTTTCTGATTGCAATAAATCAACAATATTTCGTGTACCAACTTCATAACCCACTTTTGTAGCTTCAAGAGCGCTAGTTGCAGAAACAACCGCTTGTTCCTGAGCATTAACACTTGCAACCAGGGATAGTACATTTGAATATTCAGATCTTACTTGTTGGATAACTGATCTTTCAATGAATAGGGTATCTTCAATTGATTTATCATAATTTGCATAGGCCTGTTTACGTCTTGAATTCACAGAACCACCTTGGAATATAGGCATACTAAATTGGATGCTGTAACTTCTTCGCTCAGTTTCCTGAGGAACAGAAATAAGAACCGGAGCATCAAAGTCATCAATATAATATTGATTCGTTTCTGATTTGGAGGCAGAGCCAACAATATCTAATTTAGGTAAATGATCTGAGGCAGCTCCTCTAGCAGAATTTTTTGAAGCATCCCTTCTTAGTTTTGCAGCTTTTAATCTATAGTTACTTTTTATAGCTAGATTAACCCAGTCTTGTTTTGATGAAGGTGAAGGATTAACAATTGGAAGACTATCTCCTAACGGATCAATGCTATAAACTTCTCTTCCTATTAAAGCATTAAGAGCTTCTCTTGCTGAGAAAACTGCGCCTTCAGTTCTAATTCTTGCAGCCAAGCTCAGATCATAAGCAAGCTGTGCTTCTTGAACCCCAGTAATAGCAGAAAGACCAACTTCATATCGCTGTTTAGCTTGATCAAGTTGTTTTTTAATTGCTTTCTCTTCTGACTTTGATGCATTTAGGTTATCAATTGTTCTCAAAACACCAAAATACAACTCCGCAGTTCTTACAACTAAGTTTTGTTGCTCGTAACCAAAATCTGCTTCAGCAGCATCTGTTAAAGCTTGCGATCTTTTATATTGGAACCATGAATCTAATCTTATTAGTGGTTGAGTAAGACGAGCTGATGAAGAAAAACTATTGTATTCATTACTTAAATTTCCATCTTGATAGGATTCATTCCAGTTAGTGCTTCCGCTAATGGATACACTTGGCATTAATCCAGCTCTTCCTTGAACAACAAATTCTTTTCCTGATAAAAGCGAAAATTCTGCTGCTCTATAGGTAGGATCATTTTCTAAAGCTTCATTATAAATATCAATAATATTTTCAGATGAGGCAATTCCAGATACTACTAGAAGGGATGTAAGAATTAAGTTTTTCATAATTTGTACTATTGTAATATATGTAAAGCAAACTTGTCATTAATTTATATGATGTTTACAGTGACAACATTAAACACCTTTTAGACATAGATTGTCAATAAAGGCTTTTTCTGAAAGTTTTTAATAAAAAATCTAGTAATTAAACTAATTATTAAAAGTTATCTGCCTATCTTAGAGTAGAATATCATCAATAAGTTCAATCAGATAAAGTATGACCCAACTAGAACAAGTTTCACTAACATACAAGGTAGCGTAAGTTGAGTACAAGTTCATATGACTCTAGGGCAATCGAAGTTTTATCCGGCTTAGATCCTGTAAGAAAAAGACCTGGAATGTATACGGATACAAGTTGTCCAAACCATCTTATCCAAGAAGTTCTTGATAATTCAGTTGATGAAGCCCTCTCTGGACACTGCTCTAAGATAAAAGTTACTTTATGTAAGGACGGTTTTATACAAATTTCAGATGATGGAAGAGGTATGCCCGTTGATATTCATCCTGAGCATAAGGTTTCAGGAGTTGAACTAATCATGTGTAAACTTCATGCTGGTGCTAAATTTTCAGGCAATGAATATAATTTTTCAGGCGGTCTCCATGGGGTTGGAGTCTCTGTCGTAAATGCATTATCTGCAAAGCTTGAGGTTAAAATAAGAAGAGATTCCAAGGAATTTCAAATAGATTTTGCTGATGGTGAGAAAACTAAGGAACTTCATCAAATAGGTGAAGTTGGAGTTCAAAATTCAGGAACAACTATAAGATTCATCCCAAATAGTAGTTACTTTGAGACTGATAAAATACAAAAGAAACATCTCAAGCATCTATTAAAAGCCAAAGCAGTCTTATGCCCGGGACTTCAAATAGATTTCTTAGATGAAAAGAAATCGGAAAAAATTAGATGGTTATATGAAGAAGGTCTTAGTAGCTACTTATCTGAATCTTCTTCTGATGTAGACTTATTAATAGATGAGTCAATTGTTTGCTCTAAATCATCAGATACGCAAGAAGTTGAATTTGCAATAAATTGGTCAAAAAATCCTCGCAAAGAGTTACTCAATGAAACCTACGTTAATTTAATTCCAACCCTCCAGGGTGGCTCACATTTTAATGGCTTTAAATCTGGTCTATTAGAGGCGCTAAAAGAATTCTGTGAATACAGAAATTTATTACCAAAAGGATTAAAGATAGCTGCAGATGATGTTATTAGTAATTCTATATTTGTAGTTTCTTCAAAGCTACAGAATCCTCAATTTGCAGGACAAACTAAAGAAAGATTAGATTCAAAAGATCATATGTCTTTTGTGAGCTCAGTTACCAAGGATGTTTTAAGTATTTGGTTCAATAAGCATACTGAAGAGGGTGAGAAAATTGCTGAATTAGCAATTAATTCAGCACAACTTAGAGCTAAAGCCTCAAAAACTGTTGAAAGAAAAAAATCTTTTAGAGGGCCAGCGCTTCCTGGAAAATTATCTGATTGTAATAGTGAAGATTTAAACAAAACAGAGCTATTTTTAGTAGAAGGAGATTCAGCAGGTGGCTCAGCCAAGCAAGCACGCGAGAGATCATTTCAGGCAATCATGCCTTTAAGAGGGAAGATTTTAAATACTTGGGAACTTGAGAGTGCAGAAATTATTAAATCACAAGAAATTAAAAACCTATCAACAGCAATTGGGGTACTTCCAGGAAATCCAGATATAAGCGGTCTAAGATATGGAAAAATTTGTATATTAGCTGATGCAGATTCTGATGGTCTTCACATAGCAACCTTACTATGTGCATTATTCCTGCAACACTATAAGCCGCTTGTTCAACAAGGTAGAATATATGTATCAATGCCTCCTCTTTATAGAATTGATTGTGCTAAAGAAGTCTTTTATGCTCTCGATGATGCTCAAAGAGAAACTATAGTTAAGGATCTTAAATCTAGAAAAGGTAAACCGAAAATTAATATTCAAAGATTTAAAGGTTTAGGAGAAATGAATCCTCCCCAACTTCGTGAGACAGTAATGGATCCAGCAACTCGACAGTTAGTGAACTTAACTATCTCGCCTAATGATAATGCAAATTCAGTTATGGATTTATTGTTAGCAAAAAAGAGAGCGCCTGATAGAAAAGAGTGGTTAGAAAAAAAAGGTAGCTTAGTAAAAGTTTAAAATTATGAAAGCAGAAGATAAAAATCAATCAATAAGCCTTAAAAAGTATGCAGAAGAGTCATACCTCAATTATGCGATGTACGTCATTCTTGATAGAGCATTGCCTAATATTGGTGATGGCCTTAAGCCAGTTCAGAGAAGAATACTTTATGCCATGTCAGAGCTTGGTCTTAATGCTGGAGCAAAATATAAAAAATCAGCTAGAACAGTTGGTGATGTAATTGGGAAATTTCATCCTCATGGAGATGGTGCGGCTTATGAAGCCATGGTATTAATGGCACAGAGTTTTTCATTTAGATACCCTTTGGTAGATGGACAAGGCAACTGGGGTTCTCAAGATGATCCTAAATCATTTGCAGCAATGCGATATACAGAGTCAAAACTTACAAAGTTTGCTAATTTATTACTTGAAGAATTAAAGTATGGGACAGTCGATTGGCAACCAAATTTTGATGGCTCTTTATTAGAACCAATTATTTTTCCAGCAAAAGTACCTTCAATACTTTTAAATGGAACTTCAGGTATTGCAGTTGGGATGGCAACAGATATACCTTCTCATAATTTAAATGAAGTTATAGATGCTACTGTCCACATGCTAGAAAACCCTTCTTCTGATTTAACTGATATTTTAAAATATATTAAAGGGCCAGATTTTTCAAATGGTGCCAAATTAATCATAAGTGATGATGAGCTAAATGAAATTTATACAACAGGAAGGGGCGGATATAAAATTCAGGCTAAATGGACTAAGGAAGATAATCAAATAATTATTAATGCTCTGCCATACCAAGCATCTGGTGCAAAGATATTGGAACAAATCGCAGATCAAATGCAAAATAAAAAAATTCCTATGGTTGTTGATCTTACCGATGAAGGAGACCATGAAGAACCAATTAGACTTGCAATTACTATGAAATCTAACAGAGTTAATTCTGATGATTTAATGAATCATCTTTTTGCTTCTACGGATTTACAGAAAACTTATAGAGCTAATATGAACCTTATTTCACTTAAAGGTAGCCCAAAGGTTTTCTCTCTTGTTGAGCTAATAAAAGAGTGGCTTACTTTTAGAAAAAATACTGTTACTAGAAAGTTAGAGCATAGGTTAGACCAAGTAAATGACAGGCTTCATATAGTTGAGGGGCTTCTTATTGTTTATCTTGATTTAGATGAAGTAATAAAAATTATTCGTGAGTCCGATGAACCCAAACCAGAAATTATTAAACATTTTAAGATTTCTGATATCCAAGCTAATGCAATCTTAGAAATTAAGCTAAGGCAGTTAGCTAAGCTGGAACAAATTAAACTAGAAGAAGAAAAATCTAAATTGGTTAATGAGCAAAAAGAAATAGAAAAAGTACTTGGATCATCAGGCAGGCTAAAGACGCTCATCAAGAAAGAGCTGCTTGAAATAAGAGATGAGTATGGCGATGAAAGAAATTCTCCAATCGAAGGTCAATCAAATGCAAAGGTTTTCTCAGAAGAAGAGACTTTGGTAACTGAGCCTATTACTGTTATTTTATCCTCAGCGGGCTGGATAAGAAGTGCAAAAGGTCACGACATTGATCCAACAACGTTAAGCTATAGAGGTGATGATTCTTTGCAAGATTTTTGTAGAGGTAGAAATAATCAAAATGCAGTTTTCCTAGATTCTCAAGGTAAAGCTTATTCGATGGCTGGGCATACACTTCCATCAGCTCGAGGTCTTGGGGATCCAATCACAGGAAGAGTTTCTGCAGATTCTGGTGTAGAGTTCATGTCAACACTCATTGGAAATGATGAAGAGAAATTCATGATAACTAATACAGCCGGCTATGGTTATGTATCTGAATTTAAAAATATGGTCTCTTCAAAAAAATCAGGCAAAGCATTTATGAAACTTCCACAAGGAGCCAAGATGCTCAAGGGATTAAAGGTAGAAGGTGACCATAGATTTATAGTTGCAGCTTCAAATATAGGGAGGCTTCTTATTTTCCCTTTATCAGAATTACCAATTCTACCGAAGGGCAAAGGTAATAAAGTTGTAAATATACCTAAAGTAAAGTTTGAGTCTGGTGAGGAATTTATGAGTCACATAGCTCTTCTTGCAGATACAAGCAGCTTAAGAATAGAGAGTGGAAAAAGATTCTTAACTTTAAAGATAAAGGATCTTGAAAACTACATTTCTTCTCGAGCAAAAAGAG
>CAYFJC010000018.1:0-22729 GCA_964343355.1 uncultured Gammaproteobacteria bacterium | reverse complement strand
TAGGCACATTAAATGTTTCTTTAACTTTGCTTATTATATCAAGATATGGCATTCCTGGTTTTACCATAACTATATCTGCTCCTTCATTTATATCTAATGCAACTTCATTTAGTGCTTCATTTGAATTAGCTATATCCATTTGATACTCAGCTTTACTTGACTTTCCAAGGTTTGAACTTGATCCAACAGCGCTTCTAAATGGTCCATAAAATTTTGAATTATATTTAGCAGCATAAGACAGGAGAATAGTGTTCTTAAAATCATTTTCTTCAAGAGCGCTTCTTATTGCTTTAATTCTGCCATCCATCATATCCGAAGGCGCAATAATATCTGCTCCACTTTGAGCTAGAGCAATTGATTGCTTAACAAGTTGATCTAAAGTCTTATCATTATCTACATAGTTATTAATCAATATCCCATCATGTCCATGATTTGTATATGGATCTAGGGCTACATCTGAAATGATAATAATTTCAGGAAATGAAGATTTTATATTTTTAATTGCATTACAAATGAGGTTGTTTTGATTAATAGCTTCGCTGCCATTTTCATCTTTTCTATTAGGGTTAATAACTGGAAATAGCGCAACTGCTTTTATGCCTAGATTCATAAGTTCTTCTATTTCTTTTTCTATGGAATCTAACCCAAATCTTGATATTCCTGGCATTTGATCAATAGGCTCAAGTCCACTTAAATCCTCTTTTATAAATAAAGGTTGAATTAAATCATCTCCAGTTAAAATATTCTCTCTAACCAGATCTCTTATAAATGGTTTAGAGCGGAGACGTCTAAGACGGGTGGATGGAAATTTTCTTTTAGTAAACATTTAAATAATTTATTAGGTATTAATCAGTAATAGCTCCAAGACTTGCAGATTTTACACTTTTTGCATACTTTGCCAATACGCCTTTTTTGGGTGGGACTATAGGATTAATCCATTGAGCTTTTCTCTTTGCTAGATCTTCATCAGATATATCTATAGTTAATAGATCTTTATCAGCATCTATAGTTATTTGATCTCCATCTTCAACTAATGCCAATGGACCCCCATCATAGGCTTCAGGAGTTATGTGCCCAACAACAAAACCATGCGTTCCTCCAGAGAATCTCCCATCAGTAAGAAAGGCTACTTTATCGCCAAGACCCTGTCCCATAATTGCAGATGTTGGTTTTAACATCTCCCTCATGCCGGGACCACCCTTTGGTCCTTCGTATCTAATTATAATTACATCTCCAGGCTTAATTAGTTTATCAAGAATCGCTTTTAAACCCTCTTCTTCAGAGTTATATACTTTAGCCATACCACTAAATGAAGTTCCTTCTTTACCAGTAATTTTTGCTACTGCACCTTCAGGTGATAAATTTCCATAAAGTATTCTTAAGTGACTACTATTTTTTATAGGTTTATCTAAACCCATGATAATTGACTGATCATCTGAATAACCTTCAATATTTTGTAGATTCTCTTTCACGGTTTTACCAGTTACAGTCAAGCAATCGCCATGAAGTAATCCTTGCTCAAGTAACATCTTCATAACTGGCTCTATGCCACCTTGAGCATTAAGCTGAGACATGAAATAGCTACCAAATGGCTTCAAATCAGCTAAAACAGGTGTCTTTTTTCCAATTCTACTAAAATCATCCAAATGCAAATCAACACCAATTGCATGAGCCATGGCTAATAAATGCAATACCGCATTAGTGGAGCCGCCAAGAGCTATTACCACGGTTATAGCATTTTCAAATGCTTGTTTAGTCATAATGTCAGAAGGTTTTATATCTTTTTCTAGTAAATGCATAACAGCTTCGCCAGATGCTTTGCAATCATTAAGTTTATTGTTGGATAAAGCATCTTGACTGCTACTTCCAGGAAGACTCATTCCTAATGCTTCAATCGCAGAAGCCATAGTATTAGCGGTATACATTCCCCCACAAGAACCTGGTCCTTTAACTGAAATAGTTTCAATTTCAATTAATTCTTGTTCAGATATATCTCCTTTTGCAAATTCACCAACTTTTTCACAAACCGTCACATAGTCAGTATTTTTTTCGCTTGGTCGTATTGAGCCGCCATAGATAAATATAGATGGCCTGTCTAGTCTTGCTAAACCTATTATGCAACCAGGCATATTTTTATCACATCCGCCAATTGCTATAACGCCATCATATCCAAGGCAACCAACAACAGTTTCAATAGAATCGGCAATTACTTCTCTTGATACAAGTGAATATTTCATTCCTTGAGTACCCATAGAAATTCCATCAGAGACTGTAATAGTATTAAATAAAACTCCTTTACCACCTGCATCACCTATAGAATCTTCAACAATATTTGCTAAATCATTGATATGCATATTACATGGAGTTACTTTTGCTCCAGTAGAGGCAATCCCTACAAAAGGCTTCTTAAAATCTTCACTAGTAAAGCCAGCTCCTCTAAGCATAGATCTAGATGCCGCTTGGTGAGGGCCATCTACTAAATGCTTTGAATACTTTCTATTTGCCATAAATCTTTAGTTAGTTGCGTACTTTAAAGCAGCTGTAAGTAATTTAGTTGTGTACTCTTTTTGTGGATTATTAAATACTTCATCGGCTTTGCCTGATTCAACTAAATTTCCATCCTGCATCACAAAAATGTAATCAGAAACTGCTCTAATTACTTTTAAATCGTGACTAATAAATAAGTAAGTTAGCTCATATTTATCTTGTATCTTTTTAAGTAAATCAATTATTTGAATTTGTATTGATCTATCGAGAGCTGAAGTTGGTTCATCAAGAATCATAAATGCTGGTTGCAAGATTATAGATCGAGCAATTGCAATTCGTTGTCTTTGTCCGCCTGAGAATTCGTGTGGGTATTTAAACTTCATATTGGGATCAATACCTACATCAATCATTGCTTCTTCAATTCTTTTATTCTTTTGATCTTTGGTTAAACTAAAATGAACATCTAATCCTTCACCAATAATTTCTCCTATTGTCATTCTTGGAGAGAGGGAACCATAAGGATCTTGAAAAACAATTTGGATATCTTTTTTAAGATTTTTCATTTCTTTAGAATTATAGGATTGTAAATCTTTCCCCTGATAGAAAATTTTACCTTCATACTTAATAAGATTAGCAATCGCTCTGCCTAGTGTAGATTTTCCTGATCCTGATTCGCCTACAAGGCCAATTGTAGTATTTTTTTGAATATCAAATGAAATATTTTTAACCGCATGAAATCGATTCTTTTTTAAGAAATTAATAGAAGGGATATCATAGAAAATATCTAAATTTTCAACCTTTATCATAGATGTTGATTCTAGTAATAAATGAGTTTTTGGAAGTGGCTCAGCATCTAATAGTTTTTTAGTATATTCATCTTGAGGATTATCAAAAATTTGCTGAGTATTGCCTTGCTCTACAATTTTTCCATCTTTCATAACGCTTACAGTATCTGAAAATTCTCTTACAAGACCCAAATCATGAGTTATGAACAGAATAGACATTCCAAGTTCTGATTTAAGCTTGCCCATGAGATCGAGTATCTGGGCTTGTATTGTTACATCAAGAGCAGTGGTAGGTTCATCTGCAATTAATAACTTAGGCTTGTTCACCAGAGCCATAGCAATCATAATTCTTTGTCTTTGGCCTCCTGAAAGTTCATGAGGATATGCGTTAAATCTTCTATTAACATCTGGTATTTCAACTAATTTCATAAGGCTTTTTGCCTCCTCTTCAGCCTCTGATCTTGAGAGACCTGAGTGGAGCAAGGAAGATTCCATAATTTGTTTTCCAACTTTATGATATGGGTTTAATGATGTCATTGGCTCTTGAAAGATCATAGAGATTTGGTTACCTCTAATAGAACGTAATTCTTTCTTTGAGGCATTCAAAATATCTATTTGATCAAAAAATATAGATGAATCATTTCCATATGAAGCTTTTAGGTCGGGTAGGAGTTGAAGAATTGACATGGCTGTAACTGACTTACCAGAGCCTGACTCTCCAACTAAAGCCATAGTTTCATTTTTATCAAGACTTAGGCTGATAGAATCTACAGCTCTAAATTTTGTATCTCTGACATTAAAATCTACAGATAAGTTTTTAATTTCTAATAATTTACTCATAATATTTTTTTATAATCACTTAAAAAATCTTCAGCTGCATATTTGGCGGCTTTTAATTTTGTCATAGTTACAAAACCATGGAACATATTTGGATAATGAATATGTTCGATACTAACTCCTGCATTATTTAATAGGGCTGCGTATTCTTCACCCTCATCACACAAAGGATCAAATCCAGCAGTAATAATTAATGTTTTTGGATTCTTTAAATTAATTGGGAATTTGCTTAAATCAAATCTGATATCTTCATTATCATTATTAGAACCTCTTAGCTGCTCCCAGAACCACACCATTGTATCATTTGTTAAGAAATAACCATCCCCAAATAGACTATGGGATTCGGATGAGCATGAAGGATCAGTCATTGGATAAATTAAACACTGGCTTGATGGCATTGATTTATTGCTCATTGCTAAGTGATTAGACGTAGCTGCTGCAAGATGAGCTCCTGCACTATCTCCGCATAAACTAATATTACTATTTTGATATCCTAGATTATTTAACCACTCCAAAGTCAAACATGCATCATCAATTGCTTTTGGGAATTTATTTTCAGGCGCTAATCTATAATTTAATGAATAAACTTTAGCTTCTAGAATATTTGCCATATTTGAGACCCATCTGTCATGAGTCATTACATCTCCAATAACATAACCTCCTCCATGAAAATATAAAACTACCTTTTCGGTAGTAAGCACCTTTGGTGTGTATTCTCTTAATAATATTGATGAACCCTCAGATAATAATTCGTGATCTACAGTCTTAACTTCAACTAAAGACTTAGCAGAAACTGGCATAGCAATTCTTGCATCATTAATTGCATTTCTTAAATCATCAGCAAACTCAACCTTTGTTAGAAGGCTTGATGGAGTTAATGCTATAAGTATTGAAGATTTAAAATCTAAAACTTGGCCTCTTATGTAAACATCTTTTTTCCATACAAAGATTCTTAGCACCCAGGCAGGTAAAAGAAAAAATATATTTAGCAAAATTTTTTGATAAGACATTTAAAACACAGACTTTATAAAATTAAATAAATAATCTCTTTTTAACATTAATTTCATATAATGATGGAATGTCATCAAGAGCTTCTAACTTATTATACTTTTTATTGATATTTATTCATGGAAACCTTTTAGAGGCCAATCTTTTAGATGAGATAGAAAAACAAAATGATATCTTAAGCGCCAAAGATGCTTTTAAGCTTTCAATTCTAGTAAACAGAGCTGATGCGACTTTAAAATGGGAAATTGCTCCAAAGCATTATTTATATTTAGACGATATAAAGATTAAATATAATAAATTAGATATTGAATATTCAATAAAGAAAAGTAACCAAAGTAGATATGATGATATTTTTTTTGGTAATGTGTTGATTTTAAAAGATGAATTTGAAATATCAGCATCAATGCCAGAGACCGTTAATATAGATCGAGATATTATTACAATATATTATCGAGGCTGTGCAGAAGCTGGTTTTTGTTATCCAATGGAAACCTTGTCATTTAGAATTTCTGATAAAATCCTATAATACCGAAGAAAATACAGCTAAAATCAGTAAAAATGGAAATACTATTACTTAATGGCCCTAATCTCAATTTACTTGGTAAAAGAGAAGAGGATATTTATGGAAATCTCAGTCTTGATGAGTTAAATTCTAAGTTAAAAAAGATTGCGAATGAAAATGAATGTAATCTAAATGCTATCCAGTCTAATGCTGAGCATGAATTAATTGATGCAATTCATGAAGCTGGAAATTCAGGTGTGGATATTATTTTAATTAATCCCGCTGCCTATACGCATACTAGTATTGCCATGAGAGATGCTTTGCTTGGAGTAAGTATTCCGTTTTATGAAATCCATATTTCAGATATCTTTGCAAGAGAAGACTTTAGACATAAATCTTTTTTCTCAGATATAGCTGAAGGAGTTTTCTCAGGTATGGGTATAGATGGGTATGAAAAAGCATTAATAGAAGCAATTTCAAAATTTAAGGGGTCCTAATATGGATATCAGAAAGATAAAAAAGTTAATAGAAATGTTGCAAGAGTCTGATCTAAGTGAGATAGAGGTTAGTCAGGGCGAAGAATCTGTTAGGATCTCACGAGGAAATAATAACTCTATTAATGTAAATGCACCTCAAGCTAACGTAGCTCATTTACCCAATCCTGACAAAAATGAAATGCAGCCAGAGCCTTCAGGAAATGAAGTTAAATCTCCAATAGTAGGAACATTCTATAGAAAGCCTAATCCAGAAAAGCCGCCATTTGTTAATGTTGGTGATCATGTGGAATCAGGTGATGTTATATGCATTGTTGAGGCTATGAAAATGATGAATGAAATTAAATCAGAATTTAGTGGAAAAGTAATTTCTATAATTGCTGAGGATGGTCAACCTGTTGAATTTGATCAGACTCTTATCATCATAGAATAATATGTCTCATAAAGTACTAATTGCCAATAGAGGAGAGATAGCCTTACGAGCAATTAGAGCATGTAAAGAGCTTGGAATAAAAACAGTCGCTGTTTACTCTAAGGGTGATAAAAATCTTAAACATCTGAAGTTTGCAGATGAAACTGTATGTATTGGTCCAGCTAGTCCATTAGAAAGTTATCTCAATGTTCCCTCAATTCTTTCTGCCGCAGAGGTAACAAATACAGATGCCATATATCCAGGTTATGGATTTTTGGCAGAAGATTTTAGTTTTGCAGAAAAATGTGAAGAAAGTGGTTTTAAATTTATTGGCCCTAACTCTAAAACTATAAAAATGATGGGAGATAAGATTACGGCAAAAAGCATTGCTGAAAAGGCAGGTATTCAAGTTGTTCCAGGATACAAAGATGATCTTCCAGATGATCCAAATAAAATTCATGCTATTGCTAAAAATGTTGGATATCCTCTAATGATAAAAGCTACCGCCGGAGGTGGTGGAAGAGGAATGCGTCTTATCGAATCAGAAGATGGGCTATTAGATGGCTTAGAGATAACAATGCAAGAGGCTATGAATGCTTTTGGTAATAAAGTAGTTTATTTTGAAAAATTTATATCAAACCCTAGACATATAGAAGTTCAGATAGTTGCAGATGGTAAAGGTAATGTAATTCATCTTGGTACTAGAGATTGCAGTATCCAAAGAAGGCACCAGAAGCTCATTGAAGAAGCTCCAGCTTCTAATATTAATCTAGAATCACTTTCAAATACTCTCGATGCATGTCTTAAGTTATGTAAAGACATTAATTATGAAGGCGTTGGAACACTAGAATTTTTATATGAAAATAATGCCTTCTATTTTATAGAAATGAATACGAGAATACAGGTAGAGCATCCTGTCTCAGAAATGATTACAGGCTTTGATTTAGTTAAGGCTCAATTAAAGATTGCTCTTGGAATTCCAACTACCCTTGATCAATCTAAAATTTCTTTTAGAGGTCATGCAATAGAATGCAGAATCAATGCAGAGAATCCTAGAACATTCAGACCATCACCAGGGTTAATCACAAAAATGCACCCTCCAGGAGGTTTTGGAGTAAGATTTGATTCTCATATTTACTCTGGATATGAAGTTCCTCCTTATTACGATTCTTTATTAGCAAAGATAATTACAACAGCTAACTCAAGAAGTTCATGTATAAAAAGAATGATGAGTGCTTTAGACGAATTTTTTGTTGAAGGGATTGAAACCAATCATTCTTTGCACCAAGAATTGATGCATGATGATGTATTTAATAAGAATGAGCATACGATAAACTACCTAGAAAATGAGTTCTTTAAAAATTATGAATGAGCAATATGATCCAAGTGTTATTGAGAAAGTTATTCAATCTGCATGGGAAGAAGAAAAAAGATACGAAGTTAAAGCTGATGATAGAGAAAAATTTTATTGCTTATCTATGTTTCCTTACCCTTCTGGAAAACTTCATATGGGACATGTTAGAAATTACACGATTGGAGATGTAATTTCTAGATACAAAAGAATGAATAATTTTAATGTATTTCAGCCAATGGGCTGGGATGCTTTTGGCTTGCCAGCTGAAAATGCAGCTATTGCAAACAAAGTTAGTCCAGATGATTGGACGCGAGAAAATATTGAGCATATGAAAACTCAATTAAAATCTTTAGGTCTCAGCTATGACTGGTCAAAGGAACTTAAAACGTGTGATACAAGTTATTACAGATGGGAACAATTAATTTTTAAGAAATTTGCTGACAAGGGGCTGGTTTATAGAAAAAAAGCAATTGTAAATTGGGATCCTGTAGATAATACAGTTCTTGCTAATGAACAAGTTATAGATGGCAAGGGCTGGAGATCAGGAGCACAGATTGAAATTAAAGAAATCGATCAATGGTTTCTTAAAATAACTGATTATGCTGAAGAGCTTTTAACATCTCTAGATGATTTAGATTGGCCAGAAAATGTTAAAACAATGCAAAGAAATTGGATTGGAAAATCTAGCGGTGCTGAGATTAAGTATAAGTTAGAAACTTCTGATGAGTACCTTACGGCCTTTTCAACAAGGCCAGACACTATATTTGGAGTTTCTTTTCTTGCAATATCTCCAAATCATGAGATATCAATAACTTTAGCTAAAAATAATGAATCTATATCTAATTTTCTCCTAAAATGTAAGGAAACATCAGCAGCTGAAGCAGATATGGCTAAGGCTGAGAAGTTAGGTTTCAAAACAGATTTAAAAGTAATACATCCAATAACTAATGAATTATTGCCAGTATGGATAGGAAATTTTGTACTTCTAGATTATGGAACAGGTGTTGTAATGGGTGTTCCTGCTCACGATCAAAGGGATTATGAGTTTGCAAAAAAATATGATATTTCGATTAATAAGGTTATTGAGATTAATGAAGATGATGATCTACCTCTTCTATCTAAAGGGCGACTAATAAATTCATCTGAGTTTAATGGGATGAGTTCAGATGATGGCATTGAAAAAATTAAAGAATATCTAATAGAAAATAATCTTGGAACAGAATTAATTCAATTTAGACTTAGAGATTGGGGAATCAGTAGACAAAGATATTGGGGTTGCCCGATTCCAGTAGTATATGAAGATGGAATTCCAAGAATACTTGAAGAAAATGAATTACCTGTTGTGCTGCCAGAATTAGAAAAAGGTTCTGCTCCTATACCATTAAGTAAAAATCAAGATTTTTTAAACCTTTCAGAAAATATTAAAAGAGAGGCTGATACCTTTGATACGTTTATGGATTCTTCTTGGTATTACGCAAGGTTCCCATCAGCTGATAATAATGAAGAAATCTTTGGAGAAGATTCAAATTATTGGCTTCCTGTTGATCTATATATTGGTGGAATTGAGCATGCAATTCTTCATCTGCTTTATTCTAGATTCTTCCATAAAGCTCTAAGAGACATGGATATGGTAGAAAGCGATGAGCCTTTTAAAAGATTATTAACTCAAGGCATGGTTCTAAAAGATGGTGCTAAGATGTCAAAATCAAAAGGGAATACCGTAGATCCTCAGCCATATATAGATAAGTATGGGGCAGACACTCTCAGGCTATATATGATGTTTACCGCACCTCCTGAGCAAAGCTTAGAGTGGAGTGAATCTTCTGTAGAAGGGGCTTCAAGATTTCTTAGAAAAGTATGGAACTTAGTTGCTGATAGAAAATATAATGGATTTACAGATAAATTTGAATTCAGCAAAGACGAGTTAGCTCTTAGACGAAAGTCACATGCCACTCTTAAAAAAGTAATGAATGATTATGAAGTTAGGTTAACTTTTAATACTGCTATTGCCTCGGTGATGGAGCTTTGTAACTTTATCCCTGATGAATTTAAATCAGACAATGCTTCAGATGCACAAAAATTTTGCTTGGATGAAGCAATTGTTTTTATTCTTAAAATGCTATCTCCTATAACACCGCATATAACTGAGCACTTGTGGAATAATTTCTTAATGGATGAGCTTTCTGTTGATTCTTGGTGGCCAGAATTCAATGCAGATTTATTAGAAGTGGAGGAATTTGAGTTAGTTGTCCAAATAAATGGAAAAGTTAGAGGAAAAATAATTATCAATAAAAACCTTTCAGAAAAAGAAATTGAATTAGAGGTTTTAGAGATAGAAAATGTCTCTAATATAATTGGTGATAATAAAATTAAAAAAGTAATTTATATAAAAGAAAAAATTATTAATTTTGTTATATAGTTAAATATAAATATATCAATTTAAAGTAGCACCTTTATGACAAAAAACTTCATAGCTCTTTCTATAGCATTACTAACAATTGCAGGCTGTGGATTTGAACCAATGAGAAATCAGGGCGCTATTGTAATTGGTAGCATTACCTTTGCTAAAGAAATTCCAGATACCATTCAATTAAAACTTAAAAAGTTAAATACTGATCCATCTAATAAAGTAAGTTTAACTATTAAAAGCTATGAACTAAAAGAAAGAAAGACCTATGGCGGTTCAGCATTAAGAGCACTTGAGGGTGAGATAAAGGGTGAAATGGAAATTAATTTTTCTGACGGAAAGAATAACTTTATGAAAAAACTAGTTGTTGTAAAAAACTTTAGTGTTAATGAATTAAATCCAATGTCAGAAAGAGAAACTATCAAGAAACTGGAACAAATAATTCAAGATCAGTTAATAAGCCAAATAATTTTTGAGGTACAGTTCTTTGAAATGTGAGGCGATAAATTTAGGTAAATATCTCGATAAATCTCCAAATATTTTTTTCATTTTTGGTTCTGAGGTCATTCTAAAAAATCATGTCAAATCAAGAGTCCTTGAAACACTTTCATCGAGGGGTTTTATAGAGAAGATTACCTTAAATGATGAGAATTTTAAGGAAGTTAAATCAACAATAGCCGCTAATGCAGGAGGGTCTTTATTTGGTTCTAAATTAATCATTGAATTAAGGCATGGGGCTGGAAAAATTCCAGAAGCTATCTCTGAGATCTTTGATGATGATTTAAATCAATATGAAAATATTAGTATCATTGTTAATAGTCATTTAGACAAATTAAGTTTAGTTTCTAAGTGGGCAAAACAAATGGAAGCAAATTCATTGGTAATTGAGTGTAAAAAACTTAAATCATTTGAGGAGCAGATTTGGTTAAAGAAAAATTTAAGCTTTATTCCAGATAATTATAGATCTGACGTTGTTAAGCTTTTATCTGAAATGAATTCAGGTAATCTTGTAGCGCAGCAAAATGAAATAGAGCTCCTGAAACTTCTATATCTAGATTCAAATCAAGATAAAAAAGATTTAGCTGATATAACAAATCATATGATTAATTCTGCTGAGTTTAGTCCCTTTGAACTTGAGGATGCAATCCTTCAAGGTCAGACAAAAAAGGCACTTGGGATTGTAAAATCTTTAAGAAAAGCTGACAGTTATAGTGGGCCACTTTTAATCTGGATCATGGGTAAAATAACAAGCCTAGCCTCTCTAGCATCTAGGCATAAAAGTCCTCAGATATATTTAAAGGACAATGGGGTTTGGCAATCAAAAATTAATGATTATTTATCTTTTATGAAGAACCAAACTAAAGAAGATTTAGAGCTAATGCAAAAAAGTATTTATGACCTTGAGCTTTCTCTTAAAGGTTTAATAAAAAAAGATTTCTGGATCGAGCTAGAATCTCTTATATGCAAACTTGGGCCTAACTAGTTATTTTTTGTTGATATAAAGACTGGCACTGTTTCATAAGTTCATTATTTAAATCAAGCTGATTATTGCAGTTAATTATCTCATTAACTGGGGCAACTCCTTTTGTTGAACTGGTAAACCACATACAAGATGCATGCTTTAAAAGGTCTATATGATAGTCACCCTCTTCAAATGGTAAGTCATTTTCTTTAATAGCTTCAATCAGGATAGCTCTGGTAATTCCTGGTAAAATCTTATTAGATAATTTTGGAGTACATATTTTATTGTCTTGAATAAAAAAAATATTGCTGGCACCACCTTCAGTAATAATATTATCTTTATGCATAATTATTTCATCACAATCCTGATTAGATGCAGTATTCATTTGTAGAACATTGCCTAATAATGAGGTAGTTTTAATATCACATCTTCCCCATCTTATATCTTCGCAAACTGCTACCTTAAGGGGCTTAGATTTAAATTCTAAGGGCATTAAATATCCGAAGGTTTCGCAGTGAATATCTGGACTATATATATGCGAACGCATGTCATCTATACCTCTTGAAATTTGATAATAAATATATCCATCTGAACAATCTGAATTTTTAAAGAGATGAAAAATCTCATTTTTTATTTCTTGGATATTAATATTAATTTTTAACTCAGATGCACTAAAGCCCAATCTCTTAAAATGTTCTGCTGCACAAATAAATTTTTTATTCTGAAAAGGGATGACTTCGTAAATACTGTCAGAAAATAGAAAAGCCCTACTTAAAGGTGAGACCTTAATATTATCAAGATAGTCAAAGGAGCCTTGATAGACAGCTTTGATATTTTTAGTCACTCGCTAAACCAAAAAGGCTAAGAACCCAAAACCAAATACTAGACCACAATCTTCCAAAGAAACCCTTTGCTTCAACATCACTTAAAGCTACAAGCTCGGATGTAGATACAATTTTATCTTGGCTCACTATATCTATAGAACCTATTACTTGGCCTTTTACGATTGGAGCCTTTAAATTATTTTTGTAATTATAATTTACAACTAAATCCTTGAAAGCCATCCTCGGTAAAGTTACATAAATATCTTCTGCAGATCCTATTTGAACAAAATCAGATTGCCCTCCCCAAATAGTTACTTCCTTAAGAGCTTGCTCTTTAGATAATTGTTTCTGGGTTGCAAAGAATCTAAATCCATACTCTAACAATCTTTGTGAGCTATCAAAACGCGCATTATCAGAAGGACTTCCAGCAACAACTGTAATAAGTCGCATATCACCTCTTTTTGCAGACCCTATTAGGCAGTATCCCGCAGAGTCAGTATGCCCAGTTTTAACTCCATCTGATGAATCATCCTTCCAAAGCAATCTATTTCTATTTAATTGCTTTATGTCATTGTATGTATATTGTTTTTCTTTATAAATTGAATAATGTTCGGGAAACTTTTTAATAAAACTTGCTGTAAGTTTTGCTAGGTCTGCTGTGCTGGTGAAATGATTTGGATCTGGTAAGCCAGTAGCATTTTGAAAAAGTGTATTTCTTAAGCCCAATGATCCTGCGTAAGCATTCATAAGATCTACAAAACCATCTTCAGTTCCACCAGTATATTCAGCCATAGCGACTGAGGCATCATTTCCAGATTGGATAATAATACCTTTAAGTAGCTCAGACACAGGAACCCTTTTCCCCGCCTCAATAAACATTCTTGAGCCTTCCATTTTCCAAGCTTTATTTGAAATGAGAACCTTGTCATCAAGTTGGATTAAATCATTATCTATTTGATCAGCAATCACATAACTAGTCATAACTTTTGTCATGCTTGCTGGTTCAATTTGATTATCTGAATTGAATTCTGCTATAACAGTATTTGTATTAGGTTCAATTAATATATAGCTTCTTAAGTCAAGCTCTGGTGGTGGTGGAAGAAAGGACTGAGCTTGAACTAGAAGCGTTTGTGAGAGAATTAATATTGAGAGGATTTTTTTCATAATTTTAGCTCTAATGATAAATAATATACTGCCATAGCATAGAAGTGGCTAATATTATATTTGGTAATGGCGATAAAATTATCATCACCTATAAAATAAAGATCTTTTTTTGAATTTATAAGAAGCTTTTCGCCAACTTTAATAAGATTTTGATTACTTATCTCATTTAATGACATTAATACTTCAAGGCTTATGTTGTTGCTTATTGCTATTTCTAATAGTGAATCGCCTTCTTTAACGATATAAATCTCATTAGTGCCTTCAGTGAAATTTAATGGTATGAATTTCATTGATTCCTTGTTTTGGCTATATGGCTTTCTAACATTATTAAACTTCATTGATTGAACTATTTCTCCATCTCTTTTCCATCCATGAACTTTTAAATAATTTGCCACGCTACCTATAGCATCAGGAACTGAATTAAAGAGATCTGCGTAACCATCTCCATCATAATCAATAGCATATGCTCTATAGCTTGAAGAAATGAACTGGCCATATCCCATAGCTCCAGCATAAGACCCTTGAATTGAATAAATATCTAAATTATTTTCTCTGGTTAATTTAAAAAATTCAATTAATTCTTTTTTAAAAAATTTTGAGCGTCTTGGAAAATCAAAGCCTAGCGTGGCTAGACTATCAAGCACCCTGTAACTCCCTTTAATTTTTCCATATCTTGTTTCCACCCCTAAAATTGCAGTAATAATTTCTCTTGGAACTCCAAAGTCTTTCTCTACTTTATTAAATAATTCATTATTATTAGTGATAAAGATCTTCCCATTTGCAATTCTCTTATCCTCTATAAAAAGTTTTTTATATCTATCCCATGTCCATGTAAATTCTGCAGGTGAAGACATCGACTTTAGAATTTTTTCTTTCTTTTCTGCAGACTGAAGAACCTTAACAACATAACTTCTTTCAAAGTTATGGTCATTTACCAGAGAGTCTATTAAATCTTGGGCTTCGGGATGATTTGAATAATCAGCAAAGCTAAGGTTAGTAAAAATAATAAATATAGATAAAAAATACTTCATTGTTGGATTAATTTTTTATGAGATGCCATAGAAATAATAATACCAAAAGCTATATAGAATGATAGTAAAGAAGTTCCTCCCATGCTTATAAATGGGAGTGGCATACCAACAACTGGAAGAATTCCAACCACCATTCCTAAATTTACAAAAATTGTAGTAACGAAAATTAAGCTTAATCCACCAATGGTTAGTCTACAGAACCTATCTCGAGCGTTAAATGATAAATAAAAACATCTAAAAAGTATAAATGTGTAAATAGATAGCAAGATAAGTGTTCCAAAAAAACCAAACTCTTCAGCTATAACAGCAAAAATAAAATCTGTTTTAGTTTCTGGTAAAAAATCAAGGTGAGCTTGCGAGCCAGAACCATAACCTTTTCCAAAAATACCTCCTGAACCAATAGCAATTTTTGATTGTGTGATGTTCCAACCTGTTCCAAAAGGATCTGCATCTGGATTGAAGAGTGTCGCTATCCTTTGCCGCTGAAAAGGCTCCAGTAAATTATTCCATAAAAAAGGTAAGGAAAGAATAAACATAGCAAAAGCTGAACCAATAAATTTCCAGCTAAGACCAGCTAAAAATAAAACATAGAAACCAGCTAAGAGCACAACAATACTAGTTCCAAGATCTGGCTGAAAAACTATAAGAAAGAAGGATGCACCTATAATCAATATTGAAATAAAAGTATGTCTAAGATTAATTGGTAAAGATTTATCATAAAGATAGGATGCAAGAAAAATTGGTAAGGCTATTTTGATTAATTCGGAGGGTTGCAGAGTAAACAAGCCTAGATCAAGCCATCTTTTTGCACCATTAATTTCATTTCCAAAGAGAATTGTTAAAATTACTAAGAAAATAGAAAAAACTAGAAATAAACCTGATATATTTTTATAGAATGCTGGATCAGGCTGACTTACTCCAATCATTAAAATGATACCAAAAAATACAAAAATAGATTGCTTGATAACAATAGTTGTATTGCCCTGTGATGCGCTATATAAAACAATGAGTCCTATAAAGGATAATAATATGATAGAAAGAAGTAGATAGGGATCGTAGAAGAAATTAAAGCGTCTAAATTTTAATAATCTCATTATTTAATTAGTTCCTTTAAAACTGATATTGCTACAGGTCCAGCAACAGCCCCTCCGCTTTCTCCATTTTCAATTACAACACTTACAGCATATTTTGGATTAGGCATTGGTCCAAATGCAATCATTATTGCATGATCTCTTTGAGCTTCATTTTGTCTTACTAAAAGGTAATCCTCCTTACTATCCAAACTTACTAACTCAGCTGTCCCAGACTTGGCAGCAACTTGAAATGATTTTAAATCCTTTAGTCTTCTAGAGGTTCCAGCTGGAGAATCAATTACATCTGTCATAGCTGTATGTAGTCGATTCCAGTCTTTTTTTGTGAAATTATTTAAATCCATTTCAGAATCCAACTGATTAAGCTCAGATTGAACTAAAGATAATTTATTAATGGGTCCTTTTTTTGCAAGTATGCTGCTGTAGTATGCCAATTGAATTGGAGTTGCAACCATGTATCCTTGACCAACTCCAAGATTAACAGTGTCACCTCTTGACCAGCCTGAATTTAATTTGTTTCTTTTCCATTGCGGATCAGGGATTAAACCCTCATTTTCATCAAAACAATCTAGGCATACCTTTTTTCCAAAACCAAATTGGGATAAATGATCAGCTAATTGATTAATATCAGACCTGTAGGCTAAAGAAAAGAAATAAGTATTTGAGCTTACTATTAAAGCTTTTTCTAGATCTACAGTGCCATGACCACCCTTTTTCCAACCTCGATATATCCTTCCATCTTCTGGCAAGGTAAAAAATCCAGGATCCTCAATAGAAAAATTCCAATCAATTAGTTTATTTTGTAACCCAAATATTCCTAGTGCTGGTTTGATGGTTGATGCAGGGGGATACCTTCCTCTTAGCGCTCTATTAAAAAATGGTTTATTTGGATTTTGAATTAAAGCATTAAATTGATTATTTGATATTCCATTAGATAAATCGTTGATGGAGTATGAGGGGGAGCTAAATAAAGTAACTATAGCGCCTGTATCTATCTCTACTGCAACTACAGCTCCCATTCTACCTTTTAAGGCTTCATTTGCAGCTATATGTGATCCAAGATCAAGTGAAGTAAAAATACTATTGCCTTCTTTGGGCTTGGTATAGCTTATTTCTTGTAATAGTTTGCCCCTTGCATCAACTTCATAAACCTTTTCACCAAATTCACCCCTTAGAGAATTATCAAATGTTTTTTCAATACCACTCTTGCCAGAAATAAAGCCATTCGCATAACTAAAAATTGTTTCTTGTCTTGGATGAATGGCTTTAGAAAGTATGCTCGATAATTCATTGTCTGATGGTGAGCCAATATACCCGAGCACATGAGATAAAATATTTGGGAAATCGCTATGTCTGCTATATCGTTTTTCAACAAGAAGATTCGGATAATTGTGTTTACGAACCTTGAAGCTGGCAATTTGTTGTTGATCCAAGTCTGTTTTAACAACAAGCTCCCTGTTATACCTAGCCTTGCTTTTAAATTTCTCATAGAAGATATTTTCTTCTTCTTCACTTATATCTATAAAACTTTTAATTTTTGTTATAAAAGATTCAGGATCATCCACTTTATTTGGAATAGCTATTAAGTTAAAAGTTGGAATATTTTTTACTAAGATATTTCCATCTCTGTCATAAATAATGCCTCTAGTAGGCTGAATATTCATTTCATGAGTTTTATTTTCCAATGCAGCAATTTCATATTCAGAGTAATTAGCGATTTGTAATTGAAATGTTTGATATAACACTGCCAATAAAAGCGCTCCAAACATAAAATAAACGATAAATAATCTATATATAAAACTTTTTCTTTCAATGAATCTTTCTTGTAGGTCTATCATTTATGGTAAGGCTGATTATTGAAAATAGAAAAAGAGCGATAAATTTGCTCAATAAGAATTATTTTAAAAAGTCTATGTGGAAAAGTAAGTGAAGAAGCAGAAAATTTTATATCAGCACGACTAATAACTCTTTTAGATAAGCCAAAAGATCCTCCTATTACAAATGAGATATCTTGATTTAAATCAATGCTTTGGCTGAGGACTTCACTGAAATCTACAGAAGACAAGTCTTTGCCATGCATATCACAGACAATTATTTTATCTTTAGGATTTAACTTTTCTAAAATAAGGTTTTCTTCTAACTTTATTACTTCATCCTTTGACATTTTAGGATGCTGTTTACCTTTAAGATCAATATAGTTAATTACAAAGTTCTTTGGTAATTGTTTGGTGTAAAAATTAATTCCTTCTGATTCCCATTGAGAGGGCTTATGGCCAACACTAATAATGTTGCATTTCATTAATCAGGCGTTTGAGTAAGAGTAGTCTCTCCCCAAAGGCCTTCAAGGTCATAGAACTCTCTAATTTCATTTTTCATTATATTAATAACAACTTCACCGCAATCTATTAATATCCATCCAGACTCACTTTGTCCTTCAACACCAAGAAAGGATTCTTTGCTTGCCTTTACACTTGCAACGACCTTTTCTGAGATAGATTTAGCATGACGATTTGAGTTAGCAGAAGCAATAATTATGGAGTCTGCAAATGTTGAGATATTTCTAACATCCAGAGCTAGAATATCTTGAGCTTTATTGTCTTCAAGTGCCAATAAGCATATTTCTTTTAATTTTAATTTTGGCAAGATTATTTAAGGTTTGATGATGAAATGATAATTAAGTTACAAGTTAGGGTCATAAGATATACTAAAACATTATATGTTAAAAAGATAAGTTAATAGTGGAATTAGGTCTCATAGATAGTATTTTTAATTGGTTTGCCGAGCATCCGGAGATACTAGTATGGCTTGGAGGATCATCACTTTTAATATTTACCTTCAGTTTATTGGGTATAAGTTGGTTAGTAGCTCAAATACCTGAGGATTATTTTTTACATGAGAAGAGACATCCATCACTTTGGAAAGTAAAAACCCCTATTTTAAGATTAATGATATTAATTATTAAAAATGCTTTAGGCGCCTTTTTAATAATTGGTGGAGTCATGATGCTTGTGCTCCCAGGTCAAGGAATATTAACAATAGTTACAGGATTCCTATTTATAGATTATCCAGGAAAGTTTAAGTTAGAAAGGAAAATTGTAGGATCTTCTGCAATATTAAAAAGTTTAAATTGGGTACGTACAAAATCTAATAAACCACCTTTAAAAATATAGATTTAAAAATCTTACTTTTCAGATAATTTATTAATTAATCTAGATAAAATATTCATCCTTTGAGATGCATCAAAAGCCTCAAGAATACTTTGTTTCTCTTGCGAAGTTAGAGGTATTAAGCCACCCAAATGATAAGCAACAGAGTCTGCTGAAGTTAAATCTATTTCTAGGGGTAATACCTTAATTCTTGGATGATCTTTTAGTTGAATTAGGATGTTAATAAGCTCGGGGTGCTTTGCAATTAGAGCCTGATCATCAACAGCAGGATCTGTAAGGGGTTTAATTTCAGCAATATGCAAAGTATCCTCTTGTTGGACTATATCTTTAATAGCAACTTTATTGATTGCTTTAACTGTTATGCCTAAAAGGCCATTTGGATTATTATTAAAATCAATTATTTCAACATAAGTGCCCTGCTTCACAATTCCAAACTCAACATCACCATCTGACTTGCTTTGAAGAGTAATTACAAAGCCAGAAGAGTTTTGCATACAATTTTTAACCATATCAATATATCTAGGTTCAAATATTTGAAGAGATTGAATAGTTCCTGGAAGGACTACAAGCCCTAGAGGAAAAACTGGCAGTTTATTTATTTTTGATGTGTTCAATGATTGGGCTCCATAGTCTCTCACTATTTTTATTCGTCATAATTAAAAGAATATCAAACTCGCTAATATCATCTTTTATTAATTCTAAGCATTGGTTATCGCTACTATAAGTATTACTACATTTCCCAGCAAGTACATCTTTTGGATCAAGCCAAATTACTTTGCTTAATGCTGATGATGCATTAATCACCTCATCTCCATGAACTCCCTCAGACATAGTATTTGAACCCAATTCGATCAACCCTAAAATACTACTTCCTTTAAATTTATTTTGAACTGCATTAATGGCATATTTTATTGCTGTTGGGTGATGAGCAAAATCATCAATAATCATGGTTGATGAGTCTTCATACTTTATTTCAAGTCTTCTTTTTACCCCTTCAAAATTTTTAAGGGCATCAATAGAGCTATCTACAGAGACCCCATTAATATTTGCTGCAGTAATAGCTGCAACGATATTTTTTGCATTATGGGCACCAAAGATTTCAAAATTATCTAATGAATATTTATTGCCTAGAGCGTGTATAAGATTATCTTTAGTATCAACTTGATATGACCCACTCTCGCCTATGGGAATTAGAGTAGACCAACTACCTTGATTTAAAAGATCTAGTGTATTTTTATCATCTTCAAAATAAATGATATTTCCATTACCTGGAATTATTTTTACCAGATGATGAAATTGCCTCTTAATATCATCTAAGTCGTTAAAAATATCAGCATGATCAAACTCTATATTATTAATTACCAAGGTATTTGGTGAATAATGAATGAATTTAGAGCGTTTATCAAAGAAAGCTGAATCATATTCATCAGCCTCTATAACAAATAATTTATCTTTTCCAAGCCTAGCAGAGCCATCTATCATGTTGCTAATGCCTCCAACTAAAAAACCTATATCTATGTCTTGTGAAAGTAAGATATGACATGTCATGTAGGCTGTCGATGTTTTACCATGAGTTCCAGATATAGCTATAACATCTCTATCTTTTAGAATTTCACCAAGCATTTCTGGACCAGATTTGTATGGCAGCTTGTTATCAAGAATATTTTCTACGCATGGATTTCCTCTAGACAGAGCATTACCAATTATATAAAGATCTGCATCAGGCATAGTCTCAACTAAATAGCCTTTAATAGTCTTGATATTTAATTTTTCTAAGTGATCAGACATAGGTGCATAAAACTGTTTATCAGCACCACTAACCTCATGCCCTGATTCCTTTAAAATTTGTGCTAGGCCTCCCATGAAGGTTCCGCAAATTCCAAGTATGTGTATTTTCATATAAAACTTATCTAATTAAGATCTTTTTGATACGATAGCCTAAATTACATTTTAAATAAATAAATGAAAAGAAATGCTTTTTATGCTCAATCTGGAGGAGTGACCTCAGTTATCAATGCAACTGCGGCATCTTTAATTTTAACTGCTAAAAAATACCCTAATATAATTGGGAAAGTTTATGCAGGTAAAAATGGAATCATTGGAGCTTTAAGGGAAGAGCTTATAGATACTTCAAAAGAATCAGTATCGTCGATTAAAAATTTGATGGAAATACCAGGTGGAGCTTTTGGATCCTGCCGATATAAATTAAAAAATTATGAGGAAGACTCTTCTGAGTACGAAAGACTTATTGAAGTATTTAAGGCTCATAATATTGGATATTTTTTCTATAATGGTGGTAATGACTCTGCTGACACTGCATTCAAGATTTCAAAACTAGGCGCAAAAGTTGGTTATGATATTAAATGTATCGCTATACCTAAAACTGTTGATAATGATCTTGCTCTAACTGATTGCTGCCCAGGATTTGGGTCGGTAGCTAAATATATAGCAACTTCAACTCAAGAGGCCTCTTTAGACCTTAAATCTATGTCAGAATCTTCAACAAAAGTATTCATACTTGAGGTTATGGGCCGACATGCGGGCTGGATAGCTGCAGCAGGTGGTTTGGCTAAAAATGAAGTCACGAATGCTCCACATATTATTTTATTCCCTGAAATTAATTTTAATCAAAAAAGGTTTCTAGCGGAGGTAAAGAAATCTGTAGTTGAGGACGGTTACTGCGTGATCGTAGCCTCAGAAGGCATTAAAAATGCTAAAGGTAAATTCTTAACAGAGTCTGATACAACAGATTCTTTTGGGCATGCTCAATTGGGAGGCGTAGCTCCATATTTATCTAATCTTGTTACTAAAAATCTGAAATTAAAAACTCACTGGGCTGTACCTGATTATTTACAAAGAAGTGCTAGGCACCTTTCTTCAAAAACAGATTTACTTCAAGCTCAAGCCGTTGGAGTTAAAGCAGTTGAGTTTGCTGTCAAAGGTATGAATAGTGTTATGCCAATTATTGTAAGAGGTAAAACAAAAAACTACTCCTGGAAAATAGAGGCGGCGCCACTATCTAAGATAGCTAATGTCGAAAAAAAATTACCTAAAAGCTTTATAACTAAAGATGGTTATGGGATTACAAAAAAGGCTATTGATTATCTAAGACCTCTAATAAAGGGCGAAGCTGAAATATCTTATAAAGATGGCATACCTAAGATTGGAAGCTTGAAGCTAATTGAGGTAAGTAAAAAATTAAAGAGATGGATTTAATTCATTTAAGTGATTAATGATTTTTGCAATCTCATATTGAAGTTCTTGTTTATCATCTGCATTTAAAAAATCTCCAATAAGCACGGCTTGTCCTTTTGATTTAAAACCAAGATTAATTTCATCTTTTTTAACTTTATTTATTTCAAAAGCAGTAAAAGTCCTGAATTCTCTCCAGGTGTATTCTTTTTGTTTGTGTCCCTTTTCAACTACAACATGATCAAGGGATAGAGTTACTAATTCTTTTTGCTCACTCCATTTAAAATTTAGATAGAAGGCTAAAAAGACTGCAGCGAGTTCAATACCTGCAAAAGGTAAGATCATGGTGGCGCCAACAAAGTAAAAAATTATTGCTATTCCTCCGCATAATATAAAGATACTTAAAAGAAAAAAAACTCTTTGCCATCCATTAAGAGAGCTATTGGGTTTAATTAAAATTTCAAAGTTTTTTTCGTTAATTTTTTTTACTGAAATCACGTATAATTTAGATA